>NZ_JBVVPL010000058.1:0-36211 GCF_055807615.1 Bradyrhizobium sp. MV1.5 | reverse complement strand
CCCCGCGCGCCTTCAGCGCCTTGGCGAACTCAATAGTCTGCGCCAGATACCAGCCGCCCACCACCCACTCGGTCGACGACACCCGCATGAGCGCCCTGTTTTCCCCGATCAAGCTGCGCGGCCTGACCTTGAAGAACCGAATCGTGGTGTCGCCGATGTGCCAGTATTCGGCCGAGGACGGCGTTCCCACCGACTGGCACTTCACCCACATCAACAATCTCAGCCTGTCGGGCGCGGCGATGTTCTGCATCGAGGCGACCCATGTCGAGGCGATCGGCCGCATCACGCCGGGCTGCCTCGGGCTCTACAGCGATGCCGCCGAGGCCGCGCTGAAGCAGATCCTCACCTCGGTGCGGAAACATTCCTCGACCGCGGTCGCGATGCAGCTCGCGCATGCCGGCCGCAAAGCCTCGAGCGCGCGGCCCTGGGACGGCGGCCAGCTGATTCCGATAGACCAGGGCGGCTGGCAGACCGTGGCGCCGTCGGCGCTGCCGCACAAGGAGGGCGAGGCCGCGCCGCTGGCGCTCGACGCCGCCGGCCTCAAGCGCATCCGCGATGCCTTCGTCGATGCGGCGAAGCGCGCCGATCGCATCGGCATCGACGCCATCGAGCTGCACGGCGCGCACGGCTATCTCCTACATCAATTCCTGTCGCCGATCTCGAACAAGCGCACCGACGACTATGGCGGCTCGCTCGAGAACCGCATGCGCTTCCCGCTGGAGGTCTACGACGCCGTCCGCGCGGCGTTCCCGCACGACAAGCCGGTCGGCATGCGGGTGTCGTCGACCGACTGGGTCGAGGGCGGCTGGGATCTGGCGCAGACGATTGAGTTCGCCAAGGCGCTGAAGGCGCGCGGGGTCGACTGGATCGATGCCTCCTCCGGCGGCGTCTCGCCGCTGCAGAAGATCGCGCTCGGCCCCGGCTACCAGGTGCAGTTTGCAGAGGCCATCAAGCGCGAGACCGGTTTGCCCACCATCGCCGTCGGCCTGATCACCGAGCCGAAGCAGGCCGAGGAGATCGTCGCATCCGGCAAGGCCGACATGGTCGCGCTCGCCCGCGGCATGCTCTACGACCCGCGCTGGGCCTGGCACGCCGCAGCCGAGCTCGGCGGCGAAGTCGAAGCCCCGCCGCAATTCTGGCGCTCGCAGCCCTCGACGCAGAAGGCGCTGTTCGGCAAGACCACGTTCGGGGCGCGGTAGGCTCTTCACCTCGCCGCCATCCTTCGAGCGCCCGCCTTTGGCGGGCCCTCAGGATGAGGCCGGAGTGCGCGGCAGCGCTTTCGGCGGGCAAAGATGCCGCTCAGCCTCATCCTGAGGAGACCGCAAAGCGGTCGTCTCGAAGGACGAGGCGCTTGCTCCGCCTCACGCCTCCGTAACGCCCCTCAGCTTCCACCCCCGCCAAATCTGGCCTAACCTCACGCGCGTCCAACTCCTCGCGGAGATCCGCCATGCGGTTTCGTATTCGAAAGGCTGCCCACGTCATCGAGCGCGTGGGGCTTGCGATGGCGGGCGCCGCGTGCGGGCTGTTCGTCGGCGCTTACGTGGGATCCGCGATACCCGCGCTCACCACCGAGGGCTTCCTGCTGCTGATGATGGTGCTGGGCTTCGTCGGCTTCTATCTCGGCATCGACACGCCGCAGCTGCCCTTCGACGAGGCCCATGGCGACATCGACGCCGCGGAGCTGTTGAGCTCCGCCGGCACGCTCTGCGCCACGCTCACCGCGCTCGCCTCCGTCGCCATCATCGTGCTCCGCCTCGAGCCGCATATCGCCTGGAGCTGGTTCGCCCTGTTCGGCTGGATCGCCGGCGTCGCGATGCAGATCGTCGCGGGCGCGAAGGCGCGGATGCGGAAGTAGGGAATTTGTTGTGTTGGGAGAGATCGCGCCGCGACAATCTCCGCCGTCGTCCTGGCGAAAGCCAGGACCCACTACCCCAGGGAGCAGTTTGGCGAAGACTCGTCGTTCGGTACGTCTACCGCCTGCAATCGATAAATCACGCGGTATGGGTCCTGGCTTTCGCCAGGACGACAACTTAGGAGGCCGCGCCAGCGTGCCTCGCCCCTAAAACACCACGCCCACCTTCGTGCCGCGCTTCCACGCCACGCGGCAGCGCTTCTTGGTGTTGACATGCAGCAGCTCGAAGCGATCGGGAATCTTCACCTGGCCGCCGAGATCGACGCAGGCCCCTCCGGGCGAATAATCGATCAGCGTGCAGGGGATCACCGGCGCGCGCGGGTCGGTGATGATCTTGGCCTGGCGGGACACGAGGCCCGCGGGCTTGACGCGGGCATGTCGTCGCGGATGCATTGGCACTCTCCTCCAATTTCCGCGGATGGCGCGGGTGGTCTGGGAGACCATGATGAACGAGAGGTGATTCGATCCGGCTAAAGCGGGGTCGATAATTTTAATGAATATTGGCGGTAGCCGGGTGGGGAGGCTGTATTCCGCCGTCGTCCTGGCGAAAGCCAGGACCCATTACCCCAGGACGTACTTTGGTGAAGGCTCGTCGTTCGGTACGCCGACTGTCCGCAACCGAAAGATCACGCGGTATGGGTCCTGGCTTTCGCCAGGACGACGGCTTTGGTGGAGCGCCGGCCAGCTCCCCATCATGGTCCGCCGCGCAACCACCTCACCCCACCACGATCTCCCCCGTCTCGCCTCCAGCGCCCACACCCGGCGGCACGGGCATCGGCACCGTCACATACTCCTTCGGCAGATTCACCGGCCGATAGCCCGGCTCCACCGCCATCCGCTTCAACACGCTCTCGTGCACATGCGCGCCTTCGGGAATGGGGCGCGGTTCGCAATCGGGGATGTAGAGCCCCATAAACACCTTCCGCTCCGGCCATTCCTTGTAGGTCGCGCTCTTCGGCAGATACTCCAGCACGCGCCAGGGCGCCGTCATCGAATCATGCAGCTCGCCCGTCTTGCCGGTGTATTCAGGCGGCACGTATTGGAACGGCGAGTTCTTGCGCTGGATGCCCCAGGCGAGCTGGTTCACCGTGCGCGGGTTGAAGTTCAGCCCCGCTTTCGCGGCCTCCTCGATCATCCAGAGCAGCGGATATTTGGACTCGCCGCTTTCGGCTTCCGGATAGCCGCCGCCGACGTCGCAATGCACGCCGGCGAACCACACCTGCAAAATGTCCTGCGGCTCCTTCTTCTCGTCGGGCACATAGCGGTGGCGCCAGTACTCCTGCGGCTCCTCATACGCCTTGAGGCGGAACATGCGGCGCTGCTCGTCGATCGCGATCGCCTGCCGGAAGATGTTGACGCTCGGATTGCGCAGCGTGAAGGCGAGCTCCTCCAGGCTGAAGACGAGGAAGAAGACGTCGCGCCGCGGCACGATCACGCTCGCCACCGTGTCCCAGACGCCGATGAAGTGGATGGTCGGCCAGCGCGTCGAGGTGATGCGCGCGAACTGGGCGGCGAGGTCGAACTGGTCCTTCGGCAGCGGCCCCTGTTCGTCGACGGCGATGTCCTTGAGGTCCTCGATGTCGTTGCCGCGCCCGGTGCCGGAATATTGCTTGTAGGCGACGAGGCCGGAGCCCGCGAGGTTGGCCTGCTCCGGCGAGATCAGGCCGATCTTGTGGATCAGCCCCGCCAGCACGCGAACCGTGTAGGCCCCGCGCGAAAAACCGAACAGATAGATCCTGTCGCCCGGCGCGTAATGCTGGACCAGGAAGCAATAGGCCGAGAGCACGTTGTCATCGAGCCCGTAGCCGGTGGCGAGCCCCAGCACCAGGTTGACGTTGGCTTTCCAGCGATGCCACGTCGACGGCTCCGTCACCGTGCCGACGCCTGGATCGTAGAACACCATCTGCCGCGGCTGCGTCTTGGCGGTCTTGCGCAGGCAGCGATACAGCTTCAGGACGTTGGAGATGTTCTCCGAGATCTCGTTGCCGGTGCCGTCACAGCAGATGACGAGATTCTTCGGCTCGGATGTGTGGTCGGCGTTGCGCTCGTGCTCCACGGTACTCCCCTCCCGCTGATGCTACCCGGGCGAGTATAGCGGAAAAGAGCGGGAGAAGGAGGTGGTGGTGGATCCCGCGCGGCGCCAGTGTTTTTGGGGTGATTGGGCCGCGGACTCCGCTGCACCTCTCCCGCCTGCGGGAGAGGTCGACGCGCCTCGGGCGATGCGAAGCATCGTCCCGAGCGCGGCGGGTGAGGGCTCTCTCCTCTTGGGGGTTCTCGCTTGCGGAGACACCCCCACCCCAACCCTCCCCCGCAAGCGGGAGAGGGGGCGCACCTCATTCGCGGTCGGCGTTGCCGCCCCCGCTACTTCTTCTTCTGCCCGATCTCCGGCTGCCACGCCGCATCCTTGCGGCTGGGCGCTGCGGCGCTGGTCTTGATCTTGTCCTTCTTCGGCTTCTTGGTCTCGCGGTTGCTGCGTTGCTGTCCCTTGGCCATGATTTCGTCTCCTCCTGGGTTTCGAGTTCGTCCGCGTGCGAGATCGGCGCTGCAATGGTCGCTGGGCATGACGAGATGCACCCGCCCGAGCCATTGAAAGATCGCCGCCGCGCACACGAGGCGCGAAAGATGCAGCGCAACATCGACGCGCGGCAATTGCGTGAGCTGCGCTGACATGGTCGAGCGTACGCCCGCGTCCTGCCGATGGCGAGGACTAAAACGCCGCGCGCGAGTGTCGCGCTTGCCGCTTAAGTCCCGGCCCGCGCTGACATAAAGCTGGCTATTGCCGCGCAACGAGCGCATGGTCCGCCATAGCTGGCGTCGGTTGGGGCTCCTTCTTTGCGAAAGGCAGGCGCGCATGACCATCCGCTCGCGGCGAGAAACCATCACCTTCAAGCATCCATTCCACATCCGCGGTCTCGAGCGCGAATTGCCGGCCGGCGCCTATGAGGTCGTCACCGACGAGGAGATGATCGAGGGTCTGTCGTTCGCGTCCTATCGCCGCGTCGCCACCATGATCACGGTGCCCTCCGAAGGCGTGCGCGGTGCGACGGAGATGCTGTCGATCGGCTCGGTCGACCTTGCGGATGCCCAACGTATCGATGCGAGTGCCTGACATGACTGACATCCCGGTCGATCTCGACAGCCACCGCGGCATGGCCGCCCAGAAGGCAACCGATCTGCGCCGCGCGCTGGCCGATGTCGAGGCCCAGGTCAGGGAGCTGCGCGAGCGCGAGGCCGAACTCGAAAACCGCATGATGTCGGTGCCCGCCACGTCCTGGCCCGAGGCCGCCGTGAAGGCCCGCCATCTGCTCAACCTCTATGCCGCGAGCCTGCCCGCCGAGGACACCCGCCATCGCGCGCTGGTCGCCGCCCTGTTCGACGATTTCGCAAGACTCAACGGCGACGGCTGAAGCGAGGGCTGAAGCTGGGCCAACTCGTGGCGCCATCGCGCAACGCTCGCAAACACACCCGTCGTCCTGGCGAAAGCCAGGACCCATAACCACCGAAGCGACTTGTTGTGCACCCTAGTGCCACAGCCTGCTTCGATAACGCCGACCGACGCCCCCGTGCGCAATTGCGCAATCCCGGCACGACGCGCGGACAAAGGAGTACCCCATGACACTCACCACCAGCCGCTTCATCGCCCACGACCAGGACCGCGGCATCGTCCAGTTCTCGATGCAGGACGGCGCAAAAGAGATCGCCTGCGCGATCTCGACCTCCGCCATGGACGACCTCGAGCGCGGCCCGCGCGCCAGGCCGAGCGAGCGCGAAGAGCAGTTCACGCGCCTGCGCGAACGCATCGAAGCCTGCACCGGACGCAAATATCAGGCGACGGAGTTCGAAGGCACGCCGCCGGGGATCGTGCTGCGGAGCATTGATTTTCGGGGGTAGGGGGGAGGCAGAGTAGCGATCCCGCGTCTCACGCGGCGCGGTCGAGTTCCTTTTCGTAAGCCTTCAGGCTTCCCTTCAAGCTCTCTTCCAGTTTAGCCGTGCGCGATCCTATCGCCGCATTCGCCGCTCGCACGGCGGCCGCTTCGATCGCCTCGTCGCGGCTGAGCTTGTCGTGATGAAACAGCCATTTTGCGACCGTCGCCCAATCCCACAGCGGGCTGTCGGACGTCACGCGGGCGACCGGCGCGGGAAAATCCTTGGCGCGCTGTCCCTTGGAATATTGTGTCATCGCCGCGCGCGTCATTCCGGTTCGGGTGGCGATATCGGAGAGGCTGACCAGCGGGTCGGGCTCGACACGATCGACGTGGGCACCGGCGGCCTGCACGTTCCGCACCGCGGTGATGATGGCCTCGCTGACTGATTTGGCCTCCCGGGTGAAGTCGACGATGATGTGGCCCTTCTGGAAGGCGATCGCAGCATCGTCGCAGCCGGCATCGTAGAAGCGCTGCTCAAAATCCTCCGCCGCAGGATCGAGGCCGGACGCAATGATGCTGAATTCGAATTTCTTCACGTGTCCTCCTCCTTACCGTGCGGGCAGCGGCCGATCGCCCGCATCACTTGGCGAGCGTGGTCTTCCGGGTTCTTCGGCGTGCCGTTCACGCCAACCTGGCAGCCGTCACGTCCCGCATGCGCGCAGAACAGCCGCCCCCAATGCCCCATCTTGCGCCACCGCCATCCGATCGACTCGGCGTGCGCGACGACGGCCTCGATCTCCTTGTGCGGGTGCCTGGGCCGATCAGCCATCCGGTAACCTGAAAGATAGTGGATGTGTTAACAAATGTCAACGCGATAAGCGTGATGATGGCCGTCTTGCGCCGGCAGCAATGAAACTTCAATGCGCAAGGAAGACCACGGAGATTAGAACCACGAGTAAAGTTGCTAGTAGAATGGCACGATTTTGCCATCTGCGTCTCGTTGTTAACTTGTGGTCGCACGCCGCGCATATTGTTCGCGGGGCATAGGTGTTTCTTATTGCAACAAACCTGCCCTTTAACAGGGAGTTCAAGGTCCAATCGAGCAACGGCCGAGAAGTTATTGCCATCCCGCTAACGTTCGTTCCGGAACGTATCGTCCTTCGGTGACCTCCCCCGCTGGGGAATAAGGAGCCGCAAAGATGACAGGTGGGCATGGCAGACTATCCTAGCGACAGCGGTAATAATACTGTCGACCCTTCTCACTATTCCACTCTAGTCTTCGGCCCTGCACCTTAAAAACAATATTTGCGGGCCAAGCATCAGCTCCCACTTGGCAGCGTGCTTGAACTCTCCAAGCATTTCCTCCAAGCGAGACGTGACTGAATGTGCAAGACCCCGCGTCTACCTTTGCTTCTGCGGTGCTTATTTCTAGTCTTACGCCGTCGCTGCAAGCTTGGTCGGCGGACCAACCTCCTACGAATGACTGCTTAGCCGAGAGAGGCGATCGAGAGTTTAGCAGCCTCACTGCTGCGCTATCGATCATGTCATTGCTCGGTAGCCCGTTTACGATTCTGAGGTCCCTGATTGCTCGCTTGATTTGCGTGCTATCACTACTCGAAATACGTTCGAGATAGCCCAGTTCGATTAGTTTTCCGCTGATAAATGCCGAGTCGATTCGATCTGAACCGGCGGCGGATTCCAATGACGGTGCGCCGGTTTTCGACGCAGATGAAACGAGTTGATCCGCGGGAGATAGAGATAGCGGGGGCGCTGGTGAGACAGTTCCTGTTGCGTCTGGTCTTATGCCGGCGATCGGAGGCCACACCGGTGACGACGGGGAAATGCTTAGCGGCGTCGGCGGTTCCTCCAGCGGCTTTGGTGACGCGAGCGTTGGAAGCTTGCTAACGGATGTGGCGGCATCAGGACTCAAAATTTGAGGCAGTGCCGTTCCTTGGCTTGACTTGGAGGTCTCTCCTGGGGTCGCCTCCTTCGGAAGAGCACTGGCTGTGGGCGTGGAAAAAGAAGGCTGCGCAATTGGGTTTGTTACAGAGGCCGCGGGTTTCGGGGATGTGGATGCCGGCACGTTCTGTGCAAAAGTCTCTCCCGTGGATCTCACTACAGCGGGAGCTGAGTATTGGATCGGCTTCGGCGGAGGAATTGAAATTCTTGGACCTAGCGAGATACAGAAAATGAGAACGCCGAGGGCGAGGGCTCCGAATAGCCATCGGCGTTTGCTGGTGTTGGCTAGGGCGGAGACGGCTTGCTCGTCAACTTCTGCCTGCTTGAGATCTCTCCACACATTCGTGGCGTGACCGACGATCGTCGCACGCGATTGAACAATTTCTGCTGAGACGGTTCGAAGCTCATTGAGCCTCGCAAGAAGCGTTTGCTCTAGGTGGGATCGCCTTTTGGAAATCGAAGCTTTTACCTGCGCGACGTCCGCGGGATTTACCGCTTGGTTCGGATTAAAAACAAACCGCCGTTCTAACGCGTTTCGCCAAGTCAAAAGTAAGGCTGATGTTGCTGGCCCGAACCCATTAATGGCCTCGATTCGAATTCTATCCACATCCGCCGCGGTTTCTATTCCGTAGGAGCGGAGTGTTGATTTCCTTGTACTACCAAGCCCCTTTATTTTGGCTCGAGCAATTTGAAACCCGTCGAGGAACCGGTGAAGTTGCAACTCGCGCAATCGCTGGGATAAGCCTGCAAGCTGTCGAGATTCCTCGCCGCTGAGTCCACCCAATTCCCGAATTTCTCTGTCGGTCTCTTGACGAACCTCAACGAACCGACGGTTGTTTGAAACGGCGCGGTACCTCTCATCATGCAGATCAAATCCCCTTCGCAACACATCAGATGCGCGTTGCTTGGAATGGTTCGCAGCCGGCGAGCGAAGGGCCAAATACGCGCAGGCACCAAATCCGCAGAGCGCAAGAACTGGATGTATTGCTTGTGTGGTTAGGAGCGGAATGGAAATCAGTGCCCCCAGCGTTGCCACTGCAAAGGAGCCGATCGCTTCGTTTGATGCAGGCGCAGGCGGCCTTGCTGCGGTCTGCACCGCAGGCATGACGGACAAAAGTGGCGCCGCAATTCCAGGGTCGGGAATAGCGCGAATTGCTGCGATCAATTGAGCTAGGTCGGCTGGAGTCGAACCGGTGACATGGACCGCGGCCGCAAACGCCACAAACCCGGGAAACCCGCGCTCCATTCGGCACCAAGGGCAGGTGCTTGCGGACCGAAAATAATGATGCGCGGGCGATTGTCGACACGGGACTAGTTCGACCTCAGCTTCTTTAAGTAGACGGGCCCATTCGGTTGCAGCAGGCCGGCCTCCTGCCGAGGAAGCTGGACCAAAGGCTGTCTCAAATGCAGTTGCAAGGTTCGGCGGTAAGTCCGACAAAGTTGGAAGGTGGGGCGGCGGCTCCATCCCGGTTCGTCTGCGATCGGTCGAAAATGCGAACCGAAACTCCTTTATTGCCTTCTCGTAAGGTAGCGATCCTGTGCCGAGGAAATCGCCAATAAATGGGTGTCTGCCCATGAAGAGCAACATAAAGATTATGACGCCTAACCCAAAGGAGTCATGATTGATGGTACGTACGACTTCGTCTGGACGTCTTCCTTGCAGTTCAGGCGGAGTAAAGTCCTCTGTTGCAACAATACAGCGGAATAGATCGCTACTTAGAGAGAACTGAAATGAATCCGCGTCGATCAGAGTTGTTCGTGCATCACCAGAGATGAGAATACCTGAGTGATTGATGTCGCCTATCACGCAACCTTTTGCATGGACAGCAGCTACCGCGTTGGCGAGATTGATGGCACTCCGTACCAGGAAAGAAAAATTGGCTTTTGCAAACTTGGTTCGGCGGCTACTTGGAGAGTAGAGTTCGTGGACAGGACTCCGACCTCTAACTTTCTCCATCGTAAATCCGGCGAAATCGCCGTTCGAGTGGTAGAGGGGCTTTGTTGGGAAGGCGACGCTCGTTATGCCGTCCTGAAGCTTTGCCCGGACCATGGCCAACACTTTATCGCGCCGGCTCCTTGCCTTGTCTGGGAAGTAAATCTTCGCGGCCTTAGTCGGGTCGCCAAGAATCTCGTAGACGGCGCCTTCGCCACCGCGACCGAGTAGCTTCAATAGCGATACGGGTTGCTTCTGATCGTCAACGATGCCCTTCGGAATAGACATCTTTTCACACGCGTTTTGCCAAAATTAGGGTCTTATCATCGTCTGTTTTCTCGCAAACTGATGGGCTTTCGAGTAGAAGCTTCACTTGGTGGGACATCTTCCGATCACGTCCGGCACTGCGGGCGCCAAACGCGCCGAATATTCTGTTAAAAAACGGAGCGAATGCGCTTCGCGTCGAAAATTCTAGAACCAGCCGCTCGATCCCGTCTGTGAAGATGCAAACCTCCTTCACCCCGCCCTCAATATGGGTGATCTCTACGATCGGCTGAGGGTCATCAGTTATGAAATAGGTTGTAGAAGCATACTCGCCATGGTTGGGCCAACTTCCTATTTGCCATTCATCGCTTTCGTCTAACCGAAACACCGCTCCGCCATCGCCTACGTGGATGAAGGTCGCATGTAGCGGCGTAACGAGGCAGGCTACCAAGGTCGCGGCGAAGTCTCGCGGAGCACAATTCGAGCTTGCGGCCGCTAAAGAGATTCGATCGCGAATGTCGTCGAGCCAAGTTAATACGCTTTGCGACGTAAGCGAAGAAATGTCACCCCCTGCCGCTAGAAAAGCCGAAGCGCATCGGACAAATCGCATGATTGCAAGCCGCGATCCTTCTGCAGAGCGCTCCGCCGATCCGGCGCCGTCGGAGACGACAATGATCAAAACCTCTTGACCTGTCTGATCGAGGACTACGCAAGCGCCAGCGTCATCGCATCCTCTCCCCGCTCGGATGTGGGACGTGCCCGTAGCCTTGGCTGCTGCCCATCTCCAGATGTGCGAGTTCATCCCGCCGTCGACCAGCCGGCGGGACTTTGAAGAGGCACGCTTTCTTCATCGGCTGGGCGAGAGTGCGACTTCGCTGCGAGCGAAGAGGAGAGCCATTGGAAGAGCTCACGGAATTGCATGCCTCGCAACTTCAGCGGCTCTCGGACTGCGATGGATCGCAATGCGTCGAAATTAGCACCTTCGACCCCGACCGCGAAAAACATAAAGGCCTTAGAAGCCTCCCCTTCACGAACTAACTGAGCCGCTCTGCTCGTAGAGTCAGTGGGCGCTCCATCGGTGATCAAGAAAATCCAGGGCCGGTAGTAGCCGATTTTGGCGGCCTTATAGGCAGTCTTCCGTTCTTTCAAAATGTCGACGGCCTTCTCTATCGCTCCACCCATGGGCGTATCGCCGGCTGTCGAGAGTGTCGGGGCATAGAAATTCTGAACTGTTGTGAAGTCAGTCACCACCGTAACGGGACCGAACGTCACAATCGCTACTTCAACTCGCTTCGCAGCCAACGAATCCGCAAATAGCTCATCTCGAAACTGCTGTAGTCCTTCGTTTAGGTGCCTGATTGGTGATCCGCTCATCGAACCAGAATTGTCGAGCACCAACACAACTGGGCAACGGTTCTCGGGATTGTCAGCGAAGCCCAAATCGCCAAATGGCTGCTGCTCAAAAGAGTATTCGTTCATTATTCGCTCCCAAAAAAATAAAGAGATTTTTGAGAGCATACGATCACATCTGCAACTAGCAGGAAAGGGGCCAGCGTCATACCTTCGTCACGGTAATATAGTCTTGGGGACAGATCATCCGGCCAAAAACAAAAACGGCCGGATCTTCCGATCCGGCCGTCACGCAAAACTCTTACTCGGCTAAGCCTACGCCACGCGACGCAACCTAGCCCCCGCCCAATTCCAAAACTCTCTTAGCTCGCCTTCTTCTCCGGCGCGGGGGTCGGGCCGACCTTCTTCTGGATGGCGCGCTTCAGCTCGAGGGCGCGCGGCGACAGCACGGCGGCCTTGGCCTTGAGCAGGAAGGGATCGAGGCCGCCATTGTGGTCGACGCTCTTGATCGCGTTGGTGGAGACGCGCAGGCGCACGTTGCGGCCCAGCGCTTCGCTGATGAAGGTCACGTTGACCAGGTTCGGCAGGAAGCGGCGCTTGGTCTTGATGTTGGAGTGGCTGACCGTGTGGCCGACCTGGGGGCCCTTGGCCGTCAATTCGCAGCGGCGAGACATGGCAAAATCCTCAATCTTTCCCAACGATGTGCGGCCGCCATTCGGGGCGCCACGGGCAAATTCTCTGTCCTTGCAGGGAGCGGGCGGACGTATAGGGGGGAAGCGGCGGGACGTCAAGGCGACGGGCCGTTTTTGGACCGTCGTCCCGGGGTGCGCGAGAGCGCGAAACCGGGATCTCGAGCGGCATAAAGCGGTGTCATCGCCCGGCTCGACCGGGCGATCCAGTACTCCGAGACGGTACGGCTGACCAGAGGGGCCGCGGCGTACTGGATGCCCCGCCCCAGTGCGCAAGTGCGCACAAGGCGGGGCATGACAGCGGTGGAGGTGGCGGGGTGAGGTGCGCGGTTCTGACCCGCCCCTATCACCAAAACGGCAATGATTATCGCGCCTTACCATCACATAAAGGGCGTATTCGCGCCCGAAGAGTGCAGTGGAGTTCCGGACGCGGATAGGCCCGGACACATTGCTTGGCGCGGTTTTTGGCTTAAGTAACAACCGTTCGCGCCCCGATTGGATTGTTTCGTGCTCACAACGCCTCATCTTGCGCCGAGCCTGCGCCCAAAAGAGCTGTGCTCAACGGAGCTGCGCGCGAGCGATCCGCGCCCTGCCGGCCGCTGGGTCATGGCGGCCCTTGGCGGGCTGGTCTTGGCGTGGGCGGCGGAGCCCGCGGCGGCGCAGGGCAAGCTCGAGGCGCAATACGAGGCGACGCTGGCGGGCATTCCCGTCGGCCGAGGCGCCTGGAACATCGACATCCAGGACGACGTGTTCGCGGCCGCGGCCTCCGGCGGCACCTCGGGGCTGCTGAAATCGTTCGCGGGCGGGTCGGGCACCGGCGCCTCGCAGGGCCGCGTGGTCAACGGCGCGCTGGTCGCGACCGGCTACCAGGCCACCACCACCACCTCGAAGAAGACCGAAGAGATCCGCATCACGCTCGACAAGGGCAATGTGAAGGATTTTGCCATCCTGCCGGAGCCGCCGGTCGATCCCGACCGCATCGTCGTCACCGACGCGCATCGCCGCGGCGTCTGGGATCCGATGACGGCCTCGCTGGTGCGCGTATCCGGCAGCGGCGACGTGCTGTCGGCGGATGCCTGCCACGGCAGCGCCGCCGTGTTCGACGGCCGCATGCGCTACGAGCTCAAGCTCGATTTCAAGCGCATGGAAAACGTCAAGGCGGAGAAGGGCTATCACGGCCAGGTCGTGGTCTGCTCGCTGTATTTCGTGCCCATCGCCGGCTACATCCCCGACCGTCCTGTGATCAAATATCTCGCCGCCCAGCGCAACATCGAGGTCGCGTTCGCGCCGATCGCCGGCACGCGCGTCCTGGTCCCGTTCTGGCTGAAAGTGCCGACCCCGCTCGGGCCGGCCATGCTGGAAGCAACCAGCTTCATCACCAGCGCCCAGCCGCCCAAGGTCGCGAAGACGCAGTAGGGGCTGCCGCCTCGCTGCCGTAGCCCGGATGGCTTGTCCGCCGTAGCTCGAAGAGCGAAGGCGGAAGCGCAGCGCAATCCGGGGTTCTTTGCTTGGCCCCCGCATTACGCTCCGCTCCATGCGGGCTACGAACCTGCCTTTAGGGTGAAAATAAACATCAACGATTTCAACAACATACCTACTGTGCATGGGGTTGTTTTCGCACTTTTTGTTTGGAGGGGGTCGGGGTGCGGGAATCCATTTGACTCCTCCCCGATTCTGATTCGACTCCGCGCCGTCCCCAGCTTTAACGATTTCGCCATCGAAACGTCGCTTGTGCGGCAGGCCAAAACTCCATCTAGTGCGAACCGGATAAGCCTCCCGCGACATGTTGCGTGAACGGAACAGGACTCAAGGGGGAGTCACCGATTCGGCCGCGATTCGTTCTCAACTCGTTCCGAAGCTTAAAGCCAACGGGAAAAGCGTCGCAAAGTGAGACAGTTGCGCGAGGTTTGGGGAGCGGCGCCGCATTCTCCGCCGTCATGCCCCGGCTTGACCGGGGCATCCAGTACGCCGCGCCCTCTCGGTCTGATCTGCGCCGCCTCTGGAATACTGGATCGCCCGGTCGAGCCGGGCGATGACAGCGGTGTGTGAGGCGAGCCCTTCGCGCCACCGCCCCAAAACAGCACTGACATTCGCCCCAATCGCCATTACCTAATCCCCCAGATGCCTTTTTCCTCCTCCCCCTTCGCTTCCGAGCGGCTTCCCGGCGCCGGCGTCACTGCGGTGCTCGGGCCCACCAACACCGGCAAGACCCATCTCGCCATCGAGCGGATGCTCGCGCATCCCTCCGGCATGATCGGGCTGCCGCTGCGCCTGCTGGCGCGCGAGGTCTACAACAAGATCGCAGCAAGGGTCGGCCCCGACGCCGTCGCGCTTGTGACCGGCGAGGAGAAGATCAAGCCGAAAGCGCCGCGCTACTGGGTCTCGACCGTCGAGGCGATGCCGCGGGATCTCGACGTCTCGTTTCTTGCTGTGGACGAGGTGCAGATCGCATCTGATCTGGAACGCGGCCACGTCTTCACCGATCGCATCCTCAACCGCCGCGGCCGCGACGAGACGCTGCTGCTGGGCGCTGCGACCATGCGCCCGATCATCGAGCGGCTGCTGCCGGGCGTCTCCATGATCACGCGGCCGCGTTTGTCGCAGCTGGAATTCGCCGGCGACCGCAAGATCACGCGGCAGCCGCGCCGCACGGCGATTGTCGCCTTCTCGGCCGACGAGGTCTACGCCATCGCCGAGCTGATCCGCCGCCAGCATGGCGGCGCCGCCGTGGTGCTGGGCTCGCTGTCGCCGCGCACCCGCAACGCGCAGGTCGCGATGTTCCAGAACGGCGAGGTCGATTACCTCGTCGCCACCGATGCCGTCGGCATGGGCCTCAATCTCGACGTCGACCACGTCGCCTTTGCCTCCGACCGCAAGTTCGACGGCTACCAGTTCCGCCGCCTGACGCCGTCCGAATTCGCCCAGATCGCCGGCCGCGCCGGCCGCGCCACCCGCAACGGCACCTTCGGTACCACCGGCCGCTGCGCGCCGTTCGAGCCCGAGCTCGTCAATGCGCTGCAGAACCACACCTTCGATCCCGTGAAGGTTTTGCAATGGCGCAATTCGAAGCTGGATTTTGCCTCCCTCGGCGCACTCCAGGTCTCGCTGAACCTGGCCCCCGGCCATGAGGCGCTGACGCGCGCGCCGATCGCCGAGGACATGCGCGTGCTCGACCACGCCGCCCGCGACGCCGAGGTACGCGATGTCGCGCATGGCAAGGACGCCGTGGAACGGCTGTGGGAGGCCTGCCAGATCCCGGATTACCGAAAGCTGTCGCCGGCCGCCCATGCCGAGCTGGTGACGACGCTCTACGGCTTCCTGATGCGGAAGGGATGCATCCCCGACGCCTGGTTCAGGACCCAGATCGACCAGGCCGACCGCGTCGACGGCGATATCGACACGCTGTCGGCCCGGATCGCGCAGATTCGCACCTGGACCTTCGTCGCCAACCGTCCCGACTGGCTGAAAGACCCGGAACGCTGGCAGGGGATCGCCCGCGAGGTCGAAAATAAATTATCGGATGCGCTCCATGAACGCTTGACTGAGCGTTTCGTTGATCGCCGGACCAGTGTATTGATGCGCCGCCTGCGGGAGAACACGAGCTTGAATACGGAAATCGGCAAGACCGGCGAAGTCATCGTCGAAGGCCATGTCATCGGCCGCCTCGATGGCTTCACCTTTGCACCGGATGCGGCGGAAGCCGGCTCCGATGCGAAAGCGTTGCAGGCTGCAGCGCAGGCCGTGCTCGCCGGCGAGATCAACGCGCGCGCCGAAAAACTGGGCAACGCACCGGACGAGCAGTTCGTGCTGACCTCGGAAGGCATCATCCGCTGGACCGGCGACGCCGTGGCGCGGCTGTCTGCCGCAGAGGACGCGCTGCATCCGCGCATCCGCATCATCTCCGACGAACGCCTCACGGGCGGCCCGCGCGACAAGGTGCAGGCCCGGCTCGACCTCTGGCTCAAGACGCATATCGAAAAGCTGCTCGGGCCGCTGTTCGAGCTCAGCAAGGCCGAGGACGTCACCGGCATCGCCCGCGGCATCGCCTATCAGCTCGTCGAGGCGCTCGGCGTGCTGGAGCGCCCGAAGATCGCCAACGAGCTGAAGGACCTCGACCAGCCCTCGCGCGCGACCTTGCGCAAATACGGCGTCCGCTTCGGCGCCTATCACCTCTATTTCCCCGGCCTGCTCAAGCCGGCCGGGCGTGCGCTGGCCGCGCTGCTCTGGGCGCTGAAGCAGGACAATGTCGATCCCTCCGCGCTGTCGGGCGCGCAGCATCTGGCGAGCTCGGGCCGCACCTCGTTCCCGGTCGACAAGCAGCTGCCGCGCGATGCCTATCGCGTGCTCGGCTACAAGCAGGCCGGCGAGCGCGCCGTGCGCGTCGACATCCTGGAGCGCCTGGCCGATCTGATCCGTCCGGCGCTGGCCTGGCGCGAGAGCGCGTCCGGCGAAAAGCCCGCCGGTGCATTCGACGGCCGCAGCTTTGTGGTGACGCAGGCGATGACCTCGCTCACCGGCTCGGCCGGCGAAGACTTTGCCTCCGTGCTGCGTGCGCTCGGCTATCGCATGGACAAGCGTCCGCCGCTGCCGGCAAAGCCGGCCGCAGCTGTTGCCGAGACGCCTGTTGTCGAAGCCTCCAGCGAAGAGACGCCCGCAACCGAAACGCCGGTCGAGGACGCCGCAGTTCCCGCGGACACCGCGATCGAAGCCGCCGCCGAGCCTGTGACCGTCGAAGACGCGCCCGGCATGGAGCAGCACGACGAGCCCGCGCCTGAAGAGCCGGCGCTTGAGGCTTCCGTCACGCCGGAAGACGCTCCCGGCATCGCGCCACCTGCGGAAGAGGCTGCGGCACCCGTTGAAGCTGCTGAAACCGCTCCCGCCGAAACCGCGCCTGCCGAGACCGCGTCTGCAGAGACGGCTGCAACCGAAGCCGCAGCGTCGGCCGATGCGGCAGCACCTGTGGAGGCCGCGGCCACGCCCGCCGAGCCCGAGCTCATCGAGGTCTGGCGTCCCGCCGGCCGTCACGACGATCGCAAGCCGCGCCACGAGCGCCATCGCAACCAGCGCCATCACCAGCCGCGTCCGCAGGCGGCTGCTGAAGCCGGCACCGCGCCTGCCGAAGGCGAAGCCCAGCCTGCCGCCGACGGCGAGAAGCGCGGTGAGCGTCATCGCCATGGCGGTCATCGTCGCGATGGTGGCAGAGACTTCCGCAAGCCGCGCGAAGGTGGCGCCGAAGCCGCGCCGCGTCCGGAGGGCCGCGACGACAAGAACCGCCGCTTCGAGGGCAAGAATGGCGGCAACAAGGACCGCGACAACAAGGATCGCAACAAGGGCAAGTTCGGCGGCGATCGCGACAAGGGCCGCGACAACCGCGGCCGCGACCGTGACAAGGGCCGCGACCGCCAGGGCGGACCCTCGCTGCGTCCCTATGCATCGAGCGCCACCCCGCGCGAGCGCGATCGTCCGGTCGATCCGAACTCGCCGTTCGCCAAGCTCGCTGCGCTGAAAGAGCAGCTGTCTGGGCGTAAGGAGTAGCGCAGCGTTTTCAAGCGAAGTGCGGAGCGGTTGGCGTGAAGAAAACGCGTCAGAAGGAATAGAGTCACGACCGAGCGGCAGCGCATCGACAAATGGCTGTGGCACGCGCGGGTGGTGAAGGCGCGCACCTCCGCGGCCGAGCTTGTCGAGTCCGGCCATGTTCGCGTCAACGGCGCACGCGAGAAATCGCCGGGGCATGCGATCAAGATCGGCGACGTGCTCACCATCGCGCTCGATCGCACCGTGCGCGTCTTGAAAGTCACCGCCTTCAACGAGCGCCGCGGCGATGCCGCCTCGGCCCGTGTGCTCTACGAAGAGCTCAGTGAAGACCATCCGAATTCTCAGCGCAATTAATTGCGCTTTGAATTCATTTCTTGGTCGATCAAGCGCATAAAGCCGTCATGATCGGCCGTTCCTGAGCTTGCGGCGCCGGGCCATCCGCGCTACGCAAGCCGCGACTTTTAAAAGAGCTTTTCGGAGCGTTGGATGACTTACGTCGTCACTGAAGCGTGCATCAAGTGCAAGTACACCGACTGCGTCGAGGTCTGCCCGGTCGACTGTTTCTACGAGGGCGAGAACATGCTCGTCATCCATCCTGACGAGTGCATCGATTGCGGCGTGTGCGAGCCGGAATGCCCCGCCGATGCCATCAAGCCGGACACGGAACCGGGCCTGGAAAAGTGGCTCACGGTCAACGCCGACTACGCCAAGAGCTGGCCGAACATCACCCAGAAGAAAGAATCACCCGCCGACGCCAAGGATTTCGACGGCATGGAGGGCAAGTTCGACAAGTATTTCTCGCCGAACCCCGGCTCCGGCGACTAATTCGGGCCAAACTTAACCCTATTAGCGGCGATACCGCCGAAAACCAGCCCTTAAGACCCCTAAATCATTGATTTTTGCGGGAAATGTGCTATATTGGGCACATTGAGCCGAACCCTGGTTAGCCCCGTCGGCCCCGTTGGGTTCCCGTGAAACCAAATGTCGAACAGGGGCGTGGCAGTTTCCGCGCGCAGGCTGTGTCACAGAAAACGCGTAAAAAGAGTACTTCAGCGAAGGCTTCCCATAAGGACGCCAAGAAAGTCGCCGCGGCCAGCCGTAGCGCATCCAAGGGTCGGACCGCGACGAAGGCGCCGGCTGCAAAGTCCTCGAAGAACAAAAGAAGCGCAATGCCTAACAAGACTGCCAAGCCGGCCGCGAAAGCGACCGTTGCCAAGCCTGTTGCCGCCAAGCCTGCCGCCAAGCCCGCTGTTACCAAGGCACCCGCTGCCAAGGCACCCGCTGCCAAGCCCGCCGCGCCGAAGGCCCCTGTTGCGGCTGCTCCCGCCAAGGCTCCCGTCGCTGTCGCCAAGCCAGTCGTGAAGCCCGCGGCTGCTGCGCCGAAGGTCGAGGAAAAGAAGGTCGTGACCCAGCGTCAGGGCTTCAAGGCCAACGAATTCGTCGTCTATCCCGCTCACGGCGTGGGCCAGATCCTGGCCATCGAGGAGCAGGAGATCGCCGGCGCGAAGCTCGAGCTGTTCGTCATCAACTTCATCAAGGACAAGATGACGCTGCGCGTGCCGACCGCCAAGGTTGCCAATGTCGGCATGCGCAAGCTGTCGGAGCCCGCGCTGGTGAAGCGTGCGCTCGAGACCCTCAAGGGCCGTGCCCGCGTCAAGCGCACCATGTGGTCGCGCCGCGCCCAGGAATACGAAGCGAAGATCAATTCGGGCGACATCGTCGCGATCGCGGAAGTCGTGCGTGATCTCTATCGCTCCGAGTCGCAGCCCGAGCAGTCCTACAGCGAACGCCAGCTCTATGAAGCTGCGCTCGACCGTCTCTCCCGTGAGATCGCGGTGGTGCAGCACTCGACCGAGACCGAAGCGGTCAAGGAGATCGAGGCCCAGCTCGCCAAGAGCCCGCGCCGCACCGGCGCCAAGTCCGAAGCCGCCGAAGGCGAAGCCGATGCGGACGCCGAGGGCGATAGCGACGAGACCGAGGGCGGTGCCACCGTCGCCGACGAGGCCGCGTAAGCGTCTCGCGCGCTCATCGCAACCAATCAAAAGCCCGGCCGTTTGGCCGGGCTTTTTGTTTGGGGCGCCGGATGATCTTGCTCGGTTCGTAGGGTGGGGTTAGCCGAAGGCGTAACCCACCGTGCTGCCGCCGCAAAGAAGTGGTGGGTAACGCTTCGCCTAACCCACCCTACAAAGTTGACCAACCTACTTCACCGGCCGCTTCTCGAGCTTCCTCGCCAGCGTGCGCCGGTGCATCCCCAGTCGTCTTGCCGCTTCCGAGATGTTGAAGTCGGTCTCGATCAGGGTCTGGTGGATGCGTTCCCATTCCAGCGTCTTGATCGATGTCGGCCGGGCGTCGAGCGCGACCTCGGCATTGCCTGCGGCCTTGTTGAAGGCGGCCTCTATGTCGTCGGTGTTCGACGGCTTGGCCAGATAATGGCATGCGCCGAGCTTGATGGCCTCGACGGCGGTGGAGATGCTGGCAAAGCCCGTCAGCACCACGATCAACATCTCCGGATCGTGCGTGTGCAAGAGCTCGACGCAGGCCAGACCCGAGGCGCCGCCGAGCTTGAGGTCGACGACGGCATAGCCGAACGATCGCTCTTCCAGAACTTTCCGCACGTCTTCGATCGAGGCGGCGAGCACGACCTCGTAGTCGCGGCGTTCGAACGAACGCTTCAGGGTGCGGGCAAAGCCAGCATCGTCCTCGACGACGATGAGCGAACGGTCAGCCGTCAAAGCTGCCTCCGATCGCGAGCGTGGCGAGCGGTAGCGTGAGGCGGACCGTGGCGCCGCGCTTCCTGTGGTTCTCGGCGGTCACGCTGCCCCCTAACTTGCGCACCACATTCACCACCAGGAACAGGCCGAGCCCGCCGCCGGCGCGCCCCTTGCTCGACTGATAGGGTTTCCCGATTTGTGCCAGCATCTCCGGCGCAAAGCCGGGACCGCGATCGCTGATCGACAGCACGAGACTGTCGCCCTCGCGTCCGGCAACGAGCTCGACCCAGTCGCGCGAGACCTCGTAGGCGTTGTCGAGCACGTTGAAGATCACCTGCTTCAGCGCGACGTCCGAGACGATCGCGACGTCCTCGCCGAAGGTGTTGACGAAATACAGCGTGCGCGCCGAGCGCGCGTCGCGCCACTCTTCAACCAGCGCGGTGACGAAAGCCGCCACCGTCGTCGGCGACGATCCTTCGCCGCGGGCTTCGCCCGCCGACACCAGGATGCCCGTCACGATCGACTTGCAGCGTTGCAGCGAGGTCTCCATCTCCGCGAGGTCCTCGGCCAGCTCCTGATCGGCGGCGAGGTCGGGCATGCGGCGCCAATCGCCGAGGATGACCGAGAGCGAGGCGAGCGGCGTGCCGAGCTCGTGAGCCGCGCCGGAGGCGAGCAGACCCATGCGCACGATATGATCCTGCTCGGCGGCATGCTGGCGCAGCGCCGCCAGATGCGCGTCGCGCTCGCGCAAATTCCTGTTGATGCGGGTGACGAACACCACCAGCAGCACGGCATTGAGCACGAAGCCCAGCAGCATGCCGGCCACCGTGAGCGTGTAGGTCTCGCTGAGCGGGTTCGGCGGCAGATCGAGCGGCCGGTAGGCGACGGTCAGCCAGACGAAGCTCGCGCAGGTCAACGCGACCAGCGACCAGGTCGAGCGGCCATCGAGCAGCACCGCGCCCAGCGTCACCTGGAGCAGGAACAGCGAGGTGAAGGGATTGGTGGCGCCGCCGCTGAGGTAAAGCTGCGCGGTCAGCGCGGCGACGTCCAGCATCAGGGCGACCAGCAGCTCGTTGTTGGTGATCGCGGCGCGATGGCGCACCCAGACCAGGCTGGAGATGTTGAGAAATATCAGTGCGCCGATCACCGCGCCCATCCGGGTGAGGGGCAGGGGGATGCCGAGCCACATATGCACGCCGCCGATGGTGACGATCTGGCCGACCACTGCGGTCCAGCGCAGCTGGATCAGCAGCGCCATGTTCTTGCGGTTGGTCTCGTCGTCGGTCGGCGCAGCGCCGATCAGCTCGCTGCGCGCGTCCGCCTGCGATTGCAGCGTGACGGCGCTATACGTTCTTCCGCCAGGTGGACTCGATGATCGTTCCAGCATCTGATCCCGTCCTGCGGGCGACGGCATCGGAGCCGGCGGCCGCTTCGTGGACGAAGCCGCTCCAGGGCTCCTTGCGGCGGAACAGCCCGCCGCCGAATGTGACGATAAGTCTGCCGGCCAGCATGATAGCCAGGGCAAACCACGTCACCGCGTAGATCAGGTGGTTATTGGGAAAGCTGAGCACGGTCAATCCGCCGATTGGGCCGCTGCTGGATTGTGATCCAGCGTCGGCATCGACGAAGAAGGGCGCGACGTGGTCGAGGCCGCGTGCCGCCGCAATCGCGGCAACATCCCGCGAGTACCAGCGATTTTGCTCAGGCACGTTGGTCCTGAGGAATCCGCCTTTTGGCTCCGTCACGCGCAACAGGCCGGTGATCTCGACCTGACCTTGCGGGTTGCCGTCCCGGCGCGTCGACGCGTCGCGCCGCTCGGACGGCACGAAGCCGCGGTTGACCAGGACCAGCGTGTCGTCGTCCCGCCTGAGCGGTGTCAGCACCCAATAACCCGGGCCTTCTTCGGTGACGGCCTGAACCAGCGTCTCGCGGTCATGCTGGAAACGGCCGCTGACGCTGACGTGCCTGTATTCGTCGCTCGCGGCGGAGACGGTCGGCCATGCCGCCGGCGAGGGGATCGGCTGGGCCGGAGCATGAACGCGCTGCTCGACGCGATCGATCAGCGCCAGCTTCCAGGCGCGGCGCTCGATCTGCCAGACGCCGAGTGCGATCAGAAGTGCAATGGCCGCGAGCGAGAGGGCCGTGAGCCACAAGGACGGGCGCGCCGCGTCGCCGCGCGCCCCGTTTGCCTCGCTCGTCACGGTCCGGGTCTTGGTCACTTCAGAGACTCGCTCACTTCATCCCGGTCATCTGGTGGATCGGCATCATGTTGCTGTTGAGGTGGTTCATCACCCACAGCGAACCGGACAGCGCGATCACCACCATGACGATGGTGAAGATCAGCGCCATCATGCTCCAACCGTTTTCGGACGTTGTGTTCATGTGCAGGAAGTAGATCATGTGCACGACGATCTGCACCACCGCGAAGGCCATGATGACGAGCGCGGTGATCTGCTTGCTCGGAAGCGCGCCGCTCATCACCAGCCAGAACGGGATCGCGGTGAGCGCGACCGAGAGCACGAATCCGAGCATGTAGGTCGAGAACGAGCCGTGAGCGTGGCCATCGCCATGGTGATGATCGTCCGCGTGGGCGGCGTGAGTATCGGTGTTCATCGCAGAACTCCCAGGAGATAGACGAAGGTGAAGACGCCGATCCAGACCACGTCCAGGAAGTGCCAGAACATCGACAGGCACATCAGGCGGCGGCGGTTGGCCTCGATCAGGCCGAACTTCCAGACCTGCACCATCAGGGTCACCAGCCAGATCAGGCCGCAGGAGACGTGCAGGCCGTGGGTACCGACCAGGGTGAAGAAGGCGGACAGGAAGGCGCTGCGCTGGGGCGTCGCGCCTTCATGGATCATGTGGGCGAACTCGGACAGCTCGATGCCGATGAAGGCGGCGCCGAACAAGCCGGTGATCGCCAGCCACATCTGGGTCTGCGCGATCTTGTTCTGCTGCATCGTCAGCATCGCAAAGCCGTAGGTGATCGACGACAGCAGCAGCATCGAGGTGTTGACCGCAACCAGCGGCAGCTCGAACAAATCCTTCGGCGCCGGCCCGGCGGCGTAATTGCCGCCGAGCACGCCGAATGTGGCGAACAGGATCGCGAAGATAAGACAGTCGCTCATCAGATAGATCCAGAAGCCCAGCGAAGTGCTGTAGCCTTCCGGATGCGGGTGTTCGTCGGCGAGGTAGAACACCGGCTCGCCGGCTTGCGTGGGATTGACAGCGATCGTCATTTACTTGGCTCCGGCGAGCAGTTTGGTGCGCGCGTCTTCGGCCCGGATGACGTCGTCGGCCGGAATGTCGAAATCGCGGTGATAGTTGAAGGTGTGACCGATGCCGACGGCGAGCATCGCGATGAAGCTCGCGGCCGCCAGCCACCAGATGTACCAGATCAGGCCGAAGCCCATCGCGGTGGCAAGGCCGGCGAGGATGATGCCGGTGCCGGTGCTGCTGGGCATGTGGATCGGCTTGAACCCGGTGAGCGGGCGCTGATAGCCGCGCTTCTTCATGTCCCACCACGCGTCATTGTCATGGACGACGGGGGTGAAGGCGAAGTTGTAGGCCGGCGGCGGCGAGGAGGTCGCCCATTCCAGCGTGCGCGCATCCCAGGGATCGCCGGTGACGTCCTTGAGCTGCTCGCGCCTGAGGAAGCTGACCGCGAACTGCATCAGCATCGAGAGGATGCCGAGGAAGACCAGGAAGGCGCCGATGCCGGCGACGATGAACCAGATCTGCAGGCTCGGATCGTCGAACACGCGGAGGCGGCGGGTCACGCCCATCAGGCCGAGTACATAGAGCGGCATGAAAGCGAGGTAGAAGCCCGTGACCCAGAACCAGAACGACAGCTTGCCCCAGAACGGGTCGAGCTTGAAGCCGAACGCCTTCGGGAACCAGTAGCCGATACCGGCGAACGCGCCGAACACGACGCCGCCGATGATCACGTTGTGGAAGTGCGCGATCAGAAACAGGCTGTTGTGCAGGACGAAGTCGGCCGGCGGCACCGCGAGCAGCACGCCGGTCATGCCGCCCAGCACGAAGGTCAACATGAACGCGATCGTCCACATCATCGGCAGCTCGAAGCGGATGCGGCCGCGATACATCGTGAACAGCCAGTTGAACATCTTTGCGCCCGTCGGGATCGAGATGATCATCGTGGTGATGCCGAAGAAGGAGTTGACGCTGGCGCCCGACCCCATCGTGAAGAAGTGGTGCAACCAGACCAGGTAGGACAGGATGGTGATGACCACCGTGGCGTAGACCATCGAGGTGTAGCCGAACAGCCGCTTGCCCGAGAAGGTCGAGGTCACTTCCGAAAAGATGCCGAAGGCAGGGAGAACCAGGATGTAGACCTCGGGATGACCCCAGATCCAGATCAGGTTCACGTACATCATCGGGCTGCCGCCGAAATCGTTCGTGAAGAAGTTGGTGCCGACGTAACGGTCGAGCGAAAGCAGCGCGAGCACGACGGTCAGAACCGGGAAGGAAGCGACGATCAGCACGTTAGTGCAGAGCGCGGTCCAGGTGAACACCGGCATCCGCATCATGGTCATGCCCGGGCACCGCAGCTTGACGATGGTGCAGATCAGGTTGATGCCGGACAGTGTCGTTCCGATGCCCGCG
Organism: Bradyrhizobium sp. MV1.5; assembly: GCF_055807615.1. Classification (NCBI taxonomy): domain Bacteria; kingdom Pseudomonadati; phylum Pseudomonadota; class Alphaproteobacteria; order Hyphomicrobiales; family Nitrobacteraceae; genus Bradyrhizobium; species Bradyrhizobium sp. MV1.5. The sequence continues at coordinate 11,366 of NZ_JBVVPL010000058.1, read as the reverse complement.
ACCTGTAGTCCCCATATGTAATAGTCGACGCCGACGTCAGGACTGTAGCCGATGTTTGACAGCGGCGGATAAGCGAGCCAGCCGGTGCGGGCGAATTCGCCGATGAACAGCGAAGCCATCACCAGCACCGCGCCGCCGACCGTCATCCAGAAGCTGAAATTGTTCAGGAACGGGAATGATACGTCGCGCGCACCAATCTGGAGCGGCACGACGAAGTTCATCAGGCCGGTGACCAGCGGCATCGCCACGAAGAAGATCATGATCACGCCGTGGGCGGTGAAGACCTGGTCGTAGTGATGCGAGTTGAGATAGCCCTCCGAGCCGCCGAAGGCGAGCGCCTGCTGCAACCGCATCATCAGCGCGTCGGCGAAGCCGCGCAGCAGCATCACGATGCCGAGGATCACGTACATGATGCCGATGCGCTTGTGGTCGACGCTGGTGAACCACTCGCTCCAGAGATAACCCCAGACGCGGAAATAGGTCAGGCCGGCGAGCATGACGAGGCCGCCGGTCGCCACCACGGCAAAGGTGCCGACGACGATCGGCTCGTGCAGCGGTAGCGATTCGAAGGTGAGCCGGCCGAAGATAAGCTTGAGAAGATCAGGAGACATGCGGGATCTCTTTACGAGTCTGACTTCGGACGTTGTCCGAGGAAGAAGGACGAGGACTTCAGCGGCGTGAAACTCGGCCGCTTCAGGCCTGCGCCGAGCAGCGGCGCGGTGTCGACGGGTGCCGTTATGGAGGCGGTGGTCCTGCCCTGCGGCGCATCGGGCGTGCAGGTGCCGGCGACGAAGGTCGGCTCCGGCCCAAGCGCGGTGCCGCGTCGGGCGTACTTGTCATAGGCCAGCGGCAGCGTGTTGTTCAGACCCTCATGGCCGAGGCCGCCCTTGGCGTCGATCGCCATCATCTCGCTCTGGCACATCTTGCCGGTCTCGACGCACATGTTGAGGATCAGGCGGTAGAGATCGGAATCGATAGTGCCGTAGCGCCGCACCGGCTCGTTCTGGCTGGGTTTTTCGAGCTGGAGATATTCGGCACGGCCGAGCGAGCCGCCGCCGGACTTGGCGCTGGCGATCCAGGCGTCAAAGCCCTTGTCGTCGAGGCCCTGGAAGTTGAAGTGCATGCCGGAGAAGCCGGCGCCGCTGTAGTTCGCGGAAAAGCCCCGGTAGGTGCCGGCGTGGTTTACGACGGCGTGGAGCTTGGTCTCCATGCCAGGCATTGCGTAGATCTGGCCGGCCAGCGCGGGGATATAGAACGAGTTCATCACCGAGGACGCGGTGATGCGGAAGTTGATCGGACGATCGACCGGAGCCGCCAGATCGTTGACCGTGGCGATGCCGTAGTCCGGATAGATGAAGAGCCACTTCCAGTCGAGCGCGACGACGTCGACCTCGAGCGGGGCCTTGGACTGGTCCACGGCGCGATCGGCATGGATGCGGCCGAGCGTGCGATAGGGGTCGAGCAGATGCGTGCCCATCCAGGTCAGCGCGCCCAGGCAAACGATGATCAGAAGCGGCGCCGACCAGATCACCAGTTCGAGGCTGGTCGAGTGGTCCCATTCCGGCTCGTAGCGGGCGTCGGTGTTGGACTGGCGGTAGCGCCAGGCGAACAGCACCGTCAGCGCCATCACCGGGACGACGATCAGGAGCATCAGGACGGTGGAGATGATGACGAGGTCGCGCTGCTGCGCCGCGATATCGCCGGCCGGCGCCAGCACGACGTAGTTGCAGCCGCTGAGCGCAACCGCCAGGGGTAGCAGCGCCAGGATCTTGAAACGGGACACGGGCCGAGCCTTATGAGAATGAGTTTCTTTTGCGGGGCCAAGGGGTAGCTGCGGCGCAGCAATCCGGACATTGGACAATTTGTCCAATGTTGCAGTGCGGGATACTGCGCCAGACAAGGCTAGACTGCCTGGCGCGTTGCCGGGGCGGTCGGCTTTGATTTTCAGGACGTTAAGGGCGCGCGAATGGCGATGGCACAGACCCCCGCAATGGCAGACCACTCGGGCGAGCACGGCCACGACCAGGCCAGTCCCGGCGAGATCGCTATCGGCGTCATCATCGGCCGCACCTCGGAATTCTTCGACTTCTTCGTCTTCGCGATCGCCTCGGTGATCGTCTTCCCGCGCCTGGTGTTCCCGTTCACGAGCGAGCTGACCGGAACCCTTTATTCTTTCATGATCTTCGCGCTGGCTTTCATGGCCCGGCCGATCGGCACCGTCATTTTCATGACGGTCGACCGCGAATACGGCAAGACAGCCAAGCTGATCTCGGCGCTGTTCCTGCTCGGCACCGCCACCGTCGCGATCGCGTTCCTGCCCGGCTATCACGAGATCGGCGCTGCCGCGATCTGGCTGCTGGCGCTGGCGCGCATCGCACAGGGTCTGGCCTGGGGCGGCGCCTGGGACGGGATGGCATCGCTGCTGGCGCTGAACGCGCCGCCTTCGAAGCGCGGCTGGTACGCGATGGTGCCGCAGCTCGGCGCGCCGCTCGGCCTGATCGTGGCGAGCGGGCTGTTCGCCTATTTCGCCGGGAATCTCTCGGCCGACGATTTCTTCGATTGGGGCTGGCGCTATCCGTTCTTCGTCGCCTTTGCCATCAACGTCGTGGCGCTGTTCGCGCGCCTGCGCATGGTGACGACGGAAGAATATGCCTCGCTGTTCGAGACCCGCGAATTGCAGCCCTCGCGCATCTCCGAGACGGTGGCGCGCGAGGGCCAGAACATCATGCTCGGTGCGTTCGCGCCGCTGGCAAGCTTCGCGCTGTTCCACATGGTCACGGTGTTTCCGCTGTCCTGGGTGTTCCTGTTCACCCGCGAAAGCCCGGTGCGCTTCCTGATCATCGAGATCGTGGCTGCCGTGTTCGGCGTCGGCGCGATCGTGCTCTCCGGCGTCATCGCCGACCGTGTCGGCCGCAAGTCGCTGCTGATGGGATCGGCGATCGCGATCGCGATCTACAGCGGCTTCGCCCCGCAGCTGCTCGATGCCGGCGCGTTCGGCGAGACCATCTACATGGTGATCGGCTTCATCCTGCTCGGTCTGTCGTTCGGCCAGTCCTCGGGTGCGATCGCCTCGAACTTCAAGCAGGCGTATCGCTACACGGCTTCGGCGCTGACCTCCGACATGGCCTGGCTGTTCGGCGCCGGCTTTGCACCGCTGGTCGCTCTGTTGCTTGCGACCAACCTCGGCGTCATCGCCTCGGGTGCGTACCTGCTGTCGGGCGCGTTCTGGACCTTGCTCGCGCTCTGGCTCAGCGGCCAGCGCGAGGCCGGCGATATGGACGCGGGCGGTTAGGGGACACCAGCACCCACTCGTAGCCCGGATGGAGCGCAAGCGTAATCCGGGAAAGTCTCACTTGTGGCACGATCCCGGATTGCGCTTCGCTCCATCCGGGCTACCCGCTACGCGGCAGCCTCAATCCGCCACGACCTTCACACGATCGCGCACCTTCACCTGCGCGTTGCGATCGAGCCCGTTGAGCACGCGAAAACGCTCGGCCGGATGATCGACGCCGGCCATGCGGTGGGAGAGCGATTCCACGGTGTCGCCGGGCTGCACGGTGATGACCTTGATGCGCAGCGGGCGCGCGGCCTGGATCTCGTCGAGCGTCAGGCGGCGGAATGAGCCGACGGTCTCGCGGGCATTGCGCTCGCTCTCGGTCGACTTCTGCCGTGCCGCGAAGATGAAGCGGTAGACGTCGCTGCCGAAGCGCAGTGCATAGACCTTGAACTGCCACTGGTCGCCCTTGGCGGTGGCGGATGCAGCCGGAAAACCGTTGATGGTGATGTCCTCGGTGGACGCCTTCTCGACGCCCTCCATCCAGCCGGAATTCAGGTAGTCGCCGAGCGACTGTTCGGCCGGCACCCGCACGACGTCGAAACGCATCGCCTGCGAGCCGCCGTCGCGCACGCCGATCACGGCCTGCGCGGTATTGTCGAGCGTAAAATTGTCCGGCGCCTGGAAGGTGAAGCCGAGCTTCGGATGCAGGAAGCGCCGGCCGCGGACAAAACCTTCGCTGGGGTCTTCGCCGTAGACGAGGTTGTCGATCGCGGCGAGATAGGTCTCGCGGTCGCGCTCGCCGCCCTCTGGCGCTGCGTATTGCCGAGCAATGGTCTGTGCGTTCTGCACGCGCTCGGGCGTTGCCGGATGCGAGGAGGTGAAATCCTGCGCGCGCGGATCGAGCGAGGTCTTGCCGACCTTCAGTTCGGCATTGCGCTCCATCGCCGAGAGAAAGCGTGCGGCACCATAAGGGTCGAAATGGGCCTTGGCGGAGATGCCGACACCGACACCGTCGGCCTCGAACTCTTGATTGCGCGAAAAGCTCGCCATGGTCAGCTTGGTCTTGGCGAGCGCCAGCGCGGTGAGATCGGGATCGTTGCTCATGTCGGTAACGACGCGGGTGACGATCGCGGCCTGACGGGCCTGGTCCTCACGCATCGCGGCGTGCTTGGACAGCACATGCGCCATCTCGTGGCTGAGCACGGAGGACAATTCCGAGGTGTCGCTAGCCAGCGCAAGCAGGCCGCGCGTGACATAGAGCTGGCCGTTCGGGAGCGCGAAGGCGTTCACCGCACCGGAATTGAGGATCGTGACCCTGTAACCCTGGTCGGGGCGGTCGGACGCCGCGACCAACCGGTCGACGGTCTTGGTGACCAGCGATTCGAGCCTGGGGTCGTCATAGGTGCCGCCATAGCTCGCCAGGATGCGCTCGTGCTCCTTCTCGGTGGCGGGGGTCTGCGCCACCGCGGGCTTCGGTTTCGGCATCGCGACGGTCGGCGGGGCCGCCGCAGTCTGGAACCGGCCCATATCGCCGCAGCCGGCGAGGGCTGAACCCAGCACGAGGCATAGCGCAGCCGGCGCTACCCGCAGGCGGCGGCGTTCACCTCGTCCGTGCCGTCCTAGCACCCCATTCACGTCGCTTAACCCGTGCCTGGCCCTTGTTAGGGCCGTACCCCTGTCGGCTCGTTTGCGCCCAGCAACTCGATTTGTCCCACGAGGCGTATATCGATACGCGGCCCCGTATTCCCCTCAGCCCAGCCCCGGACACGAATACGTTTATTTTCCAGAGACTTAAGGGCGATCCCTGCGCTTTCGAACGCGGGTACCATGCGCTTTGAAATAGTCACCGCGAAGCCGCGTGTCCAGTTTCGTCCGAAGTTGAGGTAGGTCATTGCCCCAGCTTGCCGGACCGACAGGACTTTGCCCTCGACCACCACAAAACGCCCGATCCCCGCCAAAATATCGTCCGGACTTTCCGCGTTTTTTATGGCCGACGAGTCAGCCCAGTTGCCCTTTTTTTGGCGCCTCGCCTCGGCCTCCGACGCCATCAGGGCGGCCGCGCAGTCCTTGTCGGCGATCTCGGCGGAGACGATGGCGTCGCCCTGGGCGAGGAGCATCGCCTGCACGGAGATGTCACCCTCGCCGACGAAGACCACCGCGCCCTGGCGGCCATAGCGGTCGGGCGTGTCGTCGGCGCTGCGCAGGATCACGTCGCGATCGACGAGTAGCGAGGTCAGCGCCTGCTTCGTCGTCGCGGTCGGCTCGATGCCGGTCAGGCGGATTTCGCGGCCGTCGTCGAGACGCACACCGCGTGCCTCGATTGCGGTGACGCGGCCTTCGCCCTGGAACTCGAACTGGCACGGGCTCGCGAATGCGCTCTGACCCGCGACGAGAAGAATTGCGATCAGCTGAAGCCGTTGCGTCACGTTGCCCGGTGAGGTTGCGTTGCGCGTCCGTCTTAACTCAAGCGCGGCGTGTCGCGAAGAGTCTTCCTCACACTCCGTCATTGCGAGCGCAGGTAGCAATCCAGAATCTTTCTGCGGAGGGACTCTGGATTGGTTCGCTGCGCTCGCAATGACGGAGAAACGTTTATCCGGACCGAGCCATTCCGTTTTGCGGAAAACGCGCGATACAAGCGCGACCTGTGTCGCAGCTCGCGCTTGCTGCGCTCTTGTGCATGCGGCATGATTGCGGCAACAGCTTTGGCCAAGAGCGATAACAAAGAGCGATAGCCAAGAGCAATAACCAAGCCGCCATCAGAGTACGGCGCGATAAGGGAGGTCTTTTTCCATGAAGCACGTTTTGTCGGGCATTTTTGCTGCTGCGTTGGCGCTGAGTGCAAGCGCCGTGCAGGCCCAGGACAAGCCGCCACTGAAGATCGGCGGCATTCTCGACATGTCGAGCCTGTATGCCGACATCACCGGCCCCGGCAGCGAGACCGCGGCCAAGATGGCCGTGGAGGACTTTGGCGGTGAGGTGCTCGGCCGCAAGATCCAGGTTCTGGCTGCCGACCACCAGAACAAGGCCGATCTCTCCGCCAACATCGCCCGTGACATGCTCGACAATCAGGGCGTCGAAATGATCTACGATGTCGCGGCTTCCGCGACCGCGCTCGCCGCCGGCGAGATTGCGAAAGCGCGCAACAAGATCATCATGTTCAACGGCCCGGGCTCGATCCGCCTCTCCAACGAGGCCTGCGGCCCCTATACCATTCACTATGTGTTCGACACCTACGGCCAGGCCAATGTGACCGGCCTTGCGGCCGTGAAGTCGGGCCTCGACACCTGGTTCTTTCTCACTGCCGACTACGCGTTCGGCCAGGACCTGGAGAAGGACACCAGCGCCGTCGTGACCAAGACCGGCGGCAAGGTACTCGGCAGCGTGCGCCATCCGCTCAACACGTCGGATTTCTCGTCGTTCCTGCTCCAGGCCCAGGCCTCGAAAGCGAAGGTGATCGGGCTTGCGAACGCCGGCGGCGACACCGTCAACGCCATCAAGCAGGCGGCCGAGTTCGGCATCACCAAGGGCGGCCAGAAGGTCTCGCCGCTGCTTGCCTTCGTGACCGACATCGACTCCATCGGACTCGAGACCGCGCAGGGCCTCTTGCTGGCGGAAGCCTTCTACTGGGATCTCAACGACGACACCCGCGCGTTCTCGAAGCGCTTCCAGGAGCGCATGAAGCGGCCGCCGACCTCGGCGCAAGCCGGTGTCTATTCGTCCGTGACGCACTACCTGAAAGCGGTGAAGGCGGCCGGCACGACCGACGCTGCGACGGTGATGAAAGTGATGAAGGAGACGCCGATCAACGACTTCTTCGCCAAGAACGGCAAGATCCGCGAGGACGGCCGCATGTTGCACGACATGTACCTGTTCGAGGTCAAGAAGCCGTCGGAATCCAAGGGCCGCTGGGACGACTACAAGCTGCTCGCCACCGTGCCCGGCAGCGAGGCGTTTCAGTCACTGGAGCAGTCGCGCTGTCCGCTGGTGAAGAAGTGACGGCGTGACGTAAGTCACGGCGTCATCCCGGGGCGCGAAGCGAACCCGGGATCTCGAGGTTCCGGGTTCTCGCTTCGCGAGCCCCGGAAGGACGGAGATACAAACAACAACAAGGAGACGCCCCATGAGCAACGACATGGTCCTGCAGAAGCTCGAAGGCGGGCTGCTCACCATCACCATGAACCGGCCTGAGCGGAAGAACGCGCTCAATCCGGATATGGTCGCCGGGCTGGTCGTGGCGGCACGGCGCGCGGCGGATGATCCGGAGGTGCGCGCGGTGCTGTTCAAAGGCGCGGGCGGCAGCTTCTGCGTCGGCGGCGACGTTAAGTCGATGGCGGAGGGCCGGGCGCCGCTGCCGTTCGAAGTGAAGATGGCGAACCTGCGCCGCGGCATGGAGGTGTCGCGCATCCTGCACCAGATGCCAAAACCCGTGGTGGCGCAGCTCGACGGCGCGGCGGCCGGCGCGGGTCTGTCGATGGCGCTGTCGTGTGACCTCCGCGTCGCCTCCGAATCCTGCAAGATCACCACCGCCTTCGCAAAAGTCGGCTTCTCCGGCGATTACGGCGGCACCTATTTTCTCACCCAGCTGCTCGGCAGCGCGCGGGCGCGCGAGCTCTATCTGACCTCGCCGGTGCTTTCCGCGAAGGAAGCGCATGCGATCGGCATGGTGACGAAGGTCGTCCCCGACGCCGAGATCGACACGGCCGCGCACGAGCTCGCGATGTCGTTGGCGCAGGGCCCGTCGATCGCGCTCGGCTTCATCAAGCGCAACATCAACAATGCCGAGCATCTTGCGCTGGAGGATTGCTTCGACGGCGAGGCGATCCACCACACCCGCTGCAGCGATACCGAGGATCACAAGGAGGCTGCAAAGGCGTTCGTCGAGAAGCGCAAGCCGACCTTTAAGGGCGCATGACGATGGCAGCCTACATGCGGTTGCGGCAAATCTGCCTGGTCGCGCCGCAGCTCGCGCCCGTGATCGCGGACATCGCAGACATCATGGGCCTCGCTGTCTGTTACCGCGACGGCAATGTCGCGAAGTACGGCCTGGAGAACGCGCTGCTGCCGGTCGACACTATCCTGCTGGAGGTGGTCGCGCCGTTCAAGGACGGCACCACCGCCGGTCGCTTCATCGAGAAGAGCGGCGGGCGCGGCGGCTACATGGCGATCTTCTGCTGCAACGATCCCGACGAGCGCGGTCGTAACGCCAACGCGCTTGGTGTGCGCACCGCCAACGTCATCGACCACGCGCCCTATCACGGCGTGCAGCTCCATCCCCGCGACTGCCGCGCCGCCTTCATCGAGTTCAACCACACCGACGGCAGCGACGACATTTTGGGGCCGTATCCACCGGCCGGCCCCGACTGGCAAGAATTCATCCGCAAGGACGTGACACAGGCGTTGACGAGCGTGGAGATGCAGAGCCCGGGTCCGCAAGGGCTGGCCGAGCATTGGGGCAAGCTCATCGGCGTTGCGCCGAGCGGCGATGCTGAACTGAAGCTTCCCAACGCGACCTTCCGTTTCTTGAAGGGCGCCAGCGAAATCATGAGCGCGCTGGAGTTTCGGGTCGCGGATGTTGCCGGTGTGCTGCATGCCGCGAGGGCGAAGGGACATGCCGTGGCGGGCAACGAGTTCTTGCTCGGAGGCGTGACGTTCCGCGTCAGTTGAGTGCTTGGTAGTGATCCGTCACCCTGAGGTGCTCGCCTCTTCGGCGAGCCTCGAAGGGCGACGGCCACCGGCGGGGCCGCTCATGCTTCGAGGCTCCCCGCACGGTGCTATGCACCGCGCGGCTCGCACCTCAGGATGACGGTCTGAAAGTATACGGCGAGTGCACGAAGAATAAGAAGGGGATCACTCCATGCCGCATCCGCTCGACAGCTTCTTCGCGCCCGCCAGCATCGCGCTGATCGGCGCCTCGCGCGATCACGAGAAAATCCCGGGCCGGCTGCTGTCGATGTTGCGCAAGAACGAGTATCCCGGAAAAATCTATCCGGTGAACCCGAACTACGCCGAGATCGACGGGCTCATTTGCTACAAATCGATCACCGACATCAGCGCGCCGATCGATCTCGCAATCATCCTCATCCCCGCCCGCGCGGTGCTTGCCGCGCTCGAACAATGCGCCGCCGTCCGCGTGAAGAACGCCGTCATCATCTCCTCCGGCTTTGCCGAGGAGGGCGGGGAGAGCGCGGCGATGCAGGACGCGATCGCGGCGCTGGCGAGGCGCACCGGCATGCGGATTTCCGGGCCGAACGCCGAGGGCTTTTTCAGCCAGAAGCAGCGCGTGGCGGCGACGTTCAGTCCCGCCGTGGACGTCAAGCCGGGCGTGGTGCCGCTGGTCGCCACGACGAGGCGGATCGGCATCGTCGCGCAGAGCGGCGGCATCGGCTTTGCGTATTATCACCGCGCCAGCGCGCTCGGCATTGCCGTGAGCTATGTCGTCAGTGCCGGCAATGAATCCGATCTCGGGGCCGGCGAATTCCTGGACTACATGGTGCAGGACGCTTCCACGGACGTGATCCTGCTGTTCATCGAAGGCATTCGCGACGTCGACAAGTTTCTCGCGGCAGCACGGCGTGCGGCCGAGCTGAAAAAGCCTGTCATCGTGACAAAGGTCGGCCGCTCCGGCGCCGGGATGCGCGCGGCCGCCTCGCACACCGCAAGCATGGCCGGATGGTCGGCGGCCTACGACGCGGTGTTTGCCAAATATGGCTTCATCGTCACCAACGATCTCGACGAGGCACTGACGATCGCAGCCGTGCTTGCGAGCAATCCGTTGCCGAAGGGCGATCGCATCGCCGTCGTCACCGTCTCCGGCGGTGCCGGCATCTGGGGCGCCGATGCCGTCGCGCTGCAAGGCTTGCAGGTGCCGGAGCTCTCCGAAAAAGTCCAGGCGGAGATCAGGGCGCTGATGCCGTCCTACGGGACTGCGCGCAACCCGATCGACGTCACCGCGCAGGGCGTGACCTCGGGCGGCTTGCAGAAGAGCGTCGATGTGCTCACCGCGTCCGACGAGATCGACGCGGTCCTGGTCGTGCTATCGCTGTCGAGCGAGGTCCGCAAGCCCTTCAAGGAAGCCGAGTTGACGCCGGTGCTGGCCGCGCAGCACAAGCCGGTGGTGTTCTATTCCTACACGGTGCCGTCCGATTTCTCGCGGCGCGAGCTTGCCAAATCCGGCGTCGTGGTGCTCTCGGGCCTCACCCATGTCGGCGTCGCGATGCGGCAACTCGTCGATTGCGCCCGTTTCGAGCTGCCGAAGCCGACGGACCAAGCGCGGCCGCCGGCGCGCGATCTCTCCGTCCATCTGACCTCGCCGGTTCTGTCCGAGGCGGGCAGCAAAGCATTACTTCGCGCCGCCGGCATCGCGCTGCCGGGCGAAGTGCTGGTGAAGGACAAGGGCGAGCTCGACGCAGCCGTGGCCCGCGTCGGCTTTCCGCTGGTGCTGAAGATCCAGTCGCCGGATATCGCGCACAAGAGCGAGGTCGGCGGTGTGCGCGTCAACATCACCACAAAGGGCGAGGTGTTTCTGGCGTTCGAGGCGCTGCTCAACAATGCGCGCAAGCACAGGCCTGAGGCGGCCATTCAGGGCGTGCTGGTCTGCCCGATGGCGAAGCAGGGTGTCGAGATCATCATCGGCACCATGACGGACAAGACGTTCGGTCCGATGGTGATGGTGGGCCTCGGCGGCATCACGACCGAGTTGTTCCGCGACGTCGTCTACCGCCCGGCGCCGGTCGGCGCAGAAGAAGCCGCCGCGATGCTGGCGCGCTTGAAAGCCGCGCCGCTGCTGAGCGGATTTCGCGGGGCGGCGATGGCGGATGTTGCGGCGGTCTCGCAGTTGATCGCCGACATCTCCCTGCTTGCCGCGCAACATGCAGAGGAGATCGCGGAGATCGAGCTCAACCCGGTGCTGGTGCACGCGGAAGGGCAGGGCGTGACGATCGTGGACGCGCTGGTGGTGGGGCGGAAGTAGTGCACCACAAATACCGCTGTCGTCCTGGACAAGCGAGCGGAGCGAGCGCTGATCCAGGACCCATATGTGGACGGCCCCCGTGGCACAAGAGCTTAGTGAGGTTTGATCGGATCGCTTGCA
>NZ_JBVVPL010000057.1:0-36300 GCF_055807615.1 Bradyrhizobium sp. MV1.5 | reverse complement strand
CCCACCCCCCTGCGTTTCCCCCCCCGCGGCGTTTACAAACCCCCCCCCCCCAAAAAACCCCCCCCGGGGGGGCGGGGCCCCCCCCCCCCCCCCCCCCCGCCGCGATGTGCTTTTCTCACTTGGTGGTGCGGCCGGCCATGGCGTTGCGGCGGCCGCCAGGGAGGATGCCATGACGCTTGGGACCATCCTGATCATCCTGGTGATCATTTATCTCGTCGGCGGCCTGTCGGGCCGCATCGGTGGCTACGGCTACGGAATGGGTCATTCCGGCATGGGGATCGGCGGCCTCGTCCTGGTGGTGCTGCTCGTGCTGCTGCTCCTTGGCAAGCTATAAACCATTCAAACCACTGATATCGTTGTAACTTTCACAGTTGCGGAGCTGCCATGCGCGGATTCATCATCTCGCATCGCGGGGGTCGCAATTTTGTCAAAACGGGCTATATTAGAGGACGAAAATGACATGTGCGGCGCCCACTCGATGGTGGCCTCTGCCGGTCCCAACCCCACGCGCTTAAAGCCCCAGAGAGATCACGAGGTCTTTGACCATGCGTCCACTGCGTCCGTTCAACTTCAACACTTCCGCCGAACTCTTCCCCGCTGCGATCCGCAAGAAGAAGCGTGCAGGATTCACCTATCGCCGGTTCGGCACCGCGGCCGAAGCCGTGCAGTTCGCGATGGAGCAGTTGCCGACGGATTCGCTGAACGGCGCCTATCTCCAGGTCGAGGAAGCGCGCTTCGACCAGAACGGCATCCGCTCGCTCTATGAGAGCGAAGCCTTCCCGCTGCCCCGCCACCGCAAGCCGGTGGAAGCCAGCACCGACGCCGCCGACGCGGCATAAGTTTTCGTAAAGCACTCCGATGTGCGCTGAAAGCGCGATGCCCGAAAGGCCGTCGCGCTTTTTGCGTTTTGGGGCGTGTCAGATGCGCGGCTGCTTGTCGAGCCAGCGGCGGAGCAGACGCACGTTGCGCATGTTGGCACGGAACATGACGTCAAAGGCGTCGCCCGCGAACGGCACGATGCCGACGACGCCGTCGAGGGCGACATTGCCGAGCATGCGCGCGGTGATGTACCAGGGCGCCCCGAGCGCCCTCGCCTCTCGCACCAGCCAGAGCGAGATCGCGGTGGTGATGATGTCGCCGACGACGGGGATCAACCCGATCAAGCCGTCGATGCCATAGCGGATATTGGTTCCGGGAAGCACGAAGGCGACGTCGAGCAGCTTTGCGATCGCCTCGATCCGTGCGATCCGCTGCTCGCGGGTCAGATTGCCGAACGGGTTGCCAGCAAATGGACTATCTTTGCCGAACTCGAAGCGAAACTCGCGAAAGCCCTGCTCCAGCGTTTCGGGCCGGATCTCGTGACCGTCCTGATCGATGATCGGCCCACGCCCCTCGGTGCCCGAAGAGGCCGCACCCGGGCGGCTTCCCGAACGGGAGCGACGGGGAGCAAGGATATCGTCATCGGGCATGGTCATGGCCTGTAGGGAACGCGCCAGCGCGGCGGAGGTTGCTGCGGCGTGATCGAAGGTCGCGCCCTCAAGTCTGTGCTGCCGCCGGCTGCGGCTCCGGGACATATCTATGCACGAGCCAGGATGAAAGCACCGCCGGCACAAAGCCGACGAGGCCGTACAGGATGAATTGCACCGCGCCCGAGTCCGGCCCGCGCGAGCTGTAGGTCAGCGAGGCCAGGATGAAGGCGAACACGCCGACCAGCAGCATCCGCAGCACCGGGCCGATCCGGCGGATGTGGACCAGGATGTCGTCGACCGCACCGATCATCAGCGAGGGCAGGAAGCCGAACAGATAGCTGTATTGCAGGGATTTGAAGAACACTGCGAACAGCTTGCCGACCTCAGCGAGATTAGTCTGGGTCCAATAGCCGGACTGATAGGTCGTCGTCAGCAGCAGCAGGAACCCGCCCACGAACGGGCCAACCAGCGCAAACACGAGATAGCGTTTCATCAGGCACCCTCATCCTTCGCCCCGTTATAGCAGCGCCGCGGGAACCTTGAATAGCGGGAGGTGCGGGCTCTGCCCTGGGAACAAGCGGCATAGCGACGGACTTGAAACTCACCTGTCAGATTTGGAGCCCCCGATGTCCCGCAAACTGTTCTTCCTGGCGACGATCGCGCTGGCGGCCGTGAGCGGCCTGTCGAACGCGCCCGCTTTCGCACAAGGCCATATGGGTTCGCCGCAGGAGCAGAAGGCCTGTTCGCGGGACGCCTCGCGATTCTGCCGCAAGGACCTCGGCAACGACATGGCCGTACAAGGCTGCTTGCAAGCCAACCGGGCCAAACTGTCGCGGTCCTGCAGCAAGGTCTTTCAGAGCCACGGCATGTGAGGACCGGAACCATCCCGGCGAACGGAGAGTGAAGCCATGTTACGCGACGAACAGCTCTCGATTCTCAGGGACATCAGCCAATCCATCGCCTTTGCCGACGACCGGCACGGCAAGATAGGCGAGCTGATCGCCGACGGTTACGTGATGAAGGACGGCGATCTGTTCGAGCTCACGGCAAAGGGCGTTACGGCTGTCGAGGAGCACGCAGCGCTTGGCGCAAGCGATGCGGAGCAAGCGAGCGTATCCTCCGATCGATTGATCTGATCGCACGCGAGTCGCATTGTGCGTGACGTGCGCGCAACAATTGCGAATTCCTTTTCGCTTGCCATTGCGGCCGCGCGACAATGGCGCATACTTGATTCGGGCGGCGCAGCACTTTTCGATTCGAACATCACGAGAGATCGAGCGACCACATGCGGGATTGAGGTCCCGGCGTGAAGGCTGTGACATGCGGCAGATCAAGCCGCGTGCGGCGCCCCAAAATCAAGTGGCTCAAGCCCACGGAACTCGGGGACGCATTCTGCATGACACGCAATCAGACGATCGCAACTCTCTTCGCCGTCACAACCGCAGCCATCGCATTCCAGACATCGCCCGGCCTCGCCTTCTCCTCCGAAGCGCAGCAGATGTGCTCCGGCGATGCCATGCGGCTGTGCTCGAGTGAGATCCCCGACATCCCCAGAATCAGGGCCTGCATGGTGCAGAAAAAGGCTCAGGTCAGCCCCGGCTGTCGCGCCGTGATGGACCGCGAGCACGCAGCCGCGACATCGCGCAAGCGGGAAGCCACGGCGCAGTAGAGAGAGCGTACCTGCGGCCATCCTTCGAGACGCCCGCCCAAGGGGCGGGCCCTCAGGATGAGGTCTCGTTTCGCGGCGAGATATCAAACCCTCATGGTGAGGAGCCCACCAAGGCGGGCGTCTCGAACCATGCAGGCCGAGGTCTCACGGAGTAGAGATCTAGTCGCCCCACTGCGCGAAGGCGTCGTTGAAGGCGCGCTCGCCGGGAGCGCCCTTCTCGATGGCGATGATGGCGCGGCGCTGGTTGGCGTAGACCAGGGGCACGTCGAACCAGGAGCGCTCCTTCAGGAGCTGGACGTTGCGGCTGCGGTCGGCGTCGACGTTGGAGAGGCCGACCAGGAAGAAGCCGTCGGTGACCTTGACCGCGAGGCCCGCGAGCGGCGTGCCGCGTGCCTGCTCGTTCGACTTCATCAGGATGCCCGGCACGTTGGCGACGCCGCCGCCCGAAAAGTCCGCCGGCAGGACGAAGGTCAGCTCCGCGGTGTGGCTCGCCGGCAGCGAGGAGTCGGTGTTGCGGCGGAACGACATCGTCATCTTGAACTTGCGGTCGGGGATCTCGATGTCGGCGCGCACGGCGACGTCGGCCTTCTGGTTGCCCGACGCCTTGATCGGCTCGAGCCGCCACACCACCGAGCCGACATATTGCTTGCCCTTCGGATCGGATGGATCCTCGTCATAGAGCACGACCTTCTGCGCCACCGGCGCGACCGGCTGGTCGCTGGCCGAGGGCTGGCCGACGCGATCCGGAATCTTGGGCTTGCTCTGCGGCTGAGACGAATCCCTGGGCGCCTCCACCACCTGCGTCGGCGAAGACTTCAGCAGGTTGGTCGCGGTCTGGACCAACTGCTTGCCCCAGAGGATACCGGCACCGACCAGGATCAGCACGATGCCGACGGCGATCGCGCTCTTGAACGGAAACACGGAGCCGGTGCGGGCGCGCTTCTTCTTCGTGTCGCGATCGAGAACGGGGATGTGCGGACGTTGCGACGGCGGCTGCGACGGCGGCGCGTAGCGCTCGGCCTCCTCGATCGATTCGTCGTAGGAGTAGGGCGCGTCCGCCCCGGCGGCGCGATTCTCCAGGCTCGGCTCGAGCCGGTCGAAGTCCGGCGAGGGCGAGGGCACGTTGGCGTAAGTGCGGCGCGCGGCACGGTTGGCTTGCGCGGCGGCGCCGCCGAGATCATTGGCGTCGGCCGTGATGTCGCGGAAGCCGCGCACGCCCGGCGCCGGCGGCAGCGGCGGTCCCATGTCCGGCGGACGGCGCCCACTGGCGCGATCACGTCCGGCCGGCGGAGGCTCCGGCATCGACGGCGGTGCCGGCGGACCCGGCTGTCGCGGCGCGTCGAAACGCGGAGCCCGCGGCGCACGCGGGGCCTCGCCCTGGTCATCGACATTGAAGGAGGGCCGGTCGGCGCGCGGCGGCGGCGGAGCCGGACGGGTGCGCGGCGGGGCGGCGGTTTGGGGCGCTGGCGCGTTGCCCTCGGTGGCGCGGGTGCTGGCGCGGCGGAAGGCATCGCCGCTGCCGCTGCTGCGGGTGCTGCCACCGGGGCGCGAGGCCTCGCGGGCACGCTGGGCAGCCTCCGATTCCACCTTGCGGACGGCCTCTTCCAGCGAGAGGCGCTCGCGGGTGATCTCGGATTCGGAGAGCGGCGGCTGCACGCTGCGCAGCTGCGCGATCAGCGCCGTGCGCGCCCGCTCGTAGAGCGCGCGACGGCTCTCGCCGGGAGCGTTGGGGTCCAGGGCGGCAATAGCGCGGGCGATCAGCGGATAGTAATCAGCCATTTCTACTCAATTATACGCGCGTCCCGGTAAGAGATCGTTAAGCCTCAAACGGATTTTGTACGAGGATAGTATCCTCGCGTTCGGGGCTGGTGGAAAGCAGTGCGACCGGGCACCCCACCAATTCCTCGATCCGGCGGACATATTTGATCGCCTGGGCCGGCAGCTGGGCCCAGGACCGCGCATTGGCGGTCGGCTCCTTCCAGCCCTCGATGGTCTCGTAAATCGGCTCGACCCGGGCCTGGGCGCCCTCGCCCGCCGGGAAATGATCGATCTCCTTGCCGTCCAGCTTGTAGCCGGTGCAGACCTCGATCGTGTCGAAGCCGTCGAGAATGTCGAGCTTGGTCAGCGCCAGACCGTTGATGCCGCAGGTCCGGACCGCCTGGCGAACCAGAACCGCATCGAACCAGCCGCAGCGGCGGGGCCGTCCGGTATTGGTGCCGAACTCGCGGCCGCGCTCGCCGATCTTGCGGCCGGTCTCGTTGTCCTGCTCGGTCGGGAACGGGCCCTGGCCGACGCGGGTCGTGTAGGCCTTGCAGAGGCCGAGCACATAGCCGACCGCGGCGGGGCCGAGGCCCGACCCGGTCGCGGCCTGCGCCGCCACCGTGTTGGACGACGTCACATACGGGTACGTGCCGTGATCGACGTCGAGCAGCGCGCCTTGCGCGCCCTCGAACAGCATGCGCTTGCCCTCGCGCCGCTTGATGTCGAGCAGCCGCCACACCGTCTCGGCATAGGGCAGGAGCTGCGGCGCGAGCGCGGTCAATTCCTGCACGATCTCCTTGCCGTCGAACTCCGGCAGGCCGAGGCCGCGGCGCAATGCGTTGTGATGCGCCAGCAGCCGGTCGATCTTGTGCGGCAGCGTGTCGAGATCGGCGAGGTCCATCAGGCGGATGGCGCGGCGGCCGACCTTGTCCTCGTACGCCGGGCCGATGCCGCGGCGGGTGGTGCCGATCGCGGTCGCCGCATTGGCGGATTCGCGATGCGCGTCGAGTTCGCGGTGCAGCGGCAGGATCAGGGTGACGTTCTCGGCGACCCGCAGATTGTCCGGGCCGACCGCGACGCCCTGCGACCGCAGCTTGGCGACCTCGTCGAGGAAGGCGGCGGGATCGAACACGACGCCGTTGCCGATCACCGACAACTTCTGCTCGCGCAGCACGCCCGAGGGCAGCAGCGCCAGCTTGTAGGTCTTGCCGTTGATCACCAGCGTGTGGCCGGCGTTATGGCCGCCCTGGAAACGGACGACGATGTCCGCCTGCTCCGACAACCAGTCGACGATCTTGCCCTTTCCTTCGTCGCCCCACTGGGCGCCGACGACGACAACATTGGCCATTCGCGGGTAATCCCTATGCAATCTGTTAGATGCGCCCAGCCCAATCACGGCCGGGGCCGCTCGAACGCGAGGCAGCCAACCGGATAAAGGATGCAGCCTCTGTAAGCAAGCAAGAACGGGGCTTTTTCGGGGCCCAATGCTCTATCCAAGCCCTTGATATCCCCTAAAAATCCGCTTCCCGGACGGGCTCTACGACGTTAGGCCCGGATGCGGCCGTCGACTACTTCGATGATGCGGTCGCAGCGCCGCGCCAGATCCATATTATGGGTCACCAGCAGGAAGCTCGTGCCGCTGTCGCGGTTGACCTGCCTCATCAGCTCGAACACGGCATCGGCCGATTTGGTGTCGAGGTTGCCGGTCGGCTCGTCCGCCAGCACGAGATCCGGATTCATGGCGAGCGCGCGCGCTACCGAGACCCGCTGCTGCTGGCCGCCCGACATGTTGTTGGCGAGGTTGCCGGCGAATTTCTCCAGCCCGACCTGCGCCAGCAGCCGGTTCGCCCGCTCCTCGATCTCCGCAGATGGAAAGCCGCGATCGACCAGTATCGGCATCATGACGTTTTCCTGCGCCGTGAAGGCCGAGATCAGGAGATGATACTGGAAGACGAAACCGATGGTATGGCCGCGCAATCGGGTGATCTCGGCGTCGCCGAGCGCAGCCGTGTCCTGTCCCTTGATCAGAAGGCGGCCCGAGGTCGGCCGGTCGAGCAGGCCGACGATGTTGAGCAGCGTGCTCTTGCCCGAGCCGGACGGGCCGATCAGCGCCAGAAACTCGCCGTGGTCGAGCTCAAGGTCAATACCGTGCAGCACCTCGGTTTCAGTCGGCAGGCCGACATTGTAGGCCTTGCACACCTTCTCGAGGCGGAGGATTTCGCTAGCCACGGATCGCCACCACCGGATCGAGTTTGGCCGCCCGCACCGCCGGCGCCATCGCGGCGAGCAGGCCGGTGATGGTGGCGAGCAGCGCCGTATAGATGAACAGGCTTCGCTCCAGAACCAACGGAAACAATTCCGTGCCGTCGGCCTGGCGCGCCACCGAATGCCAATAGACCAGCGCAAAGGCGCCCATGGCCGCGCCGAACAGCGAGCCGACGAAGCCGAGCAGCCCGCCCTGCACCAGGAACACGCGCAGGATCTGGCCGCGCGAGGTGCCCATTGCGCGCAAGATGCCAATATCCTTGGAACGCTGGATCACCGAGACGACCAGCACGGCCGCGATGCCGAAGGCGACGGAAAGGCCGACGAACAGGCGAATCAGGGTGTTGGTGTTCTGCTGGGCCTGCACCGCGGTGAAGAACTGCGCATTGGTCTTGATCCAGCTGTCGGCCTCGACCACGTTGGAGGCCTGGATGCGCTGGGCGATCTCCTCGGCCGCATAGATGTCGCCGACGGTCATATCGATGGTGGTGATGCCGCCGATCATGCCGAGCAGCGACTGCGCGGTGCGCAGCGCGGCATAGCAGATGCGCTGGTTGGCGCTCTTGTTGCCGAGGTCGACGAGGCCGGAGACCGTGAGCACGCGCATGGCACCGGATGCGGCGCGAATGTTGAGCTTGTCGCCGACGGTGGCGCCCAGATCCTTCGCGAGTTCGATACCGATGATGATGTCCTCGCTGGTCAGGCGCGGCTCGCCGGCGACGATATAGTCCGGCACCTTGACGATCTTGAAATAGGAATCCGGTTCGACGCCGGATAGCGTCACGGAACGGCTGGCGTCGCCGCGCACCACAAGCACGGAGCCAAGGATGGTCGGCGATACAGCGACGACCTCGGGCATCGCCTGCATCTGGTTCCTGATCTTCGGCCATTGATCGATCGAGATCACCCGCTGGCTCGGGCGCTGCACCACCGCGTCTTCGAACTCGCTTGCGCCATTGCGCAGAGGGCGCGCGACCTGGTCGGGCGCGAGAAGCTGGATCTGCGGCTGCGAGGTCAGCACGCGCTTGATGAAATTGGCCTGCAACCCCGCCAGCATCGCCGACATGAAGACGATGACGCCAACGCCGATCGAAATGCCGCCGATGATGAAGGCGGTCTGGAGCCGGCCTTCGCGCAGGAAACGCACGGCCATGGTCCATTCGAAGGGCAGCCAGCGGTTCATGGCAAGACAGGACGCACGCGCTGACCGGTCAGGACGCCGGAACTTTGCGGGATCGCGACATCGCCGGCAGCGAGTCCGTCGGTGATCTCGATATGGCTGTTGCCGCGCAAGCCGATCCGGACCGGCCGCTGGCTGGCGCGGCCGTTCCTGATGCCGAGCACCCAGGGAGCGCCCGACAGGGCGTCGTGCACCGAGCGCACCGGCAAGACCAGCGCATCGTCCTTTGCGGCGACCTCGATATCCACCGAGACCGTCATGTCCTGGCGCAGATAGTCCGGGGGATCGGCGACCGTCAGCTTCACCTCGACCGATGCGCGGGAAATGTCGATGCCGGGATTGATGTAGGTGATCTCGGCAGCGAAGCGCCGGTCCGGATAGGCGTCTGCCGAGGCGAGCGCCTTCTGCTCGAGCGCTATCTTGCCGAGATTGCGTTCGTCGATCTGCAGCACGAGTTGCGCGTCGCCGGCCGGCGC
Source organism: Bradyrhizobium sp. MV1.5 (assembly GCF_055807615.1). Classification (NCBI taxonomy): domain Bacteria; kingdom Pseudomonadati; phylum Pseudomonadota; class Alphaproteobacteria; order Hyphomicrobiales; family Nitrobacteraceae; genus Bradyrhizobium; species Bradyrhizobium sp. MV1.5. The sequence goes on along the minus strand of NZ_JBVVPL010000057.1, from coordinate 27,480 downwards.
GAGCACCAGCAGCGTCTTGCCCGGCTGCACCACGGTGCCGCGTTCGACGCTGCGCGTGATCAGGACGCCGTCACGGGGCGCGGTGATCGTCGCGTAATCGAGGCGGGATTCGGCGGTGTCGAGATTGGCGCGCGCCTGATTGAGCAGGGTCTGGGCCATCACGTAGTCGCTGCCGCCCGGGCTTGCCGTGTAGACCTGAAATTGCGCCGAGCGCATCTGGGCGCGGGCGACGTCGAGCGTCTTCTGCGCATCGTCGAGCGCGGCGCGCGTAGCATAGCCGTTGTGTTCAAGCTGCGCGGTGCGGTCGTAGGTCTGCTGGGCGTTGAGCAGCGTCGCCTTGGCCTGGGTCAACGCCTCGTCAGCCGAGGGCCGCGTCAATTCCTCGATCTGCCTGATGCGCGCTTCGGCCTGGGCCACCGCGCCCTGCGTCTGCACCACGCTCGCTTTCAGTTCGCGCGATTCCAGCGAGATCAGGGGCTGGCCCTTGGTGACCTTTTCGCCTTGCTGCACCAGCACATCCTGCACCGTGCCAGTGAGCTGACTGCCGATCTCGACCCGGAACGGCGTCTCGACGTGGCCGCTTGCCACCACCGTCTCGACCAGGCGGCCGCGCTTGACCTGGTCGACCACCATGGCGGGCCCGAGGATCGTCCGCGCGCTTTGCCAGACCCCGAGGCCGAGCAAAACGACGACAACCAGGATGAACCATTTGTGACTGAGAAATCCCGACCATGGCGCCGCGACGGAGATCCGCCTGTCAGGCGGCGGCAGGATCATCGCTTGCTCGACCATGAAACGCCATCCGAATCGCACCGGACCGGCCGGCGGATTCGTCCTCATCTCGATTTCGATCGTTGCCCGGCGAAAGCCGGGCTTGATGCCGATGAAGCTAGCGTGCCCTCGGCATTCCAGATTGCGGTAGGTCAACAGGTTGCGCCGAATTTCGAGGCATCTGCCTGACGAGACACTTCGAAACGGGAGCCTTGCTTGTCGGACAGTCCAGCGCACGCCGACAACCGCTTCTGGCATCTTTCACCCGATCAATTATGCAAGCGCCTGGGCTGCGGCCTCACCGGCCTGACCGCCGCGGACGCCTCCGAGCGCCTCGATCGCTTTGGGCCGAACAGCGACGCGCGGCCGCGCGGCGAGGGTGCGGCGCGCGCCATCATGCGCCGGCTGCTGGAGCCGCTGTCTCTGATCCTGCTGGTTGCCGGCATCGTCTCGATGCTCACCGGCGACGATATCGGCGGGCTCATCATTGTTCTGATACTCGTGCTCTCGATCGGGCTCGACACCGTCCAGGAAGGCCATGCGTTGCAGGCCGCGGAAGTGCTCCGCCGATCGGTGGCGCTCAAGGCCGAAGTCAGACGCGACAACGAGTTCCGCGAGATTGACGTCGATCGGCTGGTGCCCGGCGACATCCTGCGCGTCCGTTCAGGCGACATCATTCCCGCGGACGCGCTCATCCTGGAGTGCACAGCCTTCACCGCGGGCGAAGCGGCGCTCACCGGCGAACCCTATCCGGTACAGAAGCGCGCCGGCGCCACCACCGACCCGGACGACACGTCGAATGCACTGTTTCGCGGCGCCGTCGCGCAAACCGGCGAGGCGATCGCGCTCGTCGTCAGGACCGGACGCGACACCGTGTTCGGAGCGGCGGCCTCCGCACTTGCCGAGGCCCAGACGCCTTCACCGTTCGAACGCGACTTGCGCGAATTCGGCCTCGTGATCGCGCGCGCCACGCTCGCATTGGTGCTGGTCGTGCTCACCGTCCGCGTGGTGTTTGGCCGCCCCGTGATGGACTCGCTGCTGTTTGCCGTGGCGCTCGCGGTCGGGCTGACGCCGGAACTGCTGCCAATGATCACCACGGTGACGCTGTCGCGCGGCGCGCTGCGCATGGCCGGCCGCAAGGTGATCGTCAAGCGCCTCGCCGCGATCCACGATCTCGGCGCCATGACCGTCTTGTGCACGGACAAGACGGGCACGCTGACCTCGGCCGAGATCACGCTGGCCAAGAGCCTCGACGCCGCCGGCAAGGACGATGCCAGCGCCGCGCGGCTCGGCGCCATCGCCGCGAAACTCGGCGGCGATCGCGGCTCGCTCGACGCGGCGCTGGTTGCCGGCCAGTCGAATGCCGCGCAGGGCTGGACCCTCGCCGGCAGGCAGGCGTTCGACTTTTCGCGGCGGCTGGGATCCGTGCTCGCGACCGGTCCCGAAGGCGCGCTGCTCATCGTCAAGGGCGCGCCGGAGGCGGTGCTCGAGCTGTGCGTGATGGACGACGGCGCCCGGACCCGCGCGATCGCCCGCGTGCACGAACTCGCAAACGAAGGGCTCCGCAGCATCGCGATCGCCTCGCGCCCTTGGACCGGCGCAACGCGCGAGGTCGAGACCGCCGACGAGACCGATCTCGCGTTCGAAGGTTTTTGCGCCTTCGCCGACCCGCCGAAGCCGACGGCCGCGGCCGCGATCGCACGGCTCGCGGCAACCGGCATCACGCTGAAGATCCTGTCGGGCGACGATCCGGTGGTGGTGAAGCGGCTCGCCGGCCTGGTCGGGCTGAATGCCGACCGCGTCCTGTCGGGAGCCGACATCGCCGAACTCAGCGACGAAGCACTGGCAGTCCAGGTTCAATCGACCGACGCCTACGGCCGGCTAGCGCCCGATCAGAAGTCGCGCATCGTGAAGGCCCTTCAGGCCGGCGGCGCGGTGGTCGGCTTCCTCGGCGACGGCATCAACGACGCTCCGGCACTGAAGGCCGCCGATATCGGCCTGTCGGTCGACGGCGCGACCGGCGTGGCGCAGGCCGCCGCCGACATCATCCTGCTCGCCTCGGATCTCGAAGTCGTCGCCGACGGCGTCGAAGAGGGCCGGCGCACCTTCGCCAACATCATGAAATACGTCCGGATGGGCGCGAGCTCGAATTTCGGCAACATGCTGTCGATGGCGATCGCCTCGATGGCGCTGCCGTTCCTGCCGATGCTGCCGACGCAGATCCTGCTCAACAACCTGCTCTACGATCTCTCCGAGCTCGGCATCCCCTTCGACCAGGTCTCGCGCGCGGCCACCGCGCAGCCGCAGGTCTGGAGCATGACGCGGCTGGCGCGTTTCGCCGCGATCATGGGGCCGTTGTCCTCGGTCTTCGACTTCCTGACCTTCGGCGCTCTCATCATGCTGTTTCATGCGTCGCCGGACGAATTCCGCACCGCATGGTTCATCGAATCCATGGCGACGCAGATCCTCGTGATCTTCATCATTCGCACCAATGGCCGACCGTGGCGCAGCTGGCCCGATCCGGTGCTGTCCGCCTCCTCGCTGGTCGCCCTGCTGGTCGCGATGGTGGTGCCCTTCACGCCGGTCGGTGCCTGGTTCGGCTTTGTTGCACCGCCACCGGTCATGATGGGCGGCATCGCGGTTCTGGTTGCCGTCTATCTCGCCTGTGCCGAACTGTTGAAGCCGTTCGCGATCGGTGCCGGGCTCAAGCGTTGAGCGGGTTCCGGCCGCTGCCATGCATGGACGCGATGCGCCTCGCGCCGTTGATATCGGCCGGATTTCCGTGTCTTTGAACGGGCCGGGTCTGAACCGGCCCGGGTGCCGCCGGGCTGGAGGCTCGGCGCATGACGCGGGGCCACAACAATCACAATGTCCGCCACCGACGAGACCACCGGGGCCGCCACGTCCGGCCACAACTGGATCGCCAACCAGCCTTATCTGCTGCTCAGCATCACCGCGCTGTGTTGGGCCGGCAATGCGATTGTCGGACGGCTCGCCGCCGGTCACATCCCGCCGGTGACGCTGTCGTTCCTGCGCTGGTTCTTCGCCTTTCTGCTGGTGCTGCCGTTCGCCTGGAAACACCTTGCGCAGGACTGGCCCGCGATCCGCGGCAAGCTCGGCCTGATGGTCACGCTCTCGATCACCGGCATCGGCGCCTTCAACACGCTGCAATATTGGGCGCTGGAGCATACGCAGGCGCTCAACACGCTGCTCTTGCAATCCGCCGCGCCGCTCGTCGTGGCGCTGTGGTCGCTCGCCATCCTCGGGATCAGGCTCACCGCAGCGCAGGCCTTCGGCGTGCTCCTGTCGATGTGCGGCGTGCTGATCATTCTGCTGCATGGCGACTTCACCACGCTCTCGAACATCGACTTCAACAAGGGCGACCTCATCTTCGTCGTCGCGCTCGTTATCTTCGCGCTGTATTCGGTGCTGACCTTGAAGCGGCCGCCGATGCACGGCCTGTCATTCCTCGCCTTCACTTTCGGCTGCGGTGCTGCCTGTCTCATTCCGCTGGAGATCTGGGAGCTGTCCGCGCGTCCCGTGATGAAGCTCGACGGGCCGAACCTCCTGACCCTGTTCTATGTCGCGGTGTTCCCCTCGACGCTCGCCTATCTCTGCTTCAATCGCGGTGTCCGGCTGATCGGCGCCAACCGCGCCGCGCCGTTCTTCCATGTCGTGCCGGTGTTCGGCTCGATCATGGCCATGGCGTTTCTGGGCGAGCACCCGCAGGCCTTCCACTTCATCGGCTTCGCGCTGGTGCTGGCCGGCGTGTTCGTGGCGTCACGGAAGCAGGCGGCATAGGTCCTCCTTCTCCGCCGCAGGAGAGGGGGAAAAGCGCCCCGCTGCAGCCAAGCCTACTTCACTTTGAACTTGCTGTACGCTTCGTTCATCGCAATGATGACGTGCTCGGCGCAGGCGTTGACGCGGTGCGGATCAGCCTCGGTCTCGTAGGCCTCCGACGTCATCATGTCGACGAAAGCCGCAACTGTGGGATAATGGACCAGCGCCACGAAATCCCAGTTGTTGCCCTGCTGCGGGCCGAGCGCGACCGCCTTGGCGTCGCCGGTCCAGAGCAGCGTGCCGCCGCGCGCCTTGATCATCGGCACTGTGACCGCACTGTAGCGCAAATAGGCGTCCCAGCCGGAACCGTCGCCGTCGCCGGAGCGCGCGTGGAAGCGCATCAGGTTCAACATCACCACCGGTGCATGCCGATCGAGCCGCTCGAGGCCATCGATGTTCAACATATTAACCGCCAATGCCGCCTCCTCTGGTCATGCCTGCATTGTAGCATTGCGGCCGCGTGACTTGTGTCACGACGTAAATCCGGCGCAAGCTCGTATCCAACGCCAATGACGACCGCCTCGCCCGCGCCACCGGCTTCCAATCCAGCCAGTTGGCTCAACAACCAGCCTTATCTGCTGCTCAGCCTGAGCTCGCTGTTCTGGGCCGGCAACATCGTGCTCGCGCGCCACGTCGGCGCGCATGTGCCGCCGCTGACGGTGACCACGATCCGCTGGTTCGGCGTGTTCCTGATCCTCCTGCCGTTCGCCTGGCCGCATCTGAAGCGCGACTGGCCGAATCTGCGCAAGAGCCTGCCGCTGATGCTGTTCCTGTCGCTGGTGGGCTTCGCCTTCAACAACGCGATCTCGTACTGGGCGATGCAGTACACGGAAGCGCTGAACGCGCTGCTGATCCAGTCGGCCGGGCCGCTGTTCGTGGCGCTGTGGTCGCTGGTGCTGTTCGGAGTGCGGCTGACCGGTGCGCAGCTCGCCGGCATCGGGATCTCGCTTCTCGGCGTGCTGATCATCATCCTGCGCGGCGATCTCGCCGCGCTCGCGAGCATCAGCTTCAACAGGGGCGACATCATGTTCGCCTCCTCGCTGGTGGCGTTCGGGATCTACTCCGCCTTCATCCCGCGGCGACCGAAGATCCACCAACTCTCCTTTCTCTCCTTCACCACCTGCTGCGGCGCGACGATGCTGCTGCCGACCGCGATCTGGGAGGCCTGGAGCGGCCGCGTCCTGCAACTCGACGGGGTGACGCTGGCGACGCTGGGCTACATCCTGATCTTTCCCTCGACGCTGGCCTATCTCTTCTTCAACCGGGGCGTGGCGCTGATCGGCCCGAACCGCGCCGCGCCGTTCTTCCATCTGGTGCCGGTGTTCGGCTCGGCGATGGCGATCCTGCTGCTCGGCGAAAAGATTCAGCCATTCCACTTGATCGGCTACCTGCTGGTGCTCGCCGGCGTCGTGATCGCCTCGCGCCAGGGGTCTGCGGTGAAGTAATTCCGCAGCGCGAGACGAGGCGACAAACTCGCGTCTTCCGATTTCGACGAGGAGACGCTAGGTTCCCCGCCAACGAAAAAAGAGGGAACGAACCGACATGCTTTCAGCGTTGATCCGAAACCTGCGTGCCATCGGCACGGCCGTCCTTTGTCTCGCCGCCGCGTCCGCTGCGCAGGCCGACAACTATCCGAGCCGCAACATCACGCTGGTGCTGCCGTTCGCGGCCGGCAGCGGCACCGACACCACGACGCGGCTGATCTCGCAGCATTTGTCGCAGGCCCTCGGCGTCGGCATCGTGATCGAGAACAAGGCGGGCGCCAACGGCATGATCGCCGCCACCTATGTCGCGCGCGCCGCGCCCGACGGCTACACGCTGCTGGTGACCACCAACACCACGCATTCGGCCAATCCCTATCTGCTCAAAAGCCTGACCTACGATCCCGTCAAGGACTTCACCCCGATCGCGCGCACCGGCGACCTGCCCTTCATGCTGGTGATCCACCCGGAGGTGCCGGCCAAGACGGTCGGCGAACTCATCGCCTACGGCAAGGCCAATCCGGGCAAGCTGAGCTACGCCTCGGGCTCGTCCTCGGCGATCGTGTCGGGTGCGACCTTCGCGCACAATGCCGGGCTCGACCTCCTGCACGTGCCCTACAAGAGCTCGCCGCCGGCGCTCAACGACGTCATGGGCGGACGCGTCTCGATGATGTTCGTGGACATCCTGACCGGCCTGCCGCATGTCCAGGGCAACGCCCTACGCGCGCTCGCCGTCACGACAAAGGACCGCTCGGCGCTGGTGCCGAACCTGCCCTCGATGCAGGAGGCCGGCGTGCGGGACTTCGACATCTCGTCGTGGCAGGGCTATTTCGGACCCGCCGGCATGCCCAAGGAGATCGTGACGCGACTCAACGCCGAAATCCGGAAGATCATCGAGCAGCCGGAGATCAAGGCCAAGCTCGCCACCCTCGGCATGGACGCGTTTTCGGGCACGCCGGAGCAGCTCGGTACGTTCGTGAGCGAACAGCTGGTGTTGTGGGAGAAGCTGATCCGGGAGGCGGGGATCGAGAAGCAGTAGGACGGTCTCGTAGGGTGGGCAAAGCGAAACGTGCCCACCGAGAAGTTACCGCGAACTCAAAAGGAAAAAGGGTGGGCACGACGCTTCGCGTCTTTGCCCACCCTACGAATTCAGTGCAAGAACTTACGCCGCGCGCATCTTGGCGAGGAAGCCGTCGACTGCGCTGCGCAGCGCGCCGGACTGGCTGTCGAGCTCGCGGGCGTTGGTGAGCACGTCGGCTGCCGCCGTGCCGGTCGCTTCCGCGGCCGACGTGACGCTGCCGATATTGGCGTTGATCTCGCTCGAGCCGGCGGCGACCGACTGGATATTGCGGGCGATCTCGCGGGTCGCCTCGCCCTGCTGCTCGATCGAGGCGGAAATGCCCGCGGTGATCTGGCTCATCTCGGCGATGGTCTGGGTGATGCCGCCGATGGCGGCGACCGCATCGCTGGTCGAGGTCTGCATCGCCGCGACCTGGGCGGAGATTTCCTCGGTCGCCTTGGCGGTCTGGTTGGCGAGGGCCTTGACTTCGGAAGCGACGACGGCGAAGCCGCGGCCGGATTCACCGGCACGCGCCGCCTCGATGGTGGCGTTGAGGGCGAGCAGATTGGTCTGCGCCGCGATCGAGTGGATCAGCTTGACCACCTCGCCGATCTTCTCGGCGCCGGTGGAGAGCTCCTGCACCGTGGCATTGGTGCGCTCGGCGTCGTTGACGGCGCGGCTCGCCACTTCGGTCGAGCGGGTGACCTGGCGCGAGATTTCCGCAACCGAGCTCGACAGCTCTTCGGCGGCGGCGGCAACCGTGCCGACATTGCCCGACGCTCTCTGCGAGGCGGCGCCGACCGTCGCCGCACGCGAAGAGGCGTCGCTGGCGGTCGCGGTCATCGATTGCGCCGTGGCTTGCATACCCGTCGCGGCCGAGGAGACCGAGCGGACGATGCCGTTGACGCTGCGTTCGAAGTCGCTGGCGATGCCCTCCATCGCGCTGCGACGTTCCGCCGCGACACGATCCTTGGCATCGGCTTCGCTCTTCTCGATTTCGCGAATGCGCAGTGCGTTGTCCTTGAAGATCTGGACGGTCGAGGCCATTGCGCCGACCTCGTCGCCACGGCCGACGCCGGGAATGTCGCCCTCGAGCTTGCCCTCGGCGAGATCCTTCATGCGGGCGCCGAGCAGCGCCAAGGGACGGCTGATGCTGCGGCCGAGCAGCCAGGCGACGCTTCCGGCGACGATGACGATACCGAACATGGCGAGACCGAGCAGCCAGTAGACCGGGCCCATCTTTGCGTCGATGTCGTCGAGATAGGCGCCGGTGCCGAGATACATCTCGAGTTCGGGGACGGCCACCGCGTAGCCCATCTTCCGGATCAAGCCTTCGTGGCCCGGTTTCGCGTATTCATAGGTCAAAAGGATCGAACCGTTAGCCTTCGCGCCGTTCATCAGCTCCAAGGACAGTTTGCGGCCATTGGTCAGAACTTCCATGCGGTTGGTGCCGATCTGCTTTGGATCTGGCGCCAGCTGCGTGATACCGTCATAGGACGTCCCGAATAGATAACCGGCCCCTTTGTCATAGGTCATCGCGTTGCCGTAGCGGCGAAGATCAGCCATCGCGGCGTCCTTCGTCATCTCGCCCGCATCCACCCGCTTCTTCAGCGCCACCGCATAGTTGCGGCCCATGTCGACGATGGCCTTGGCCTGCTCGATACGCGCGTTCACCATCTCCTGCTTCATCAGATAGCCGGCCAGAAATCCGGAGATGCACAGGCCGAACAAGGTGACGCCGACGAGAATGCCGAGCTTAGGGGCGATCTTCAGATTGCTCAATTTCACGGGATGCTCCGGCAACAAAGGGATAAGGATGCGCGAGGGAATCGATCTCAATTGAATCAACTTTTAGTGGCGAGCCCTTAGCAACCTGTTACGGAGCGCCCCGTAAAAGCCCGGAGGAAACGTCTGGGCCGTCGCACAAATCGCCGCCACGGCAACCGCCGATTGTACGCAACCGCCCCGATTTCGCGTAAAAGACGCAAAGGCCCGCGCGAAGGCGGGTCGCAACAAGAAACCAAATCGGGAGCAGGACATGCCGAAATACAGGATCGTGACGCCGAAGGGCGCGAGCTTCACGGTCGCGAGCAGCGATTATTCCTATGAGCGTGAGGCGCTCGATCCGATCGACGCCGAGATCGTCGAGGCCCCGGCCGACGAGGCCGGGTTCATCGCCGCCGCGAAGACAGCGGACGCCATCTACGCCAAGGGTATCCCGATCACCAAGACCATCATCGACGCGCTGGAGAGCTGCAAGGTCATCACGCTGGGCTCGGTCGGCGTCGACAGCGTCGACATCAAGGCTGCAACCGCGCGCGGCATTCCCGTCACCAACATCCCCGACACCTTCATCGAGGAGGTCGCCGACCACGCCATGATGCTGCTGCTCGCAGGCTTCCGCCGCCTGGTCGAGCAGGACCGGATGGTGCGCAGCGGCCGCTGGGCCGAGGGCAGGCCGGCGTTGTCGAAGATTCCACGGCTGATGGGCCGGACGCTCGGCTTCATCTCGTTCGGCCGCGTGGCGCGTGCAGTTGCGAAACGCGCGGCGCCGTTCGGGCTGCGGATGATGGCCTACGATCCCTTCATCCAGGAAACGCTGATGTCCGACCACGGCGTGATTCCGGCGACGCTGAACGAGGTGCTGTCGCAATCCGACTTCGTCTCGATGCACGCCCCCGCCCGGCCCGAGGTGCATCACATGCTCACCGAGAAGCACTTCCGGCAGATGAAGAAGGGCTCGGTCTTCATCAACACCGGCCGCGGCGCCACCGTGGACGAGGAAAGCCTGATCAAGGCGCTTCAGGAGGGCTGGATCGCCCATGCCGCCCTCGACGTGCTGGAGAAGGAGCCGCCCTCGCACAACAATCCGCTGCTCGGCATGGACAACGTCACCCTGACCGCCCATGTCGCCTCCGCCTCGGCACGGTTCGACGAGGCGCGCAAGCGCCGGGTGGGCTACGAATTGTCACTGGTGCTTCAGGGCATGTGGCCGGTAAGCTGCGTCAATCCGTCGGTGCTGCAAGACACCGCGCTCCGCCGCTGGCAGCCTGTCAGCATGGACCGCGGTCCGAACAGCTAGGCGGGACGGCCGCGAAGGCGCGCCGGCAACCGGCAAAAGACTGAAAACGACCCTTCACCGGCGATCAACGCCGGGAAGGGAAACACATAGGGAGGAACCGATGAGGAACGACATCACACGTCGTGATGCCTTGGCGCTGGGCCTGTCCGCTGCGGCAATCGCGGCAACCGGTGCTCCGGCAAATGCGCAATCCGCGATCAAGGCCGCGGACGTCCCCGCACCGAAACTGCCGATCGAGAAAGGCGCATCCCTGCGCATGCTGCGACCGGTCCGTTTCGTCCAGGCCGACGAGGACGTGTTCCGCGCCAATGCGGCAAAATTCACCAAGGAGACCGGCGTCGAGGTCAAGGTCGATTTCGTCGGCTGGGAGGACATCAACCAGCAAACCGCGGTGACCTCGAATTCCGGCGCGGGTCCCGACATCATCATCGGCTTCTCTGACGCACCGCACATCTATGTCGACAAGCTGGTCGAGCTGACCGACGTCGCCGATTATCTCGGCAAGCGGTACGGCGGCTGGCTGCCGCTGGCGCAGCGCTACGGCAAGAAGAACAAGAGCCCCACTTGGATCGGGCTGCCGTTCGGCGCCACCGCGGGTCCGCTGATCTACCGCAAGTCGATCCTGCAATCGGTCGGCTTCGACAAGGTGCCGGAAGACCATGCCGGAATCCTCGACCTGTGCCAGAAGCTCCAGAAGGCCGGCAAGCCGGCGGGCTTCGCCCTCGGCAATGCCAAGGGGGACGGCAACGGGTTCGCAAGCTGGGCGCTATGGTCGCACAACGCGGCCCTGCTGGACGAAGAGGGCAACGTCATCATCAACAGCAAGGAGACGATCGCCGCGCTGAACTGGGTCAAGCAGCTCTACCCGACCTTCATCGCCGGCACGACGTCCTGGAATGACGTCAGCAACAATCGCGCCTACGCCGCGCAGGAGATCGCGCTGACCGCCAACGGCGTCTCGCTGTATTTTTCGCTGAAGAACGATCCGGCGACCAAGGCAATCGCCGACGACAGTGAACATCAACTGCTGCCGAAAGGTGTCGCCAAGGTCTCGCCGATGGCGGGCCTGACGCTGAACGCCATGGTGTTCAAGCACAGCCAGTACCCCAATGCCGCAAAGGCCTTCCTGCAATACATGCTGGAAAAAGACCAGTACGAGCCTTGGCTCAACGCCAATTCCGGCTACTGGTCCCAGCCGCTCGCCGCCTATGCCGAAGCGGCCGTATGGTCGCAGGATCCCAAGGTGCAGCTGTTCAAGAACACCATGAACAGCACCTATTACGACGGCTACGCCGGCCCGATCTCGACCGCGACCGGCGCCGTGAGCGCCGACTACGTGCTGATTCAGATGTTCGCGTCGGTTGCGACCGGCGCTGCCACACCGGAAGCCGCGGCTGCGGAAGCCGAGCAGCGCTGCAAGCGGTACTTCCGGCGGCAGAAGTAACGCTGGACAGAAGTTCGTCATTGCGAGCGAAGCTAAGCAATCCAGCCTGTCTCCGCGCTTACAGCCTGGATTGCTTCGTCGCTTCGCTCCTCGCAATGACGGGCGTGGTGACTTCCAGAGACAGGACAACGACCCGATGTCCGTGACCACACTTCCCACTCTCGCCCTCGCACGACGGCAGCCCTCCTGGCTGGTACGCCTGTTCGACTACAAGCCGTTCCTGATCGTGATGTGCCTCGCACCCGCGATCGGGCTGCTCACGGTGTTCCTGACCTATCCGCTCGGCCTCGGCATCTGGCTCGCCTTCACCGACACCACGATCGGCAGAAAAGGCGTCTTCGTCGGCTTCGAGAATTTCCAGTACCTGCTCACAGATTCCCTGTGGTGGAACGCGGTATTCTACAGCGTGGTCTACACGGGGATCGCGACCTTCGGAAAGTTCGCGCTGGGCTTCTGGCTCGCGCTGCTGCTCAACAACCATTTTCCGTTCAAGAGCCTGTTGCGTGCGATCATCCTGATGCCCTGGATCGTGCCCACGGTGCTCTCGGCGCTGGCGTTCTGGTGGATCTACGATCCGCAGTTCTCGATCATCTCCTACCTTCTGGTCGACGTGCTGCACTGGCGCACGACCAATATCGACTTTCTCGGCTCGCCCTGGCCGGCGCGCTTCTCGCTGATCGCTGCCAACATCTGGCGCGGCATTCCTTTCGTCGCGATCTCGCTGCTGGCGGGCCTGCAGACCATTTCGCCCTCGCTCTATGAAGCCGCGATGCTCGATGGCGCCAGCGCCTGGCAGCGGTTCCGCTACATCACCTTCCCGATGATGATGCCGATCCTCGCCATCGTCATGACCTTCTCGATCATCTTCACCTTCACCGACTTCCAGCTCGTCTATGCCATCACCCGCGGCGGCCCCGGCAACTCGACGCATTTGCTGGCCACGCTGGCCTTCCAGCGCGGCATTGCCGGCGGCGAGCTCGGCGAGGGTGCGGCGATCGCGGTGTCGATGATCCCGTTCCTGGTGTTCGCGACGCTGTTCTCTTATTTCGGCTTGGCCCGCCGCAAATGGCAGCAGGGAGAGAGCAATGACTGATACCGCCGCCCAGCCGGCCGCCGTCGCCACCACACCGCCGGACACCATGGCCTGGGATTCCGGGCTGCGGCGGCTGATGATGATCTACCTGCCGCTCGGCTGCTTCGTGCTGATCCTGCTGTTTCCGTTCTACTGGATGGCAATCACGTCGTTCAAGCCGAACGCAGAGCTGATGAACTACCGGGAGCACAACCCGTTCTGGATCTCCTCGCCGACGCTGGCCCACATCAAGCACCTGTTGTTCGACACCGCCTATCCGCGCTGGCTGTGGACGACGATGCTGGTCGCGATCGGCGCGACCACGCTGTCGCTGATCGCGAGCACGCTGGCCGCCTATGCGATCGAACGCCTGCGCTTCCGCGGCAGCCCCTATGTCGGCCTCGGCATCTATCTCGCCTATCTCGTGCCGCCGTCGATCCTGTTCATTCCGCTGGCAACCGTGGTCGTGCAGTTCGGCCTGTTCGACAGCCCGCTTGCCCTGATCCTGGTCTATCCGACCTTCCTGGTGCCATTCTGCACCTGGCTCCTGATCGGCTATTTCAAGTCGATCCCCTACGAGCTCGAGGAATGTGCGCTGGTGGACGGCGCCACACGGCTCCAGATCCTGCGCCGGATCACGCTGCCGCTGGCGGTGCCCGGCCTGATCTCGGCCGGCATCTTCTCCTTCACGCTGTCCTGGAACGAGTTCATCTACGCGCTCGCCTTCATCCAGAGCGGCGCCAACAAGACGGTGCCGGTCGCGATCCTGACCGAGCTCGTCACCGGCGACGTCTACCAGTGGGGGGCGCTGATGGCGGGATCGCTGCTCGGCTCGCTGCCGGTTGCGATCTTCTACTCGCTGTTCGTGGATTATTACGTGTCCTCGCTGACAGGCGCGGTCAAGGAGTAACTCGTGGCTGCGCGCGAGCGCAGTCGATCGTGCTATCGTGATAGACCGCATGCTGCATTGGCCCCACGCTGCATCCTGACAGCGGGGTCGATCATTGGCGCCGTCGATAGTCGCTCGAGAAGCGAGAATTGCATGCGTTCGACACGGCTCCCATCATTATCTCGACGCGGTTTCTGCCTGTGTTGCGTTGGCGCCGCGACGGCCGCCGCTTCGGGATGGCTTAGCCCCAGGCAAGCGTACGCGGAGGCGCGAGGCATCGTCAGCCTGATCAAGGACAGCGCTGCTGTATCGCCGATTGTCGCGCACAAGCTCCGAAACAACATCACCGTGCTGGAAGGCTCCGGCGGCAACATTGCCGTGCTGACCGGGCCCGACGGCAAGGTACTGATCGATGCGGGCATCCGCGTCTCACGTCCGCAACTCACCAAAGCGCTGGCCGATCTGGGCGCCGATCCCGTCACCCATCTCGTCAACACCCATTGGCATTTCGATCATGCCGATGGCAACGAATGGCTGCATGCAGCCGGCGCCAAAATCATAGCGCAGGAAAACACCCGCAAACACCTTGCCGAAGTGCAGCGGGTCGAGGACTGGGACTACAATTTCCTTCCGCTCGGCGGGGGCGGAATCCCAAGCGAAGTCTTTGCCGACAGCCGCGAGCTTAAGCTCAACGGAACCTCGATCGGCCTGAAATATTACGGACCCGCGCACACCGACAGCGATATCTCCGTCACCTTCGCAGACGCCAACATCGTTCATGTCGCCGACATGTTCTGGAACGGCATCTATCCGTTCATCGACTATTCCACCGGCGGCAGCATCGACGGGATGATCGCTGCATGCGACGCTAATCTCGCAGCGATGGACAAGGACACGATCGTCATCGCCGGCCATGGCAAACCGGTCGGCAACAAAGCCGAATTCCAGGCCTTTCGCGACATGCTCGCCGGGATCCGCGACAACGTCGCCCGCCTCAAGAAGCAGGGACGAACGCGGGATGAAACCGTTGCGGCGAAGCCGACAGCGGCCTTCGACGCGATATGGGGGCAATTCGTGATCGATCCCGGCTTCTTCACCAGACTGGTCTATCAGGGCGTTTAGGTTCGAAATTCCGCGGCCCTCCGCCCCGACGTCGTTACCGGCGCCGGTCAAGAGGTAGACCGTCGACCGCGGCGTTTGGCCCGGCTTCACAAAACTGCAATGCGCGGTCCGCATAAGATGTCCTCCGTTAACAGGAGACGCACATGCGCGCGACTTTTCTTGGCACCGTCGCAACGATCATTCTTACCGCGAGCTCCGCGCTCGCACAGAGCGAAGGCGAATTCCCCGCCAAGCTCGCCGGCCATTTGGTGATGCCGGCTGCCACCTTCATCGACGCGCCGGCTGATGCCCCCGCCGATCTCAAGACATCCGGCAAATACACCACCGGGAAGCGCGTCGACGCGCTCGGCACGGTGATGGGCAAGTCCTATGAGCGGGCGACCGGCGTATCGTTGCCGTTCAAGGGCCAGCCGTTGCAGGGCCATTCCGGCATCAAGTCGATGGGCGACGGCACCTTCTGGGTCATCACCGACAACGGCATGGGCGCGCGCGCCAATTCGCCGGATTCGATGCTGTACCTCAACCGCTACAAGATGGATTGGGTCGGCGGCAAGATCGAGCGGCTGGAAACCGTGTTCCTGCACGATCCCGACAGACGCGTGCCGTTCCGCATCGTGCACGAGGACACCGAGAGGCGCTATCTCACCGGCTCCGACTTCGACACCGAAGGTTTTCAGATCATCGGCGACACTTTCTGGATCGGAGACGAATTCGGCCCCTATATCCTGAAGGCCGACAAGACCGGCAAGATTCTCGGCCTGTTCGAGACGGTCGCCGACGGCAAGCCGGTGCGCTCGCCGGATCACTGGGCGGTGGCGACGCCGGGAGCACCGGGCGCGACCTACAGCAACGTCAACCTCCGCCGCTCCAAGGGTTATGAGGGCTTCGCCTCCTCGAAAGACGGCAAGTTCCTCTACGGTCTGCTCGAGGGGCCGCTGTGGAACGCCGAGAAGAAGGACTGGGAGAAGGTCGACGGCAAGGAAGCCTCGCGTATCCTGGAATTCGACGTCGCCGCGGAGAAATTCACCGGCCGCTACTGGCAATATGTGTTCGAGCAGAACGGCAATGCCATCGGCGACTTCAACATGATCGATCCGAGCGCCGGCCTGATCATCGAGCGCGACAACGGCGAAGGCACGGCCGACAAGGCCTGCCCGCAAGGCACCCGCGGCGAGAACTGCTTCCCTGACGTGGCCAAGTTCAAGCGCGTCTACAAGATCGAGCTCACGGAGGCCAATGTCGGCAAGCCCGTGCGCAAGATCGGCTATATCGATCTGATGAAGATCAGGGATCCCGACAAGAAGGCGAAGAAGCCGCTCAATGACGGCGTCTACACCTTCCCGTTCTTCACCATCGAGAACGTCGATCGTGTAGACGAAACCCACATCATCGTCGGCAACGACAACAATCTGCCGTTCTCGTCCAGCCGCGATCCCAACAAGGCCGACGACAACGAGTTCATGTTGCTGGAAGTCGCGGATTTTCTGAAGGCGAAGTGAGCCCTGCTCTCTCCTCTCCCTCTCCCCGTTCTTACGGGGAGAGGGTTGGGGTGAGGGGCTCGATCCATGAAGACGGTGAGCGTGCGACTCGCGGAGAGTCCCCCTCACCCGGCGCTTCGCGCCGACCTCTCCCCGCAAGCGCGGCGAGGTAAAGAACTCCCCTAACCGGCCGGCACGATCACCATGCTCTTGTCTTTCGGCCAGCGAATGCGCCAGGCGAAATTGATGTCCTTGACCTCGCCGGGCTTGGCATCGAACGACCATTCCAGCACGCCGCGCTTGTCGCGGATGTTGCTCGCGGTCGGCGGCGTGGTCGCAGGCAACATCTCGACGAGGATGTCCTCGCTCTCGCTGACAGGCAACTGATCCTCGATCGCGACCTTGATCGGGAAGTCGTGACCGTTGCGGATTGTGGTCTTGAACGATCGCTCGTCGGTCTTCGACGTCGTGACCAGGAGGCCGGCCGACCCTTCGTTGCGCTTGAGCACGGCGCGCTCGATCCTGACCTTGTCGTCGGCGCCGAAGCCGAGCCGCACGATATCGTCCTTGGCCGAAGCTGAGAGCTTGCCGCGGCCGACGAAGGTTCCATCGCGATAGATTGCGACCTTGCCTGGCAACAGGCTCGCGTCGTCGGTCTGCTTGAAGCTTGCCTCGAGGAAGGCGGTGGGATCCATCACCGGTGCCGCGCGCACCACGAGATCGGCGGGCACGGTCATCGAGGCGATGCGCAGGCTCTTGGCGCCCTCGGCGGCGCCGAGGTTGACGCGGCCAGGAATCTTGTAGCTGGCCTGGAAATCGCCGATTTCGGCGACCGCCTGCTGTTCTTCGGCGCGTTCGCGGATATCGTCGGCTGCCTTGGCCGCGGACGTTTCGATCTTTCGCTGCTGCATTGGCGCCGCCGCAGGCATTGCCGAATCCGAAAGCGAACCCAGCGCCCGCGGCCTCGGCACCTGCGGATATTGTGCGACCAGCGAATTCAGCTCCGGCGCGCTGCCGCCGCGACCGATGCGGACCGTGGAGACGCCGAGCGTGACGTTGGACCAGTCCTCGCCGGTTGATTGCGTGACTTCGGCACGGCGGACAAGCTCGAGCTGCGGTTTGCGATCCTTCGCGCCGGTGTCGAGGCGGGCGTCGTAGAGCGGCAGCCAGCGCGCATTGCGCACATTGTAGGTGACCCTCAACGTCGCCTTGGTTGCTGCCGGGGCGGCGATGTCCATGCGGACTTCGAGCTTGCTCGGCGGCTTGGCCTTGCGCTCGACTTCGAGCTGGCCGATCTGCCGATCGATCTCGCGCATCTTGCGCGTGGCGTCGCGAACGGCGGTATCGGCGCTCGCAATTTCCTCGCCGACGGTGGCAAAGGCCGTGCGCCATTCGGCAATCGGCCGCGCCTCGCCCTTGTCGCCGATGCCCGCGGGCGACGCTTCCGCAAAATGCTCCGCGAATTTGCGCCGCGCATTGGCCGAGTCGATCGCGCCTTGCAGGTCGGCGCGCTGGTCGTTCAGCGCCTCGATGCGCTTGTCCAGCTCCGGCAAATTGACCGGCGCCGCACGTGGCGTGCGCGCATCGATCGTGCCGATGGTGAGCTTCGTTCCCCCCTCGCCCTCCACCCGGATCGACGAGGTGTCGAGACCAAGCGGGAAGTCCTTGGCAATGAGCGTCGAGTCACCAGACGGCAGGTCCACCGCGATGACGCGGGTCACGGTCGCGCCATCGGGGTAAACGGTGACGGTATCGATGGCCGATGTGGCGTCCAATTCGGCGGCCCATGACGGCGACGCGAATGCCGTGGTCACCAGAACCAGGCTCGTCGTTGCCAAACATTTTGCGGTGATGCGCATCAAGTCCCTCCTCCAAGTCATCGCCGCCGCCAGCCGGACGCGCGATCCAATGCCTCGCCAACTTGGTTGGACGCGGCAGGGAAGGAACTGGTTCGATTGGGGTTTCCGTGGGGCGCCGCCGCGGCGGCAGCAAGGCCCGGAACGTGTCGGCGTCCCGCGACGGAGCCCTTAATCCTGAGGGGACGAACCCTGCCCGAAGATGCGGCGAAGCAGGTCTGTCACGTTCCTGGCGCCCGCCTTCTTCAGAATGCCGGCGCGATAGCCTTCGACCGTGCGTGCGCTCAGATGCATGCGCCGGGCGATCTCCTTGTTGGTCAGGCCGGCGGCCAGATGCTCGAGCACGTCGCCTTCGCGCACAGTCAGAGGTTCGCAGCCGGGCAGCCAGCGCTGCCGGTTGGAGCCGGGCTGTGCGAACTCGTCGATCGCGGCATCGATCCGGTCGACGAGGTCGCGGGTGCGGAACGGCTTCTCGATGAAGTCGGCCGCGCCGCTCCTGATGGCATCCACCGCCATGGCGATACTGCCGTTTGTTGCGGTCACCAGCACCGGCGCCATGCAGTTTTCCTCACGCAGGCGCTTGAGCACATCGAGACCGGAGCGATCGGGCGGCATCTCCAGCAGCACGCAGGCCGGCATCCGGGCCCTGGCTTCCGAGAGCAGAGACGCACCGTCGGCGAAGCAGATCACGTTGTATGCGCTCTGTTGGAGCGCGGTGGACAATTGTTCGCGGGAGGCGGCATCGGTGTCGATGACGAATACCTCACCCTTGGAAAGCATGTTCCCCGGCATAATTCCGATCCAGAAATGTCTTTGGTCAAATGGTCCGAGACGGCAGCGGGGCCTCGTCGCGCCGCGCCGTCATATGCACGGCATTCACGCCCGTGCTTCGGTTTCACTTATGTATGTTCCACCCGGTTCCCGGATTTGACGGATCGGGACATAAACTTTACATTTCGGGACATCTGCGGGAATGGCTGGCAGGACCGGTTCGCATGACCGACCTCATTCGCAGCGCGGGCTTGAGCTATTACCCGGAGGTCGCCCGGTCGGTCGGGCTCGACCCCAGACAGATGATGCGCAAGGTGAGGCTGCCGCTGGCCTGCCTCGACAAGCCCGATACGCCCATTGCTGTCACCGGCCTGCGACGTCTGCTCGAATTGTCGGCGGAGGCGTCCGGAGCCGAAGATTTCGGCTTGCGGCTTGCCGAGCGCGGCGGGCTGACCAATTTCGGCGCGGTCGGCCTGATCGTGCGCGAACAGGCGACCGTTGGTGAAGCCATCGAGGCCTTCTCGCGCTTCATCCCGATCCACCACGACGGCATGAAGCTGGACGTCACCCGCGACAAGCAGACCGTGACCGTCACGCTGCACCTGCGCGGCCGACAGCCGACCGCGCCGCGCCAGTCGATCGACATGGCGCTCGGCAGCGTCCATCGCATCATCCAGTCGCTGTTCGGCAGCGATTGGCGGCCGCAGGAAGTGCACCTGCATTATCCACCGCCGCACGACCGCAAGCGCTACCGCGAGTTCTACGGCTGCCGTGTGACCTTCAACGCGGAGGACGATTCGATCCTGTTGTCGGCACACGACATGGAGCGCCGGATCCCGAGCGCACATCCGCTGATCGCGAGCTATCTACGCAAGCGGATCGAGGCGATCGAGACGCGGCCGGCAAGCTGGGAGGAGAAGGTCGACGAGGTCGTGCGTCTCCTGCTCGCCGGCGGCGACTGCACGGTCGAGCGCGTGGCCGAGCACCTTGCCTGCACCCGCCGCACCATCCACCGCCACCTCGCCGAAGCCGGCACCAGCTTCTCGGCCATTCTCGACGCGCAGCGCGCCGATCTCGTGGTCCAGCTGATCGACGACCCCGGCCGGCCACTGGCCGACATCGCCGTGCAGCTCGGCTTCTCGGCACAGAGCGCCATGGCCCGCTGGTTCCGCGGCCATTTCGGCTGCACCATCACCGCATGGCGCAAAGGCGTCAGGCCATTGGAATCACCGACCGTGGCGACCACGGCTTGAATTCAGCGTGCCGGGACAGGCACGCCCATGATGGCGAGGGCGCGGCGACGGCTGCCGGCGAGCAGCGGCCCGAACGCAAGGGCAAAGCCGAGGAACGCAACGATCCAGCCGCAGGCGGCAATGTGCAGCAACGCGTCGCTTTGCGCAGGCCAAACCACCGCCGCGACCCGCGCCAGCGCCGCCACGATGATCGCACCGTAAATGGCTTGTGTCGCCGGCGAAGCCGTCAGCGCCTGTCCGGTATGGCCGAGACTCGCACGGCTCATCACCGCGAGCGTCATGGTTCCGGCCGCGCCCGCCATCCAAGCGTGGATGCCCGCGCTCGGCGGCAACGCGCCGAAGACGGCAAGAGCATGCAGGAGGAAGCCGAGCGGCACGAAGACATAGCCGACATGGAGGATCAGGAGCAGCCGCTCGCGGAATGTGCGGTCACCGGCCCAGCGCGCAAGCCGCACCAGATGGAGCCCGCCGACGACCGCCATCACCACGCCGGTGAAGGTGCTCAACGGCGCGATGATCCATGAGACGAGCGCCAGCGCGCTGCACCCGATCACCACCCCGTCAAAACGCCCGAACGGCACCGGGAGGCGGCCGGGGTTGAACTTGACTAGCCAGTTGCGGGTGAAGCTCGGGATGATGCGGCCGCCGATCAGCGAGATCATCACAACGACCACGCCGATGCCGACGCGGATGCCGACATCGGCCGCACCCGCATCATGCGCTTCGAGATGGAAGGCTACATTGCCGGCGAGCAGCACGAGTACCAGCACCACGACCGGCAGGTTGCGCCAGTTGCCTCCGGCGATGATCTCGCGCGTTGCAGCGGCGACGACCAGCGTCAGGAAGGCGGCATCGACGGCAAGCGCGAACGCCCAGCCGATATCGGCGGACAGCGTCACCGCGACCCGGCCGGCGAGCCAGACCGCCAGCAGCGCGCCCAAGGACGTCCCCTGGATCGGCAGCCGCCCGGTCCAGTTCGGGATCGCCGTGAACAGGAAGCCCGTGATCACCGCCGGCAGGAAGCCGTAGAGCATCTCATGGACGTGCCAGTCGCGCGGCGCGAAAGCGGAGCTCACCGACAATTCGCCGTAGAACATCGGCAGCCAGGCCAGGATCGAAAGCCCTGCCTGGATCGCGGCGAGCAGGAAAAAGGGCCGAAAGCTGTTCGCAAACAACGGCCAGCCCTCAAAGTTGCGGGATCGGGCGCCAGCCATGGGTCAACTCCAGTCGATTCAAATCGTCGCCTGGAAAAATACTGCCGTCCGGCCTGCTCGTTTTTGCGCTATCGCAAACACCCTGACGATTGCAGGTGTCATCACACTTCCAGCGCCAAGGAGGCAGAATGGCCAAGGTCGACACATCGCTGGTTGCGCATTTGCCGCTGTTTGGCGGTGTCAAGCCGGAGGACCTCGAGGAGATCCTGCGCGAGGCCCGCTCGGCGCGCTATCCCAAGAACAGCGCCATTTTCGAGCAGGGCGCGGACGCGCAATCGTTCTTCCTGCTGCTGCACGGCCATGTTCGCGCGGCCAAGACCACACCGACCGGCGAGCAGATCGTGGTGCGATATGTCGCGCCAGGCGAAACGTTCGGTCTCGCGATGGCGATCGGAGCCGCGCGCTATCCGGCCACGGCGATCGCGGTCGACGACAGCGTCGCCCTGATCTGGCCGACCTCGGCCTGGCCGCGGCTGGTCGAGCGATTTCCCTCGCTCGCCGCCAACACGCTCCAGACTGTCGGCACGCGGCTCCAGGAGAGCCACACCCGGATCCTGGAAATGTCGACCCAGCAGGTCGAGCAGCGCGTCGCGCATGCGCTGCTGCGCCTCGCCAAACAATCCGGCAAAAAGCTCGACCGCGGCATCGAGATCGACTTCCCGATCAGCCGCCAGGACATCGCGCAGATGACCGGCACCACGCTGCACACCGTGAGCCGCATCCTGAGCGGCTGGGAACAGCAGGGGCTGGTCGAAAGCGGCCGTCAGCGCATCATCCTGCGCGATCCGCATGGGATCGTCGTGCTGGCGGAGCGGAGCCCGGACAGCGGCGCGGCATAGGCCAGGGTTGAGGGTCGCTTCCACTTACGGCGAAAGCGCCCCTCACCCGGGAATCCGCGCGCGGCCCGCACGAATTCCAGACCGCTTCACGCCGGCACGCGATCGCACAGCGCGGCGAGGAATTTGTCACGATCGATGCCATGCTCGCGGCAGGCGTCATCGACCGTGTGAAAGGTTGCGATCGGACAGCCCACGCAAGCCATCCTGAAGGCGAGAAACACCCGGATCGTGTGCGGCGCCGTGCGCATGATGTCATCGACCAGATCGTCGGATCCAAAAGGCATGGACAACAACTCCGTTCGGAAACCACGATAGCGGAGCGGGCTGTGGTTTCTTTGTTGGAGCGCAAGCTGCCTTGTCATTCCGGGGCGCGCGAGGCGCGAGCCCGGAATCCATCGGGCAGCAGGCCAAGAGGTGAAATGGATTCCGGGCTCGCGCCAAGGGGCGCGCCCCGGAATGACGGAGAGAGAGACTACACCGCCCGGCTGTGCAACTGCTTCGCGGGATCCAGATGCGCGTCGAATGCGGCGGCGACGCTGCGCACGAGAAAGCGCGAGTCCTGTGCGACTGCGAGGCGGTCGCCGTCCAGTCTCACGACACCATCGGAAATCAGCGGCTTCAGACGCGACGCCGATTTCAGCACCGCCCCGGCCTCGGCGCCATGACGCGCGCAGATGTCGCCGAGATCGGCGCTGAACTCGCACATGATGCGTTCGATGATGTCGGCGCGCAGCCGATCGTCGTCGGTGAGCCCATAGCCTTTCGCGGTGGCCAAATGGCCCGCGGCGATGCTCTGCGCATAGGCGTCGATCTGCACCTCGTTCTGGACATAGCCCTGCGGCAAATGTCCGATCGCGCTCGCGCCGAAGCCGAGCAGAACTTCGCCCTTATCGGTGGTGTAGCCCTGAAAATTCCGCCGCAGCGTGCGTTGCTCGAAGGCCACGGCCATGGAATCGCCGGGTCGCGCGAAATGATCGAGCCCGATCTGCACATAGCCGGCCTCCTTCAACGCATTGGCGATCGCGCAGGCCTGGTCGTGGCGCCCAAGGCCGTCGGGCAGCACGGCCTCGTTGATCATGCGCTGGTGCTTCTTGAAAGCAGGCACATGCGCGTAGCCGAACACCGAGAAGCGGTCGGGCCCAAGCTCGAGCGAACGTCGCACCGTATCCAGGCACGAGGCAACGGTCTGGTGTGGCAGTCCGTAGATCAGATCGAAGTTGATCCCGTTGATGCCGGCGTGCTGGAGCATGTCGACCACGGAAGCCGTCTGCTCAAAACTCTGCACACGGTTGATCGCGCGCTGCACGACAGGGTCGAAGCTCTGCACGCCCAGGCTCGCGCGATTGACCCCGGAGACCCGCATGGCCTCGACCATGTCGGCAGTCAGCGTGCGAGGATCGATCTCGACCGCGATCTCGGCCGACGGCAGCACGAAGAAGGCTTGGCGCATCGCCGCCATCAACTCGGCAAAAGCCTCCGGCGCCATGATCGTCGGCGTGCCGCCGCCGAAATGGATGTGCTCGACCTTGATGCGCCGGCCGATCGTCTCGGACACCTGCGCGATCTCGCTACGCAGCGTACGCAGATAGGCCGCGATGAGCCCGTCACGACGAACGATCTGGGTATGGCAGCCGCAATACCAGCACATCTCGCGGCAGAACGGCACGTGCAGATAAAGCGACGCACTGGACGCCGCCGGGAGCTCCGCCAGCCAGAGGGCGTAGGCACCCGCGCCAATCGCCGACGAGAAATGCGGTGCGGTCGGGTAGCTCGTGTAGCGCGGCAGTCGTTCCTCGCCGTAATTCACCGCAAGATCGGCCCTCATATCGTACCCATTCGTCAATCAATGCTGCGCAGCGGGGCGGCGCATCCCGGATGGCACTAAATTACCCGTTTTCGGGTGCGAAACCTTGCGCTCGCTCAAAGTCCGAGCACGGGATCGGAGCCATGGTGACATTCGAATATTGCCCTCTGGAGACAGGTTATGGCGTCGTTCGCGTTCGATCTCGTTCTGTGGCTCACCGGCGTTCGCGGCCATATCCCGCGCTTCGATGATTTTCGTCCCCTCCCCTCCACGCCCACCGTTGGCGCCGGCCACTTCGTACGCGTAATGGTCATCACGGCCGCGGTCTTCGCCGCGCTGTCGCTCGCGGTTTGGGGCACGGTCTGGATTGCGATCCAGTTGCTCTAGTCGACAGCAATCCATTCGCAATAAACGCAACTGAACATGCGAACGATTTGCGGCCGACGCGGCTGACGTCGCGCGCCATCGCGTCTTTCGCATCGCCGACGCGATCTTCGACAAACTCCTGAGGATTTTACCGGAGGCGAATAGGACAAAAGCTTGTCGCAGCACAAACACGCTTGCTGCGATCGGCGCACACTGCATTCCGTCATCAAAACCATTTCAGATGAAGGATGCTTCCGATGTTCACCCGCCGAGCCGCATTGATCAGCGCCGCCGCAACCGCTCTGATGCTGGCGACACCCGCCTTGGCTGCCGACGATCTCAAACTGCCGCGCCAGAAGGTCGAGCTGGTCGCTCCGCCCTTCGTGCATGCGCACGAGCAAGCGACCAGGCAGGGCCCCAAGATCGTGGAGTTCCGACTCACGATCGAGGAGAAGAAGGTCGTCATCGACGAGAAGGGCACCACGTTCCAGGCGATGACCTTCAACGGCTCGATGCCAGGTCCGATGATGGTCGTGCACGAGGGCGACTACGTCGAAACGACGCTGGTCAATCCTGCAACCAATTCCATGCCGCACAACATCGACTTCCATTCCGCGACCGGTGCGCTCGGCGGCGGTGCGCTCACGCTGGTCAATCCCGGCGAGCAGGTCGTCCTGCGCTGGAAGGCGACCAAGACCGGCGTGTTCGTCTACCATTGCGCACCGGGCGGCCCGATGATCCCCTGGCACGTCGTCTCCGGCATGAACGGCGCCGTGATGGTGCTGCCGCGCGACGGCCTCAACGACGGCAAGGGCCACGCACTGAAATACGACAAGGTCTACTATGTCGGCGAGCAGGACATGTACGTGCCGCGCGACGACAAGGGCAATTTCAAGTCCTATGAGTCGCCGGGCGAAGCCTTCACCGACACCGAAGAGGTGATGAAGAAGCTGATCCCCTCCCATGTCGTGTTCAACGGCAAGGTCGGCGCGCTCACCGGCAAGAATGCGCTGACCGCCAATGTCGGCGAGAACGTGCTGATCGTGCATTCGCAGGCCAATCGCGACAGCCGTCCGCATCTGATCGGCGGCCATGGCGACTATGTCTGGGAGACCGGCAAGTTCTCCAATGCGCCGGAGACCGGGCTCGAGACCTGGTTCATCCGCGGCGGCTCGGCGGGAGCTGCGCTGTACAAGTTCATGCAGCCCGGCATCTACGCCTATGTCACGCACAATCTGATCGAGGCCGCCGACCTCGGCGCCACCGCGCACTTCAAGGTCGAAGGCAAGTGGAACGACGATCTGATGACGCAGGTGAAGGCCCCTGCCGATATCCCGGCCCCCAACACCAACTAGACGCGACGAGGGGCCGGTGAAGACCGGCTCCTTTTCCTCGGGGAACGACCATGCTGATCGCATTCAAGCTGAAACTGCTGCTCGCCTGCGCCGCCGGGCTCGCGGGGCCGATCGCAGTGGCGCCGCTGGTGTCGGACATGGGGACCCACGGCGCCGCGGCGGAGCCCGCCATCGTCAGGGTCGCGCCAGGCAGCCTGTCCTATCGCGAGGCTGGCGATTTCACCCGTGGCGGGCAGCAGGCGGAAGCGCCGCTGCGCGCGATGCGTTTCGAGAAGCCGCTGAACATCATGCGGCATCAGGTCTCGTCATCCGACTATCAGACTTGCGTGCAGGAGGGCGCTTGTCGCGCGCTTGATCGCGGCGTGGCAATCGCCTCCGATCGACCCGCGGTGCAGGTGAGCTGGCACGATGCCGAGGCTTATGCGGGTTGGCTCTCGCGCAAGACCGGTCACAGTTACCGCCTGCCGAGCGACGCGGAATGGGCCTTTGCGGCCGGCTCCAGATTCAGGGATGACGGCCTTCCGGTGGACGCAGCTGATCCATCGAAGCGCTGGATCGGCCGCTATGAACGTGAATCCGAACGCGACCTCTTCGACACGACGGCCTATCCGTTCGGCAAGTTCGGTTCGAACGAGCATGGCATCGAAGATCTCGCCGGCAATGTCTGGGAGTGGACCTCGGCCTGCTTCGTGCGCTCGCGGATCGACGCGGCCGGCAATGCCGGCAAACCGACCGTGAATTGCGGCGTGCGTATCGCCGAGGGTGCGCACCGCGCCTATGTCACGGATTTCATCCGCGACGCCCGCGCCGGCGGCTGCGCGCAAGGCGTCCCGCCCGCCAATCTCGGCTTCCGCCTGGTTCGCGAGGAGCCGTCGTGGGTCGCAAGCGTGTCGGCGCGGTGGGGTCGGGCATGGTCGGTTAAGTCATGATGCGATTGAGGTGGCAATGTGCGCGCTGCCTCCACAATGTCGTCCTGGCGAAAGCCAGGACCCATAGCCACCAAGCAAAGTATGGCGAAGACTCGCGTTGACAGCCCTTGGGACTATCGCCGACCGCGATCGATAGACCTCGCGGTATGGGTCCTGGCCTTCGCCAGGACGACCGAAGATGTGGTCACGGCGGCGCCAAGCTGAAACGAAAATGGCCGGAGCGAAGCCCCGGCCATTTCGCGGTACTTGCAAGCGCCTTACGTGTTCTTCAGCGCGACGCGGAATTCGGCTTCGGTCTTGGCCTTGACCTCGTCGAGCGAGACGCCGTCGGCGAGCTCGATCAGCGCCATGCCGCCGCTGCCGTGTTTGTCGATCGTGAAGACGGCCAGGTCAGTCACGACCATGTCGACCACGCGCTCGCCGGTCAGCGGCAAATTGCATTGCTTCAGGAGCTTTGGACCGTCCTTGGCCGAATGCTCCATCACCACGACCACGCGCTTGACGCCGGCGACGAGATCCATCGCCCCGCCCATGCCCTTGACCATCTTGCCGGGGATCATCCAGTTGGCGAGATCGCCGTTCTGGGCCACCTGCATGGCGCCGAGGATCGACAGATCCATGTGGCCGCCACGGATCATGCCGAAGGAATCCGCGCTCGAGAAATACGAGGTCGACGGCAGCTCGCTCACCGTCTGCTTGCCGGCGTTGATGAGATCGGCGTCCTCTTCACCCTCATAAGGGAACGGGCCCATGCCGAGCATGCCGTTCTCGCTCTGAAGGCTGACGTCCATGCCGTCCGGGATGTAGTTCGAGACCAGCGTCGGGATGCCGATGCCGAGATTGACGTAATAGCC
>NZ_JBVVPL010000056.1:0-36700 GCF_055807615.1 Bradyrhizobium sp. MV1.5 | reverse complement strand
GACGGCTCCTGTGAATGAGTTTCTGACAACCTCATTCTGGCACACTGATGCCGTAAGGGGCCGTCCACACCATCACCACAGGGAGTGGTTTGGCGAAGACTCGTGGTTTCCAGCTTCGCGCCACAACTTCTCCCTGGGGTAATGGGTCCTGGCTTTCGCCAGGACGACCATGGAGTGTCTGGCCACGTCGCCCCGATGCGACGCGTAAGGCGGCGGCTACCGCCCCCTGAAATTCGCCACGCGCCGCTCTTCGGTGGCCTTCACGCCTTCCTTGAAGTCTTCCGTCGCGCGCAAGCGGGTCTGCTGCTCGAGCTCGTGATTGGTCGCGGCCATCACGCGGTCGGCGAGGCCAGCGCGCATCGTGGCGCGGGTGGAGACGAGGCCGAGCGGGGAGCATTCGGCGATTTCGCCGGCGAGCTTCAGTGCGGCCGCCTTGACCTGGTCCTGCGGCACCAGTTCGTTGGCGAGGCCCCATTTGAAGGCCTCTTCGCCGGTGACGCGGCGGCTGGTGTAGAACATCAGCTCGGCGTTGTTCTTGCCGATCAGCTCGGGCAGCGTCACGGTCAGGCCGAAGCCGGGATGGAAGCCGAGCTTGGTAAAGTTCGCGGAGAAGCGCGCTTCGGGGCAGGTGACCCGGAAGTCCGCCGAGACCGCGAGGCCCAATCCGCCTCCGATGGCGGCGCCCTGCACGGCTGCGACGATCGGCTTCTTGGCGCGGAAGATGCGCACGGCCTGGATGTAGAGATGGTTGATCGCCCCGAGGCTGTCGGCCGGATCGCCCTTGGCCGTCTTATCGGCTTCGCGCGCCTCTTGCGCCTGCCGTGCCGGGTCCTGGAAATTGGCGCCGGCGCAAAACGCCTTGCCTTGCGCCGACAGCACCGAGGCGCGAATCTCGATGTCGCGATCGAACTCGTCGAGCGCGTCCGCGATCTGGTTGATCAGCGATATGTCGAAGAAGTTGAGCGGCGGGCGGCGTATTTCGATGGTGCCGACGTGACCAACTTTTTCGACTCCGATATCTTTGTAAGTGCTCATGATGTCCTCGAATGATTAGCGCAAGCCAAGCCCGCGGGCGATGATGCCGCGCAGCACCTCGGTGGTACCGCCCTGGATGGTGAGTTTCGGCGCGGTCTTGATGGCGAAGTCGAGCTGCCGCTCCAGCGTCTCGCGGTTGGTCGCGGTCTCCTCGACGAAAGCGGCGAGATCGCGCACGCGGTGCGGAAGCTGCTGCTCCCACACCGTGCCGATGTCCTTGACGATGGACGCTTCGACGACGGGCTCCTTGCCGGCCTGCAGCATGCCCGCGACCGAGACCGACATGCGCCGCATGGTGTGGAGCTGCGCCACCAGCCGGCCGATGCCTTCGGCGCTGCGCGTGTCCGGGTTTGGGCCGACCGCGCGAACCAGCTCGGTCAGCACGTAATAGGTCTCCAGGAAACGCTCGGGGCCCGAACGCTCATAAGCGAGCTCGCTGGTCGCCTGCTTCCAGGCGCCATCGACTTCACCGAGCACATGATCGTCGGGCACGAAGAAGTCGGTGAAGACGACCTCGTTGAACTCGTACTGGCCGGTGATCTGGCCGATCGGGTTCACCTGGATTCCCGGCTGCTTCATCTTGACCAGGAACTGCGTCAGGCCGTGACGGCGGTTCTCCTTGGTCGGCTGCGAGGTCCGGAAGATCGCGATCATGTAGTCGGCGATGTGGGCCGATGAGGTCCAGATCTTGGTGCCGTTGATGAGATAGCCGCCGTCGGTCTTGGTCGCACGCGTCTTCGCGGCGAACAGGTCCGAGCCGGAGTTCGGCTCGCTCATGCCGATCGCAAAGCAGATCTCGCCGCGGCAAATGCGCGGCAGGATGTCCATCTTGATGTGCTCGGGCGCGTATTTGATCAGCACCGGCCCGCTCTGGCGGTCGGCGACGAAGAACCGCCGCGTCGGCGCGTTGGCGACGCGCATCTCCTCGGTCACCACGTAGCGTTCGAGAAACGAGCGCTCCTGGCCGCCATACTTCTTCGGCCAGGTCATGCCGAGCCAGCCCTTGGCGCCGACCCTGCGGGAAAATTCCGGCGCGTCGGTGTCTTCGCGGTTGGGCTTGTGCGGATCGAAGGTGCCGGCGGCGATTTCCTCCGCGAGGAAGGCGCGCACTTCCTTGCGCAATTGCTCGCATTTCTCGGGGAGGCGGATCGGATCGAAACGGAGGGCAGCGGTCATTGTTGTCTCGTCCCTGATCAGCGCGAAGCCACGAGCGGCCACAATTCGTCGGCGCCGCGGTTGGCAATGAGCTTGCCGAGCTCGACGGCCCAGTGGCTTTCCGAACCGAAATCATCGCGCCAGGCCAATGCCCGCAGCGAATAGCGGTGCAGGATGTGCTCCAAGGTGAAGCCGATCGCACCATGGACCTGATGCGCGATGGCGCCACCCTTTTCCGCGGCTTCCGCGCAGCGGATTTTTGCGGAGGCGGCTTCGAGGTAGACCGCGTCGTCGAACGACTTTGCATTGGCGATGGCGTCGGCCGCGGAAGTGGCAGCCGCAAGCGCAGCGGCCGACTCGCCGGCGAGGCGGGCGAGGTTGTGCTGTACCGCCTGGAATTTGGAGATCTTCTTCTCGAAGGCGACGCGCTCGTTGGAATAGCGCACGGAGATGTCGAGCATCGATTCCAGCGCCCCCGCGATCTGAAGGCTGCGCGCGACGCCGCCCATCAGCATCATTGTGGTCTGGTCAAAGCCGTTCGGGGCGGGCTTGATGGTGACGGGCTGCACCTTGTCGAGCGTGACGGTGTCGCTGTGGTCGTAGCCGACATTGAGTCCGGTCTCGATCCGACCCTTGCTCGCATCGACCAGTGCAATCGAAGCGCCGTCCTTGCCGTGGGCCAGCACCGCGAAGTGCTTTGCCGCCTTTGCGAAGGGCACGCCGCGGGCGCGGCCGGAGAGCGCACCGTCGGCATCGAGGGTGATACGATCCTTGGGCGACGCCGGCAGCACCGTCATCTCGCCCTCGGGGGATGCGATCTTCGCCTGCGCCAGCAGCCAGCCCGACAGCATGGTCTCGGCCAGGGGAACCGCGACTGCGAAACGGCCGGCTGCGTTCAGCAGCGCAAAGCCGTCGGCAAGGCTCGCGCCGGAGCCGCCGAGATCGTCCGGCACCCAGGCCAACGGCAGGCCGGCCTCGCTCAGCGCCTGCCACAGTGGTGCCTGCCACGAATCCTTCTTGTCGTTGTTGACGGTCTGCGGATCGGCGAGATCGGCGAAGATTTTCTCCGCGGTCTCGACGACGATATTGTCACTCTCCGCCACAGCGTTCCCCGTGTTTTGCCATTGGCGCATCCGACCCGTGGGGTGAGCGCGCAGGTTCTTCTTGCGCCCGATGATCCGAAAAAGCCATGGCCCTGACAAGCGCTGATCGCAGGTCAACCTGCGGCGCGGGCATGGGCGACACGTTAATTCCGCTTAGCGGAGTTTGCTCGATTTGCAGGGCGCCGCAAACTCGCTAAACAGAACGTCGATAGTCAATCAGGGGAAGGAAATCCGGATGGCAAAGGACAGTTTGTGCGCAATCGTGACGGGGTCCGCCTCCGGCCTGGGTGCTGCGACCGCGGAAATTCTCGCACGGAGCGGAGCGCGGCTCGTCATCAACTATTCCTCGAGCCAGAGGGAAGCGGAGGCGACCGCGGAGCTTTGCCGCAAGGCGGGCTCACCGGAAGTTCTGGTCGCGCAGGGCGACGTCTCGAAGGATGACGATTGCCGCAAGATCGTCGCGGCAGCCGGCTGGGGCCGGCTCGACGTGCTCGTCAACAATGCCGGCACCACCAAGCATGTCGCCCATGCCGATCTCGACGGATTGTCGGCGGAAGATTTCCAACGCCTGTACGGCGTCAACACCATCGGCCCGTTCCAGATGGTGCGCGCGGCGCGCAGCCTGCTCGAGGCCGGCGCCAAGGCTTCGGGGCGGCCGTCCGCCGTGGTCAACATCTCGTCGGTCGCCGGCATCAGCGGCGTCGGATCGTCGATTGCATACGCTGCAAGCAAGGGCGCGCTCAACACCATGACGCTGTCGCTGTCGCGCGCGCTGGCGCCGCTGATCCGCGTCAACACGGTCTGCCCGGGCTATATCGACACACCCTGGTTCACCAAGGGCCGTGGCGAGGCTGGCGCCAAGCAGGTGCGCGACAGCGTGGTCGCCAAGGTGCCGCTGAAGGTCGCATCATCGGCGGAAGACATCGCGCAGCTCGTCTGCTTCCTGGCGATGCCGGCCTCCAGCAACATGACCGGCGAGGTCGTGCGCATGGATGCGGGGATGCATTTGGTGACGTGAGTCGCGCGGCGCCCTCTCTCCACGTCATGGCCGGGCTTGTCCCGGCCATCCACGCGCTGCTCCGCGGATAGGAGAACGTGGATGCCCGGGACAAGCCCGGGCATGACGATGTGGATGTGGTGTAGATGACGGCTTAGTGCGTCACCCCTTGATCACGCCGCTCGCCACCAGCCGGTGCCAGATGAACAGCACCACCACGGCACCAATGGTGGCCATGATGAATCCCGCGCCCTGGTCGGGACTGTAGTGCCCGATGGCCTGGCCGATGAAGGTCGCGAGAAATGCGCCGGCGATGCCGAGGATGGTGGTGAGGATGAAGCCGCTCGGATTGTTCGGTCCTGGCGCCAGCCAACGCGCGATGAGGCCGGCGATGAAGCCGACGACGATGATCCACAACAAGCCACCCATGCTCATGTCCGTGCTTCCTCGCTTTGACGAAACTAAAATCAGACTCTGCCCGCGATCTCTTGCTCGGTCGGCAGCCGTCCGTCCGGCGTCAGATGATCGACCACCTGCGGCAGATACTGGCTGAGGCCGGAGAGCAGCTCGTCACGCGACAGGCCGCTCTGGGCCGACAGGCTCTCGATCTGGTCGGCGCCGAGCGCATTGGCGAGATCGCCTGGTGCGATCGCCTTGTTCTCGCCCTTGCCGACCCAGGTATTGGCAGCGTCGCCATGACCGCTCTGCTGGAGCTGGTTGAGGAGATCGCCGAGCCCGCCGCTGAGCACGCTGCCGGCCGCGCCGCCCGCGAGCAGGCCGCCAAGGCCACCCTTCAACAGGTCACCGAGGCCGCCGCCAGCGCCCGCATTCACCTGCGGGGGGAGATGCGTCGGTGCCGGGGACGGCTGCGGCGCGCTGCCGCTCTGATTGCCGCTCAAATGCTTGAATGCCTTCCAGGCGAGCAGGCCAAGCAGCGCCATGGTCATGGGCGACATGCCACCGCTGGATGAGGATTGTGAACTCGGCGTGCTTGGGCCGCGCGGGCCGTTCTGCATGCCGTTGAGGACGTCGAGCAAACCCATGGCGTTCTCCTTTGGCGCTTTCCTGCCGGTAACAAGCCCCGCTCGAAAACATATGAGGCTGTCATGACGGTTACAAGGCGATTGCGCCGCGACTACGGGAATGGGCAGCAGTCACAGCCTCTGCTATCGAGGGCAGATCGTTAAGGGGGCAGGCAAAGGTGATGACGGATCGACCGATCGTGGTGGCCGGCGCGGGCGCCATCGGATGTTTCGTCGGCGGCACTCTGGCGGCCGGCGGCCGCCGCGTCGCGCTCCTGGTGCGGCCGCGGGTGAAGTCCGAGATCGAGCGGTTCGGCTTGCTTCTGACCGATTTCGACGGCTCGCAGAAGAAGCTCGGCGCGGGCCGACTCGCGCTGTCGGAAGATCCCGCGATCTTGCACAGCGCCGGCATCGTGCTGGTCACGGTGAAGAGCGCCGACACGGCCGGTGTCGCGGACCAGATCGCGCAGCATGCGCCGCAAGACGCCGTCATCGTCTCGCTGCAAAACGGCGTCGGCAATGTCGCCATGCTGCGCGAGCGCCTCGGCGACCGCCGCGTGCTCGCCGGCATGGTGCCTTTCAACGTGGTCGGGATGGGCGAGGGCCGCTTCCACCGCTCGACCTCCGGCGACATTCATGTTGGCCAAGATGATACGAATACGGCCGCAGCGCTGTCGGTGCCGGGGCTCACCATGCGCGCAAGCCGCGACATCACCGGCGTGCAATGGGGCAAGCTGATCATCAATTTGAACAACGCGCTCAGCGCCTTGTCGGATATGCCGCTCGCCGCGCAATTGGCGAACCGCGAATGGCGAAGGCTGTTCGCCGATCAGATGGCGGAGGGGCTTGCTGCGATGAGGGCCGCCGGCATCACACCGGTCTCGGCGACGCCGATCCCGTCATCCTGGACGCCCACCTTGCTGAGGCTGCCTGATCCGATTTTCAACCTGATCCTGGGAAGGACCATGAAGATCGATCCCGAGGCGCGTTCCTCGATGTGGCAGGATTTGAAGCAGGGCCGCAAGACCGAGATCGACTATCTCCAGGGCGCGATCATCGCGCTCGCCGAGCAGAACAATGTTGACGTGCCGCTGTCGCGCCGCATTGTTGCGCTGATCCAGGAGGCCGAGAGCGCGGGCCAGGGTCCGCCGCGGCTGTCGCCGCAGCAGATCCGCGGGTAACGCATGAGTGCAGGCTGCACGACGGGAGGAGCAACGATGAAGCGTCGCCTGATGATCGGATTCGCGCTGGCCGTGGTCTGCGCCGCGTCCTCGGTCGCGGAGGCCCGGCCGCCGACGGTCATGAACTCTCCCGGTTATGACAGGCGATTGCAGGAGAGCAGGTCGCAGTTGGGTAATTCACCGACAACAACGGCACCGGTGAATGCGCCGGTAGCTCAACCGAAGCGCAGTAAGAAGAAGCACACGAACTGAGGCCGCATCCTCAGCCGTCGTCCTGGCGAAGGCCAGGACCCATACCGCGGAATCGATCAATAGTGAGCGGTCGGAGTACCGAACTACAAGTCTGCCGCCGAACTACCTCTTGGGATAATGGGTCCTGGCTTTCGCCAGGACGACGGCGGGGCTTGTGGGCGCAGCTCAGCCCTTCTTCGCGGGCTTGCTCGGCGTCGGGCTGAACAGCTTCTTGATATCGTTCAATCCATCCGACAGCCGCGGCCATTCGCAGGAGAACGAGCCCTTGGTGCAGGGTGCGCCCTTCGGCCGCGGCCGCGCGTCGCCGATGGTGGCCTGCTGGACTTTCGGCCGCTCGACCGGCACGGGCACGCGCTCCACGTCGGTGCGCAATGCGATCCGCTGGAGCTGCTGCAGCTGTTGTTCCTGCTGCTCGCGCTGCTGGCGCGCGGTGGCTTGCGCGGCTTCATTGCTGCGGCGCTGATTGGCGAGATAGGCGGTGTAGGATTCGTCGATCTTCTTCTGCTCCTCCGGCGTCGGATTGGGGCCGGCGATGTCGAAGGTGCGGTCCTGGAGGAAATCGTAATAGGAATAGCCGCCGCCTGCCTTGCGCCGGCCGGCGAATTTGGCGTTGCAGTCGGCAAGCGCAGCCGTCTTCTCGGACTTGGTCGTGGCTTTTTCGGCGGCGTCGGCACAGGTCTCGAAGTCAACAGGCGCGCGCTTCCACCATTGTGCCTGGGCATGCGACGGCGCCAGCAGGAAAAATCCTGCTGCGACAACGACAAGCGCCGCACGACGCGATGCAACTACGTCCGACATTCTACGAGAGCATTCCTTGCAAAACTCAACCCGAACTGAGTCGGGCTGATTTTTGCCCCTTTATGGCCGGCTTGTCACCCATGGAACCGGGGAATTTCATGGCTGCGATGCTGACATTTTTTGCTTGACGTGGCGCAGGAGTCACAGCGTCACTTCATCCTGCGCTCGCCTCATCGGCGACGCCAAGAAAACGAAGTGGAAACGCCTGATGCTGCTGCCCCTGTCCGACGTGCCGCGCTGGTACGCCGCGCGCAAACCGCAAGGCACGATCGCCGTCCGTCACGGGCAGGATACGCTGACATGGGACGCGCTCGAGCGCGGCGCCAGCCGGCGCGCGCGGGCGTTCATGGCCAGGGGCGTCAAGCCCGGCGACTTTGTCGCGATCGGGTTGCCGAACGGCAATGCGTTCTTCGAGACCTCGTTTGCGGTGTGGAAATGCGGAGCGACGCCGACCTCGAGATCGTCGGCGCGCCGCCGCGCGACGATTCCGGAAAAGTTCGCCGTACGCTGTTGCGCGACGAGCGCGCGGCGTGGATGAAGGAGGGGCGCGCCTTCCGGATCTGGCCGGCGAAGGCGCGGGCGCACGCCGAGTAGAGAATTCACGGGAAGGACTGAATTATGACCATCACCATTGCTGCGAACGCTGTGCCGAAGCCGCCGGCTGCGATCATCGAGGGTTTTCGCGGTGCGCCGACCTCGGTCATTTCGGACAATCTCGGCCGGCTGCCGGGCGCAGTGGGGCTCAAGCCTTATCATCGCGGCGCCAAGCTGGTCGGCACGGCCTTCACGGTCCGCACCCGTCCGGGCGACAATCTCGCCATCCACCGCGCGCTCGAGCTGGTGGGCCCCGGCGACGTCATCGTCGTCGATGGCGGCGGCGATGAAACCCGCGCGCTGGTCGGTGAGATCATGAAGAACATCGCGCAATGGCGCAAAGCCGAAGGCTATGTCATCGACGGCGCGATCCGCGACGTTGCGGCGTTCGCGGCCGATGACTTTCCATGTTATGCCCGCGCCGTGATCCACCGCGGCCCTTACAAGAGCGGCCCCGGCGAGATCAATGTGCCTGTTTCGATCGGCGGCAGCGTGATCTCGCCCGGCGACATCGTCGTCGGCGACGAGGATGGCGTGGTGTCGTTTGCCGCCGCCGGTGCCGCGGCGCTGCTGGACGCCGTGCGCGCCCAGGTCGCGCGCGAGGAGGAGACGCTGAAGGCGATCCGCGAGGGCCGTTATCAGGGCTCGTACAGCAAATCCTGATCAGCGAAAAAAACAAGGGGAGGATGGCGTGAGCCAGAAGGACGAATTCCACAATCTCGACGATACCGCCGACGGGCTGTTTCGCGAGCTCGCGGCAGGGGTGACCACGCGCATCTTCTCCGGCGAGCAGGCCATGCTGTCGGTGGTGACGCTGGCGCCGCATGCGCAAGGCACGCTGCACCATCATCCCGAGGAGCAATGGGGCGTGCTGCTCGACGGCTCCGCCATCCGAGTCCAGGGCAGTGAGGAGATAGCCGTGAAGAAGGGCGACTTCTGGCGCACGCCGGGTAATGTGCCGCACACCATGCGCGCCGGCCCCGACGGCGCCCGCGTGCTGGACATTTTCAGTCCGCCGCGGCCAGAATACAGAAAAGCGGGATCCGGTTTCGGGACGACTTAAAGCGCCAAGAGCAAAAGCCGGGCGCAAGAAAACAGGGGAGGGGACCATGAAGATCACACGACGGACGCTGCTCGCGGCGCCGGCTATTCTCGCGATGACGCCGGCGTTGGGCCAGGCTTCAAAAATCACGCTGGTGGTGCCGTTTCCGCCGGGCGGATCGACCGATGCGATGGCGCGGCTGCTCCAGAGCCACCTGCAAACCAAGCTCAACCGCATCGTCATTGTCGAGAACAAGTCGGGCGCCGCCGGCGCGCTCGGCGCGGCGCAGGTCGCCAAGAGCCCGCCTGACGGCTCGACGTTCCTGGTCACCTTCGATTCCCACGCGGTGATCCCCTCCATCCTCGACAAGCCGCCCGTCGATGTCGAGCGCGAACTGATGCCGGTGTTGCTGGTCGGCACCGCGCCTTACGTGATCGCCGCCGGTGCGGGCCGTCCCTACAAGAGCTTTTCCGACGTGGTGGCGGCCTGCAAGGCGACGCCCGGCGCGGTGAAATATGCCTCCGTCGGCATCGGCACGCTCGGCCATCTCGCCATGACCGTGCTCGGCAACAAGGCCGGCGTCGAGATCACGCACGTGCCCTATCGCGGCGGCGGCCCTGCGATGAACGACGTGCTCGGCGGCCATGTCGACCTGATCGCGGGATCGGCGGCGCTGGTCGCAGCCCAGCTCGGCACCAACATGCTGCGTCCGATCCTGCAGCTCGGCCGCGAGCGGCTGCCGGGCCTGCCGGATACGCCGACCGCGATCGAGGCGGGCTTTCCGGATTTCGAGACGCTGGCCTGGTGGGGCATCTTCGCGCCCACCGGCACGCCGCCGGACATCGTCGCAGCCCTCGCAACGGCGTCCAAGGAGATCCTGAGCGAGCCCGCGACCGCCGCCCAGCTCAAGGACACCCAGCAGATGACGCTGCTGCTCGAGGACGGCCCCGCCTTCAAGACCTTCTTCGACAAGCAGGTCGCCACTTGGGGCAAGGTGGTGAAGGACAACAATATCAGGGCGTGAGATGACCGGCAGCCCTCCGCATTGAGCAACGCGGAGGGCTTCCGATCCCGCCTCCGCTTTGATAAGAAGCCCCGGTAACCCGCTCTGCGGGTTCCGCGGTCCCGTAGCTCAGCCGGATAGAGCGACGGTTTCCTAAACCGTAGGTCGGAAGTTCGAGTCTTCCCGGGATCGCCAGAATTTCAGTGAGCAATCGTCGCGTTTGCCACGCTCGTCGGCGCAAAAATTGCTAGAAGCGCGAAGCTTCCTTCCTGGCCCCGGCTGATTGCCGGCCCCGCCTAGCTGCCATATCCGGAGACGACAATGCCCTTCGACTTGATCCTGCGCGGCGGCCGTGTGGTCGACCCGTCCCAGAAGCTCGATGCCGTGACCGATGTCGCCTTTTCGGGCGGCAAGATCGCTGCGATCGGCACCGGGCTCAAGGCCGATCCGGGCACCGACGTGCGCGACGTGTCTCGCTACATCGTGACGCCGGGGCTGATCGATCTCCACACCCATGTCTATTGGGGCGGCACGTCGCTTGGCATCGACGCCGAGGAGTTCTGCCGCCTCTCCGGCGTCACCACCGCGGTCGACACCGGCAGCGCGGGGCCCGGCAATTTCGCCGGATTCCGCAAGCATGTGATCGAGCCGAGCCAGGTCCGCATTCTCGCTTATCTTCACGTGTCGCATGCCGGCATTTTCGGCTTCTCGCACCGGATCATGGTCGGCGAGAGCGAGGAGCTGCGGCTGATGAATCCGATCGAGGCGGCCAAGGTGGCCGACGCCAACCGCGACCTCATTGTCGGCATCAAGGTGCGCGTGGGCTTGCACTCCTCGGGCACGTCGGGCGTCGTGCCGCTCGACATCGCGATCGAGGTCGCGAACGAAGTCGGCATGCCCCTGATGGCGCATATCGATCATCCGCCGCCGAGCTATGAGGAGGTGCTGGCGCGCCTGCGCCCCGGCGACGTGCTCACCCATGCGTTCCGGCCCTTCCCCAACACGCCCGCGACCGCGCAGGGGACGGTGAAGCGGGCGGTGCTCGACGCGCGCGAGCGCGGCGTGCTGTTCGACATCGGCCACGGCAAGGGCTCGTTCGCGTTCAAGACCGCACGTGCCATGCTCGCCAACGGCTTCTATCCGGACACGATCTCGTCCGACATTCATCAACTCTGCATCGACGGCCCGGCCTTCGATCAGGTGACGACCCTTTCGAAATTCCTGTGCATGGGCATGCCGCTGTCCGACGTCATCGCAACTTCGACTGTCAACGCTGCGATGGCGCTGCGGCGCCCCGAGCTCGGCAGCCTCAAGCCGGGCAGCGTCGGCGACGCCACGC
This sequence comes from Bradyrhizobium sp. MV1.5, assembly GCF_055807615.1. Taxonomy (NCBI): domain Bacteria; kingdom Pseudomonadati; phylum Pseudomonadota; class Alphaproteobacteria; order Hyphomicrobiales; family Nitrobacteraceae; genus Bradyrhizobium; species Bradyrhizobium sp. MV1.5. Next base: position 25,179 of record NZ_JBVVPL010000056.1, on the reverse strand, counting down.
TGATCTCGGTGAGGGAAGGCCAGTTCGACTACGAGGACGTCGTCGGCGAGCACCTGATCGGCGATCGCAAGATCGTCTCCGAGGGCGTCGTCATCGGCGGCCGCTGGTGGCATCCGAACTGAGCGGCGGGCCGCTCACGCCGACCTGATTACAGCGACTTGATTACAACGACCTGGCGATCAACAGCTTCATGATCTCGTTCGTGCCGCCATAGATCTTCTGGATGCGGGAATCGATGAAGATGCGCGAGATCGGATATTCCTGCATGTAGCCGTAGCCGCCGAACAGCTGGAGGCATTCGTCGGCGGTCTCGACCTGCTTCTCCGAGCACCAGTATTTCGCCATCGACGCCGTGACGGTGTCGAGGTCCTTTGCGACCAGCCGCTCGATGCACCAGTCGACGAATACGCGCGCGATCATCGCTTCGGTCTTGCGCTCGGCGAGCTTGAAGGCGGTGTTCTGGAAATCCATCAGCGGCTTGCCGAATGCTTTCCGCTCCTTGGTGTAGTCGACGGTGAGTTTTATCGCGCGCTCCATTGCGGCGACCGCGCCGACCGCGAGCGCGAGGCGCTCCTGGGGCAATTGCTGCATCAGCTGCACGAAGCCCTGGCCTTCCTCGCCGCCGAGCAAATTGTCCGGCGGAACCGCGACGTTGTCGAAGAACAGCTCGGACGTGTCGGAGGCATGCAGACCGATCTTGTCGAGGTTGCGCCCGCGCTTGTAGCCGTCCGCGCCTGAGGTTTCGACCACGATCAGCGAAATGCCCTTGGCGCCGACATCGCCGGTGCGCGCGACCACGATGACGAGATCGGCGGCCTGGCCGTTGGTGATGAAAGTCTTCTGTCCGTTGATGACGTAGGAATTACCCTGCTTCCTGGCCGTGGTCTTGACGGCCTGCAAATCCGAGCCGGTGCCGGGCTCGGTCATGGCGATGGCGCCGACCATCTCGCCCGAAGCCATCTTCGGCAGCCAGCGCTTCTTCTGCTCCTCCGAGCCGTAATTGAGGATGTAGTGCGCGACGATGGCGCTATGGACGGAGACGCCGGTCGTCAGCTCCGGCACCGTGCTTTCGAGGTCGTCGAGCACGGCGGCGTCGTAGGCGAAGGTGGCGCCGAGGCCGCCATATTCCTCCGGCACGCTCGCCAGCAGCGCGCCCATCTCGCCAAGCCCGCGCCAGGCGAAGCGGTCGACCATCTTCTGCTCGCGCCATTTTTCGGCATGCGGGGCCAGGTCCTTGGCAAGATATTTCCGGAACTGGTCGCGGAAGATTTCGAGCTCTTCGGTCATCCAGGAGGAGCGGTAGGACATGGTCACCTCGGTCAATGCGGCGTTCCGGCTTGGTAGGCCAGCCTTTGGCGGCAATTATTGTGTTTTCAGGCTGCGCCGGTGACGCTACCAAGGCCACCGGAGCAGCGTCTATCGGGATGGTTGATTGTGGCTGTCAAAACTCAAGAGCTCAAGCTCGACATCGCGCGCATCGGCCCGGTCTCCGCGATCCTGACGCAGGCGGATGATGCGCGCGCCTGCTACGTGCTGGCGCATGGTGCGGGTGCGGGGATGCGGCATGCATCGATGGACAGGATTGCGGAGGGTCTCGCTGCTCGCGGCATCGCGACCTTCCGCTTCAATTTTCCCTACATGGAAAACAAGCAGGGCCGTCCCGACCAGCCGGCTGTCGCCCACGCCACGATCCGCGCGGCCGTCGAGGAAGCCGCGCGGCTCTGCCCCGGTGTGATGCTCGTTGCGGGCGGAAAATCGTTCGGCGGGCGCATGACGTCGCAGGCGCAGTCGAAGACTCCGCTGCCTGATGTCAAAGGGCTCGCCTTCCTCGGTTTCCCCCTGCACGCCGACAAGAAGCCGTCGACGGAGCGCGCCGAGCACCTCGCCCGTGTCGAGATCCCGATGCTGTTCCTGCAAGGCACCCGCGACGGGCTCGCCGATCTCGGCCTCCTCAAGCCGGTCATCGCCGCTCTTGCCCCGAAGGCGACGCTGCACGAGATCGAAGGCGGCGATCACTCCTTCGCGGTGCTGAAAAAGTCCGGCCGCAGCAATGAAGAGGCGCTTGCGGAGGTGCTCGACACGCTCTCGGCCTGGATCGACAAACTCGCCTGAAATCTCACGCCGAATAGAGCCCCTTGTCGCGCGCCTTCTGGATCGCGAGCGCGGCAATGAGATCGAGGGTCGGCGTCGACAGGCCGGCGGCGCGCGCGAAGGCTTGGGGCGCCTTCACCAGGACGTCGATCTCCATGGCGCGGCCGAGTTCGTAATCCTGCAGCAGCGACGGCTTGTGATTGGGGGCGGGTCCGCTGCGCGACACGCGCCTGACCTCGGGGATGAAGTGCTGGGCGATCTCGTTGGCCTCGTTCAGCATCCGCGGGATGACCTCGGCGAACGCAGGATCATCGCGCACGCCGCGCGCGGTCTGGCCGGTGAGCAGGCACAGCACCGACAAAGACATGTTGGTCAGCAGCTTTGACCAGATCGCCTCGCGGATCTCGGCGACCGGCGGCGATTCCAGCCGCGCGTCGGTGAAGACACTGCGGAGCGTCGTGATGCGCGCGCAATTGCGATCGTCGCATTCGCCGATCAGCAGGCGGTTGCGGTCCGGCGTCAGGTTCTGCACCACGCCGGGCGCGGTCACCTCGTTGGAGGAGAAGACCACGCCGCCGACGATCCGCTCCTTCGGAATGCAGGCGCGCAAGCGCCCGCCCGGGTCGAGGAAGGAAATGTCCGGCGGGGTCGGGTGTCGCGGCGGCAGGCCGATCCCGTACCACCAGGGAATGCCGTTCTGCGCAAAGACGATCGCGGTGTCGTCCTGCAGCAGCGGCTTGAGGTTGGAGACCAGCCCCTGGAGCGCGGTGGCCTTGAGCGTGGAAATCACGACGTCCTGCGGGCCGAGCTGGGCCGGATCGCCTGACGCGTTCACCTTGGCGGAGACCTCGGAATCGCCGACGCGCAGCTTCAGGCCGTTGGCCCGGACTGCCTCCAGGTGCGCGCCGCGCATCACGCACGAGACCTCGTGGCCGGCGCGGGCCAGCCTGACCGCAATATGGCTGCCGACGGCGCCCGCGCCGAAAATGCAGATGCGCATGTGATGTCCGTCCCTGATCCCTTGATGCCGCCCCGCGGCAGCATGACACAAGCCGCCATGCGATGGACGCGGCTGCCCTACGCTCGAAAGATATGGATCGAGGTATGGAGCCTCGGTCATAGTGCGCGCCAAACAAACGAGCGGAGGAACACCGATGACCGACAGCCCCGTCCTGTGGACCCTGGATGCGCGTGGGGTTGCGACCGTCACGTTGAACCGGCCGGAGGTCAACAACGCCTATGACGGCGCGTTGATCGCGGGCGTGCTCGCGGCGATGGACGATCTCGGCAGCAAGCCCGACCTTCGCCTCGTGGTGCTCAAGGGCAACGGCAAGCATTTCCAGGCCGGCGCCGACCTCAAATGGATCAATGGCGTGCGGCCGCAATCGAGCGAGGCGAACGAGGCCGCGTCGCGGGCGACGTTCGAGGCCGTGCAGCGGCTCAACACGCTGCCGATTCCGACGGTGGCGCTGGTGCAGGGCGGCTGCTTCGGCGGCGGCACCGGCGTGATCGCAGCCTGCGACGTCGTGATCGCGGCGGAGAACGCCCTGTTCTCGATCACCGAAGTGCGCTGGGGCCTGACCGCGGCGATCATCATCCCGCAGCTCTGCGATGCCATCGGCGTACGGCAAGTCCGCCGCTACGCGCTGACTGGTGAACGTTTCGGCGCCGAGGACGCCCGTCGTATCGGCCTCGTCCACGAGGTGGTGCCGCTCGCCGATCTCGACGCCGCCGGCGCGAAGGTGGTCGAGCAGTTGCTTGCCAACGGACCGGAGGCGATGGCCGAGACCAAGCGGCTGGCGCTGGAGAGCTCGTTCGGCGGCATGGCGGTGGACGATGCGGCTTACAAGCGGCTCGTGCATCTGCATTCGGTCAAGCGACAGAGCGCGGAGGCGGCGGAGGGATTGGCGTCGTTTGCCGAAAAACGCGCGGCGAATTGGGCAGGTGCCAAAAGCTGAACGCGAGTAGCCCGGATGGAGCGAAGCGCAATCCGGGAACGGACTAACCGAATCTCTCGGTTGTCCTCGCGTGGCACGAACCCGGATTACGCTTGCGCTCCATCCGGGCTACGGGCCCTTATAGCGACACGGCCAGTGAAGTTTTCAGCAAAGTCAGCAGCGCCTGCACCGCAGCCGCATTGCGCCGCCGTTCAGGGATCGCAGCCTTCACCCACAATTCCGGAATCGGAAACTCGCGCAGAACCGGCTTGAGTGCGCCGTCGCGCAAGGCGTCCGCGACGAGATAGTCCGATATCAGCACGATGCCATTGCCGGCGATGGCGCTGCGCGCCAGCACGTGGCCCTCGTTGCAGGACAGCAGCGGGCTGACTTGGACGCTGATGCGGCCGCGCGGCCCGTCAAAGATCCACTCCGGCCCTGTCGGCAGAAAGCTGAGACAGCGATGCTCGACCAGATCACGCGGATGTTTTGGCGCGCCGTGTTTCTTCAAATAGGCAGGCGAGGCGCAGAGCAGCCGCTTCAGCGGGCACAGGGGCTCGTCGACGACGCCGCCAAAGGAATGCGGGAAGGCGCCGATGGCGATGTCAAAGCCTTCGGTGACGGGATCGACCGGACGGTCGAACAGCACGATATCGAGCTTGAGCCGCGGGTTCTGGGTCTGGAAAGCGGTGAAGACGTCCGCAAGCCGCGCGACCGTCAGCGAGGTCGGCGCCTTGATGCGCAGGTGATCGACGAGATCATGGCCCTTCTCGCCCATGCGCGAGAGCAGGTCGGTGGCGTCGGTGACGACGGCGCGGGCGCGATGCACGTAGCGCTGGCCGGCCTCGGTCAGCCGCAACTGCCGGGTCGAGCGCTGAAACAGCGGCGTGCCGATCCGCGCCTCCAGCTGCGTGACGCGCTTGGCCACCACCGACGTCGAAACGCCGAGTTTTCGCGCGGCCGCGGAGAAGCCGGCGGCGTCGGCGGTGGCGAGGAACGCCTGCAGGTTGACGAGGATGTCCATTCCGACCTTTCGCGATTCGAGAAAGCTGATCGTCTGTTTTGGCGGATTGTAGCTCGGTTCGAGTTAATTCATAGTCGGCCAAAGCAAGAGACTTTCAGGGACAGGGACGCGCCATGCAGGCCATGACGATCGAAGAACCGGCACGCCATGTGCCGATCTATGGCGAATATGAAGTGGTCGTGCTCGGCGGCGGTCCGGCCGGCATCGTGGCGGCGGCCTCAAGCGCGCGCGCTGGACGGAAGACGCTCTTGATCGAGCGCTACGGGTTCCTCGGCGGCATGGGGACCGCTGCCGGCGTCACCAACTTCTGCGGCCTGCATGGCAACGTCTACGGCGAGGCCCACCGGCTGGTGCAAGGCATGGCGTCCGAGCTGCTGGCGCGGATTGATCGCTTGAACGGCCTCAACGCGCCGCATCTGATCCTCGGCAAGGTCTTCGCCCAGGCCTACGACACCGCCGCCTACAAGATCGCGGCCGACCAACTGCTCGCCAGCCACAAGGTGCACATCCTTTTCCACGCGCTCGGTGCCGGCGTCGTGATGGACGATAACAGCCGCATCGACGCGCTGATGGTCGAGACCAAGGCCGGCCGACAGGCGGTGCGATCGGAGATCTTCATCGATTGCTCCGGCGACGGCGATCTCGCGGTCTGGGCCGGCGCGCCGTTCGAATTCGGCGACGAGCACGGTCATCCGATGTACCCGTCGATGATGCTCCGTCTCAACGGCATCGATCCCGCGAAGGCGGGCGATGCCTGGCGGACCATCCCGCAATTGATGGAGCAGGCCATCGCCGCCGGCACCCACACATTCCCGCGCAAGAGCGCGATCGTGCGGCCGCAGAAGTCCGGCATTGAATGGCGGGTGAACTTCACGCAAGTGGCGCGCGAGGACGGCCATGCCATCAACGGCATCGAGCCTGACGATCTCACCCGCGGCGAGATCGAGGGCCGCAAGCAGGCGCTCGCCGCGTTCGAATTCCTGCGCACCGTGCCGGGCTTTGAAAAATCCTACATCGTTGACCTGCCGCCGCAGCTCGGCATCCGCGAAACCCGCCGCATCACGGGCGCCTATCAGCTCAGCGGCGAGGACGTGCTCGGTTGCGCCTCGTTCGAGGATTCCATCGGGGTCAATGGCTGGCCGATCGAGGCCCATGTCCCCGGCGATGTCGTCTTCACCTTCCCGCCGATCCCGGAATCGCGCGGCTATAACGAACTGCCGTACCGGATGCTGGTGCCCGAAGGCGTCGACAATCTGCTGGTCGCCGGCCGCTGCGCCTCGATGACCCATGAGGGCCAATCGGCGGCCCGGGTCTCCGGTGCCTGTTTCGTGATGGGGGAGGCGGCCGGTTCCGCCGCCGCGCTGGCGCTCTCCGGAAACCGCATTCCACGCGACATCCCCATTGATAAATTGCAGGAAACGTTGAAACAACAGGGTGCCTTCGTCGGACGGGACCAGCCCGTGCCCGAGGGCCTGTAACCGACTGCAAGATAACGACGGGGAGGAAACGAAATGACCGGGATTGTGCGGCTCGCGCTAGCTGGCCTGATGGCGATCACAGCGATGGGCGCGGCCCGAGCCGAGGACGTGCTGAAAGCCAGGATCGGCGTGCTCAGGCTATCCTCTTCCGCGCCCGTGTTCATCGCGCAGGACAAGGGCTATTTCCGCGAGGCCGGCCTCGACGTCGAGCTGAAATTCTTCGATGCGGCCCAACCGATCGCGGTGGCCACCACCTCCGGCGACATCGATTTCGGCGTGACTGCCTTCACTGCCGGCCTCTACAATCTCGCCGGCAAGGGCGTGCTGAAGGTGATCGGCGGCATGAGCCGCGAGAGGGCCGGCTATCCCCTGATCGGCTATTTCGCCAGCAACAACGCTTATGCGAGCGGTCTGAAGACGCCGAAGGACCTCGCGGGCAAGCGCGTGGCGATGACCCAGGTCGGCTCCTCCTTTCACTATTCGCTCGGGCTGCTTGCCGACAAATACGGCTTCAAGCTCGCGGACGTGAAGATCGTGCCGCTGCAATCGCTGTCGAACGCGGCGGCCGCGCTGAAGGGCGAAACCGTGGATGCCGCGCTGCTGCCGATCTCCACCGCGCGAAAGCTGATGGACGACGGCGGTGCGAAGTTTCTCGGCTGGGTCGGCGACGAGACACCTTGGCAATTGGGCGCGGTGTTCGCCTCGCCGAAGACGCTGACCAACAAGGTGCTGGTGACGAAGCTGCTCGGCGTTTTGGCAAAGGCCGACCGCGAATATCACGACGTCATTCTTGCTGCGATGAAAGACGGTGTCGCGCCGATCAATGACAAGACAAAGCCGCTGCTGGAGATCATCGCCAAGTATACGAACCTCCCGGTCGAGCAGGTGGTCGGCAATTGCGCCTATATCGATGCCGACGGCAAGCTGGATGTGAAGAACGTCGACAACCAGATCAAATGGCTCCAGGAGCAGGGTTTTGCCGACAAGGGCTTTGACGCGAACGCGATCATCGCAAAGGAATTCGTGAAGGCGGATTGATGCTGCGCGCTCCTCTCCATCTCCGTCATCCCCGCGCAACGGCAAAGCCGTTGTCGCTGGAGGCGCTCGCGAAGCGAGCCTCGCAGGATGCACGGCCCGGCGTTCGCCGGGACGACACTGAGGCCATGACATGGACCTGATCGCCAACCATATCACCCATCGTTTCGGCGAGCTCGCCGTGCTCGACGACGTCTCGTTCACCGTCAGTGCCGGCGAGGTGGTGGCGATCGTGGGGCCGTCGGGCTGCGGCAAGAGCACGTTGCTGTCGATCCTCGGTGGCCTGTTGCTGCCGACCTCCGGCGCGCCCGAGCTGCGTGGATCGCCGCCGCCGGACAGTCTCAATCCGCTCACCTTCGTGTTCCAGGATTTCGCGCTGCTGCCCTGGGCCAATGTGGAGGAGAACGTTGAATTTCCGCTGCTGCACACCCAGCTCTCGTCCGTGCAGCGCCGCGCGCTGGTCGATGACGCCTTGCGCCGCACCGGCCTGACGGATTTTCGCGCGGCCTATCCAAAGCAGCTGTCCGGCGGCATGCGCCAGCGCGTCGGCATTTCGCGCGCGCTCGCGGTCAGGCCGGCCATTCTCCTGATGGACGAGCCGTTGTCGGCGCTGGATTCACAGACCCGCGAACTGCTGATGGAGGATTTCGTCCGGCTCCTCGCCGATGGCGGCATGGGCGCGGTCTATGTCACGCATAATCTCGAAGAGGCGGCGCGGCTTGCCGATCGCATCGTGGTGCTGTCGCGGCGTCCTGGCCGCATTCGCGAGGTCGTGAGCGTGCCGATGACGCGTACTCAGCGCGGTGACATTGCAGCCCGTGAAAAGCTGCTCGCGCTTCAGAACCAGATCTGGTCGCTGATCCGCAACGAGGCGATCGATGCCGAGCGCGAGGTCCAGCATGCTTGATCGCGCTCCGGCGGGCACATCTGCGAAGGATGACGCGGTCCGGCGCGTCCGCTTTCGCGGCGCCGGCTTCGTGCCGGCGAGCAGCCGCTTCGGCGGCTGGATCGCGCTCGCGCTGGTCATTGCGATCTGGCAGGCGGCCGGCAGCACCGGCCTGGTCAATCCGCTGTTCCTGCCCCCGCCGTCGGCGATCGCGCGTGCGATCTACCAGCTCGCGATCTCGGGTGCGCTGTGGCAGCACCTTTCCGCGTCGCTCCTGCGCATCGGTGTCGGCTGGCTGCTCGGCACGGCGGCCGGCGTCGCGGTCGGCTTTGCCATCGGCCTGTCGCGTCTGGCGCGCAGCGTCGGCATCACCTTCATCTCGGCGCTGTTCCCGATCCCGAAGATTGCGCTGCTGCCGCTGTTGATCCTCTGGCTCGGCATCGGTGAAGAGCCGAAGATCGCGACCATCGCGCTCGGAGTGTTCTTCTCGACCGCAATCTCGGTCTATAGCGGCGTCGACGCGGTGCCGCGCAACCTCATCCGCATGGCGCAAAGCTTCAACGTGCCGTTCGCCACTATCGTGCGCAAGGTGGTGTGGCCGGGCGCGCTGCCCGCGATCCTCGCCGGCTTCCGCATCACGTCGTCGGTGGCGCTGCTGCTCGTCGTCAGCGCCGAGATGATCGGCGCGCAATACGGCATCGGCGCGTTCGTATTGCAGGCCGGCAATTTAATGCAGACGGATCAGCTGCTCGCGGGCGTGGTGATCCTGTCGGTGTTTGGGTTGATGGTGGGAAGGGTGATCAACTGGCTGGAGGTCAAATTATTGCACTGGCGGTGAGGGCTGTGGATGGAAGTGCGCCACCACCTCCGTCGTCATCCCGGCCTAGTGCGCAATTGCGCACGGGGGCCGGGATCCATAACCCCAGGCGGTAGTTTGGCGGATACTCGTCGTTGTTCCTTCGTCGGTACGAATACCGTTCGTCTCGATAGGTCACGCGGTATGGGTCCCGGCCCCCGTGCGCAATTGCGCACTAGGCCGGGACGACAGCGGAGAGTGCGGCTAACATTCGCACCTCACGCGTTCCCGCGATCCTCCCGGAACAAATCCAGCTTCTGCTGCACGGGTCGATCCGAGAAGCTGAACAGCACTGCATCCATGTCCGCCTCGTGCGTGACCCATTGCCAGCTCGGCACCACGAACAAATCGCGCGGGCCCCATTCGAAGGTCGATTCCCCGATGCGGGTACGGCCGTGGCCTTCGATCGGACAGAACACCGTTGCGTCCGTCGAACGATAGCGCGCGGTCTTGAAGCCCTTAGGCAGCAACTGGATGAAAGTGCCGATGGTCGGCATCGCGAAGTCGCCGGTCTCGGGGTTGCTGAATTTCAGCTTCAGCCCGTGACATGCGTCCCACTCCTGGCTCGTGCGGGCTTTCTCCAGTGCTTCGCGCGTGTAGGCATAGGGATAACTGAAGATCGGTGACGTCTTCGAGCTCCGCTTCACGTCGACCGGCAGCAGATTGTGGCCGTAGCGCGCGAAGCTGTCGCCGGCTGGCCTTGTAATCTTCTGCTGATCCTCGTTGGAGCCTTCCGCGAAAGAGCAGTCGAAGAACTGCACCAGCGGAATGTCGAGACCGTCGAGCCAGAACATCGGCTGGTCGGTCTCGTTGGAATGATCGTGCCAGGTCATCGACGGCGTGATGATGAAGTCGCCCGGCTCCATCGCGGTGCGCTCGCCGTCGACCGCGGTGTGGGCGCCCTTGCCTTCGAGCACGAAGCGCAGCGCCGACTGGCTGTGCCGGTGGGCGGGCGCGACGTCGCCGGGCACCACCATCTGCACGCCGGCATAGAGCGACGTGGTGATTTTCGACTGCCCGCGCAGGCCGGGATTTTCCAGCACCAGCACGCGCCGCTCAGCCTCTTTCGCCGTGATCAGCTTGCCGGCTTCGGTCATGTAGTCGCGGATGATGTCGAACTTCCACAGATGCGGCCGGCAGGCGCTCTTCGGCTCCGGCGTGATCAAATCGCTCATGACGGTCCAGAGCGCGGTGAGATTCTCGCCGTCGATCTTCTTGTAGAACGCCTCGCGTTCCGGCGTCTTGGTCACGGCTTCCATGGTGCGGCTCCCGTCGTTTTGTTGATTGACAGTATACTTACGATCTAGGTAGCGTCAATGTGACGGGTACGATCAATGTCGTCATTCCGGGGCGATGCGATAGCATCGAACCCGGAATCTCGAGGTTCCGGGTTCTCGCTTCGCGAGCCCCGGAACGACAAAAAAGTAAGGGGAGGGTTCCGATGAAGCTGCACGGCTATTTCCGCTCCAGCGCCGCCTACCGGGTACGAATCGCGCTGAGCCTCAAGGGCCTCGGTGCCGAGCACCTGCCGCATCACCTTCGCAAGGGCGAGCAATGCGCGCCCGCCTATCTCGCCATCAATCCGCAGGGCCTGGTGCCCGCGCTGGAGAGCGACGCGGGCGCGGTGCTGACCCAATCGGTCGCCATCATCGAATGGCTCGACGAAACCCATCCCAACCCCCCGCTGTTGCCGAGGGATGCGTTGCAGCGCGCCAAGGTGAGGGCGTTCGCGTTGGCGATCGCCTGCGACACTCACCCCGTGCAGAATCTAAAGGTGCTGGCGCGGCTGCGCGAGCTCGGGCTGCCTGAGGAGAAGGTTCAGGACTGGGCGGCCTGGGTCAACCGCGAGGGGCTCGCGGCCTGCGAGACGCTGATCAGGGCCGAGCCGGGCCCGTTCTGCTTCGGGGATGCGCCGACGCTCGCCGATTTGTGCCTGGTGCCGCAGCTCGCCAATGCGCGTCGCTTCGGCGTCGACGTCTCGGCCTATCCGCGTCTGCTTAAGGCGGAAGGTGCGGCGAAGGGGCTGCCGGCGTTCGTCAACGCCGCGCCGGAGAACCAGCCCGATGCCGAGTAAGCCTGCCCCTCCGATCACGATAGACGCGGTTTACGCCGCGCCGGGCTATCTGTTCCGGCGCATGCAGCAGATCGCGGTCTCGATCTTCATGGAGGAGTGCAAGGCGTTCGATCTCACGCCGGTGCAATACGCGGCGCTGATCGCGATCCACACCCACCCCGGCATCGACGCGACGCGACTGTCCGCGGTGATCGCATTCGATCGCTCCACGCTCGGCAGCGTGATCGAGCGGCTTCAGGCCAAGGATTTCGTCGAACGCAGGCCGGCGCTGGAAGACAAGCGGATCAAGCTGCTCTATTTGACCAAATCAGGCGCGGCGATCCTGCGCGACATCATTCCCGCCGTCGAACGCGCCCAGATGCGGATGCTGGAGCCGCTGAAGCCAGCGGACCGCAAGGCGCTGATGGGGCTCCTGGTGCAGCTCGTCGATCTCAACAACGAGGCGTCGCGGGTGCCGCTCCGGGCGGAGGATGCGCTGGAGCATCTGGGGAAGGCGGGGTGAGGTGGCGCCTGACATTCCGGTGTCGTCCCGGCGAAGGCCGGGACCCATAACCACCGAGTTCGGTTTGGCGAAGACAGGTGGTGACCAGCTCGCGCTAATAACTCCCATTCGGCGTATGGGTCCCGGCCTTCGCCGGGACGACAGCGAGAGTGAGCAACACCGCCGCTCACATCCGCAACAGCGCCTGCCGGTCGATCTTCCCCGTGCCCGTCTTCGGCAGCTCGTCGATGAAGATCACTTCGCGGGGATATTTGTAGGGAAGCAGCTTGCCCTTCACGTAATCCTGCAGCCGTCGTGTCGCTTCGCTTTGATCAGCCGCGCGGCTGTTCATCACCACGACCGCCTTCAGCGTCATGCGCCGGTCCGGCAGCTCGGCGGCGAACACCGCACATTCGCGGATGTCCGGGTGGTCGGCGAGGCACAGCTCGACCTCGAGCGGGTAGACCCACTGGCCGGAGATCTTGATGAGATCGTCGGCGCGGCCGCGGAAGAAGTGAAAGCCGTCGGCATCGCGGACGAAGCGGTCGCCGGTGTAGATCCAGCCGCCTTCGCGGATGGTCTCGGCGGATTTGTCCGGCCGGTTCCAGTACAGCGGCGTGTTGGAATCGCCGCGCACCCACAAGATGCCTTCCTCGTCGTCGGCGACATCGCGGCCGTCCTTGTCACGCAGCGCGACCTCGTAGCCGGGCACGCGCAGGCCGGCCGCGCCGAGCTTCTTCCGCTCGGGACGGTTGGAGAGATAGATATGCAGCACCTCGGTCGAGCCGAGGCCTTCCACGATCTCTAGACCGGTGAGCGTCTTCCAGCCGTTGAAGACGTCGGCCGAGAGCACCTCGGCGGCCGAGAGCGCCATGCGCAGCGACGAGAAGTCGGTCCTGTCGGCACCCTCGGCCTTGGTCAGCGCTGTATAAAGCGTCGGCAGGCCGAAGAAGACCGTCGGCTTGTATTGCTCGATCGCCGTGAAGATCGCCGCGGGCTTCGGCTGGCCCGGCAACAGCAGCGTCGTCGCGCCCGCCGAGAACGGGAAGGTGATCGCGTTGCCAAAGCCATAGGCGAAGAAGATTTTTGGCACCGAGAAGCAGATGTCATCCGGCGTCAGCTTCAAGACGTTCTGCGCAAAGGCGGCTTCGCTATAGGCCATGTCGTGCTGGAGATGCACGATGCCCTTGGGCCGGCCGGTCGATCCGGACGAGTACATCCAGAACGCCATTTCGTTGCGATGCGTGTCGGCTTCCGCGAGTTCGGCCGGAAATTGCGGGAGCCAGCCGGCGGCGGAAACGGCGTTCGGCGCGGCGTGATCGCCCACCGCACCATTGACGACGATCAGCGTCTGCAGGTTCGTGTCCTTGCAGGCCTCGGCGTTGAAACGTGCACAGAACTCGGCATCCGCCACGGCAACAGTCGCGCCGGAATCGGCGAGATAGAATTGCAGCAGATCCGGCGGTGTCAGCGTGTTGATCAGCAATGGCACGAAGCCGGCGCGCACCGCGCCGAAGAACGCGGCCGGATAGGCCGGGGTATCATCGAGGAACAACAGCACGCGGCCGCCGCGCTTGAGGCCCAGCGAGGCAAAGCCGTTGCCCCAGCGGCAGGCTTCCGCGCAGAGCTCGGCGTAGGTGCGGGTGCCCGCGGGGCCCATGAGCGCGAGCTTGTCGCCGCGGCCTTTGCCGACATTGTCGAACAGCACGCGGCTGGCATTGTAGACCTGCGGAACGAAAAAGCCGATCTCGCGCGCGCCCGCGCAGTCGGCGGGCACCTGGTCGTGAATCTGCTCGCTCATGCCTCGTCCCCACCGTTCTTGGCGGCTTCGTAGCGCGCCATGAAGGCCGGCGACATCGCGCGCAAGCGGGAGTCGTCGATGCGGCCGGAGCGGGTGATGTAGCTATAGGCAAAGTCCATCAGGCCCTGCTGCATGTGCTGGGCAAAGTGCTCGTACCAGAAAGCGCTGGTCCGCGCGGCGTTGACGAGCTTCTGCACCACCGGCTTTCGCGCGGCCTGGTAGCGATGCAGGGCGGTGGAGAGATGGGCATCCGACTCCAGCGCCTTGACCAGCGCAATGGCGTCCTCGATCGCGAGCCGCGTGCCCGAGCCGATCGAGAAATGTGCCGAGTGCAGCGCGTCGCCGAGCAGCACCATGTTCTTGAACGACCAGTGCTCGTTCCAGACCCAGGGGAAGTTGCGCCAGACCGATTTGTTGGAGACCAGCGAGCGGCCACCGAGCGTGTCGGCGAACACCTCCTCGCAGACGCCCTTGGACTGCTCCACGTCCTTGTAGGCGAAACCGTAGGCCTGCCACGTCGCATGGTCGCATTCGACGAGGAACGTGCTCATGGTCGGCGAGTAGCGGTAGTGGTGGGCATTGAAGGCGCCGCGGTCGGTCTTCACAAAGGTCTGCGACAGCGTGTCGAAGCGCTTCGAGGTGCCGTACCAGACGAACTTGTTGGAGGAGTAGGACAGCGAGGTGCCGAAATCGCCCTCGAAGGCGCGGCGCACCAGCGAGTTCAGCCCGTCGGCGGCGACGATCAGATCGTGGCCGTTGAGCTGATCGATCCCATGAATTGGCGTGTCGAAGCGTGGGGTGACGCCGGCATCGAGCGCGCGCTGCTGCAGGAATCGCAAGAGCTCGAGCCGGCCGATCGAGGAGAAGCCGACGCCGTCGATGGCCACGCTGTCGCCGCTCAGGTTCAGCGTGATGTTCTCCCAGCTCTCCATGTGTGGCGCGATCGCGTCGACCGTCTCGGGGTCGTCGGCGCGCAGGAATTCCAGGGCCTGGTCGGAAAACACCACGCCAAAGCCCCAGGTCGCGTCGGCCGGGTTCTGTTCGAACAGGTCGACTTGATCCTCGGGGTGACGCTTCTTCCAGAGATAGGCGAAGTAGAGCCCACCGGGCCCCCCGCCAATCACGGCGATCCGCAACGTCTGCCTCCCTAATTGACAGTATACTTACTATCTAGGGGTAGACTAATGTGCTCCGGTCGCCCGCGCCAGCGGAATTATCGGCAAGGCGCGCAGCGCATCAAAGCTCACGTCCGGACGCACGTTTGGCGCGTGTCCGAAGCAGTGACCTTGCGAAGCATAGCCAAACCGTGGCGGCTTGGCCATCCGCACGTCAGACGCAGCACTTTACCCAGCCGCCGTTCACCAGCCCTAGTGCAGCAGACCGGCGGATGGCGCGCTTCTCTAGCGTGCAGCGAACGGCGCCAGCACGTCCTTGCAGGCGGGCGACAGCGACGCGGCGTTGCTGGCGATACACTGCACGATGCGGCCGCCGCCGGGCGCGACGCCGGCGCACAGCGTGCGGATGTCGGCGCCGCAGGCGGAGCGGACGATGAACAGCTCTTCGCGCGGCCGCAGCGGGCGCAATGCGATAACGGCGGGCGCGGCTGCCGGTGCTGCTGCCGCCGGAGGAGCGGCGCCCGCAGGTGCCGCCGTTGCTGCCGCGCCACCGCCGCCGGCCGCGGCGCTCACCGCTTTCTCGCAGGCCGGCGAAACCCTTGCCTTGTTCTTCTCCAGGCATTCGAGCGCGGGCGCGCCGCCCGGTGGCACGCTGGCGCACACCTTGGGATAATCGGCGCGGCACGCGCTCTTGACGGCGGCGACCTGGGCGCTGCTCGGCTGTTTGGCTGCAGCGGTGGTTGCAGCGGCCTTGGGCGCGGCCGCGGCAGCCGGCTTTGCGGCGGGAGCGGATTCAGCCTTCGGCGCGGCAGGCGCGGCCTCCGCCTTGGGTGCAGCCTCTTTGGGTGCAGCCTCCTTGGGTGCAGCCTCGGTCTTCGGCGCGGCTTCGGTCTTCGGCGACGCGGCAGGCTCGACGGCGCGAACCGCGGTTTGGCATCCCGAGGACAAGCTGGACATGCTCTTCTGCAAACATTGATACGCTTCCACACCGCCCGGCGTGACGCTCGAACAGTGCGCCATGAAGTCCGAGCGGCATGCGGAGCGGATCGCGCTCTTCTGCGCCTCGGTCGGTGCTTGTGCGAATGCGCCTGCTGCAGTTGCGAAGAGAGCCGCCGCCAGCAACGCCCCGCGTGCAGACGCATGTTTCAACGTATTGAACATCTGAGTGAATTCCCGCCCTGTCGGTAATGCCGACAATTTTTCAAATGTGATGCAAGCAATCGTCGCGGGTGATGCCGCGCGCGACATCATTGGCCGCCGCGACCTCTACCGCAAGTAGATATTGGCTTTGCAATTGCGACCTAACTACGTCGTCAGAGCTTGACCATGCGCTTGCCGCGGTTCTCGCCCGCCAGCAATCCGATCAGCGCCTTCGGCGTGTTCTCGAGGCCGTCGATGATGTCCTCCTGCACCTTCAGCTTGCCGGACGTGACCCAGGCCTGGAGGTCGGCGAGCGCACGCTGGCTCTCTTTCATGTAGTCCATCACGATGAAGCCCTGCATGACGAGCCGCTTCACCACGATCAGGCCGGGCACGCCGCGCGGGCCGTGTGCCGAGGGCGCGCCGTCATATTGCGAGATCGCGCCGCAGCAGGCGATGCGGCCGTAATTGTTCATCTGCGGCAGGCAGGCTTCGAGAATGTCGCCGCCGACATTGTCGAAATAGACGTCGATGCCCTTCGGAGCCGCCGCGCGCAACGCCTTGAACACCGCGCCGTCCTTGTAGTCGACGGCGGCATCGAAGCCGAGCTCGGAGGTCAGCCAGCTGCACTTGTCGGCGCCGCCGGCGATGCCGACCACGCGGCATCCCTTGATCTTCGCGATCTGCCCGACGATCGAGCCGACCGAGCCTGCGGCCGCAGAGACCACGACCGTCTCGCCCTCTTTGGGCTTGCCGATCTCCAGCAGGCCGAAATAGGCGGTGAGGCCGGCGATGCCGAATACGCTGAGCAGATGCGTCATCGGCTCGAGCTTCGGCATCTTGGTGAGATGCTTGGCGGGCACTACCGCCAACTCCTGCCAGCCGGTATCGCCGAACACGATGTCGCCCGGCGCAAGCTCCGGCGCTTTCGAGCTGATGACCTCGGCGATGGCGCCGCCGGCCATCACGCTGTTGGCTTCGACTGCTGAACGATAGGTCGCGCCGTGCATCCAGGCCCGGTTGGCGGCGTCGAGCGAGATGTATCGAACGCGCAGCAAGGCCTCGCCGTCCTTCGGCTCAGGCATCGCACCTTCGACCATCTTGAAGTGCTCGGGGCCGAGTTTGCCGCTGGGCTTTTCCACCAGAAGAATCTGACGATTGATACTGCCGCTCATGATGTTTCCCTCGGTCATTTGACGATTATTGATGCAGCTGCCGCAAGAAAAACGTGCAAGCCGCATTCGTTGTGCGCTGCATGAAGGCTAGATCGCAGACGCCCGTTTCGCAACGGGAACATCCGCCGCGGCGACCGCACGCCAAGCGTGTTGCGCAGCCGTCATATCTGCGACATCATGAAGCGGTCGGTGTAGCGGGGGTGTTCAATGTCGAACAGGTTTACGCAATTCATTCTGCTGGCGATGGTGCTCGGCATCATCATGGGCGCGGCGATCTACAATTTCCTGCCCGACACGCGGGGCGATTGGGCCTCGTCCATCAACCTGATCGCCGTGATTTTCCTGCGCCTGATCAAGATGATCATCGCGCCGCTGGTGTTTGCGACCTTGGTCGGCGGCATTGCTCATATGGGCTCGGGCTCCAAGCTCGGCCGCATCTTCGCCAAGACCATGGGCTGGTTCATCAGCGCCTCTTTCGTCTCGCTGATGCTCGGCCTCGTGATGGTCAATCTGCTCCAGCCCGGCGCGAATTTCCCCGGGACGCTGCCTGACAAGGCGCAGTCGACCGGCCTGCCGGTTTCCGCCTTCTCGATCGAAAAATTCCTGACCCATCTGATCCCGACCTCGATCGCGGATGCGATGGCGCAAAACGAGATCCTGCAGATCGTGATCTTCGCCGTGTTCTTCTCGGTGGCGATGGGCTCGATGCCCGAGCGCTCAAAGCCGATCCTGGCGCTGATCGACGACATCGGCCACATCATGCTCAAGGTCACCGGCTATGTGATGCTGTTCGCGCCGTTCGCTGTCTGGGCCGCCATCACCGCGACCGTTGCCAAGAACGGCCTGCTGGTGCTCTGGAAGCTCATCGTCTTCATGGGCGGGTTCTATCTCTCGCTCGCGCTCCTGTGGGGCATCCTGGTGGTCGTGGGCTTCATCGTGATCGGGCCACGCTACGCCCATCTGCTGAAGCTGATCCGCGAGCCGCTGATGATCGCGTTCTCCACCGCGAGCTCTGAAGCGGCCTATCCGAAAACCCTGGAGGGGTTGAACAAGTTCGGCGCCTCGTCGCGGATATCGAGCTTCGTGCTGCCGCTCGGCTATTCCTTCAATCTCGACGGCACGATGATGTACTGCACCTTCGCGAGCGTCTTCATCGCGCAGAGCTATCACATCGACATGCCGCTCGGCACCCAGCTCGCGATGCTGGCGACCCTGATGATCACCTCGAAGGGCGTTGCCGGCGTGCCGCGCGCCTCCCTCGTGGTGATCGCCTCGACGCTGTCGCAGTTCGGCATCCCCGAGGCGGGGCTGTTGATGATCATGGGCATCGACACCTTCCTCGACATGGGCCGCAGCGCCACCAACGTGATCGGCAACACGCTCGCAACCTCGGTCGTGGCCAAATGGGAAGGCGAGCTCGGGCCCGAGCATGAGCTTGGACCGGGCGATGCCGTGCCGGGGGATATGATCCCCGGCGAAGTGCCTGCGATGGCCGGCCATTGATCGGAGTGCATCATGCGCCTTTCAATGGCGATATCGGGCGGTCTGTTGCTGGCAGCGTGCCTGCTGGCAAAGGGTGCTTCCGCCCAGACCGGTGGCAGCGAAGGGCTTAGCCCGACGCTGTCAGCGATCAAGACCGCGCACACCGTGCGGCTCGGCTATCGCGAGAGCTCGCCGCCGTTCTCCTTCCTCGACCAGGCCAACCGGCCGATCGGCTACAGCCTCGAGCTCTGCGAGGCCATCGTCGAGGAGATCGGCGTCGAAGTCGACGATCCCAATCTCAAGATCGCCTACGTCAAGGTCACCTCCGATGACCGCATCGACGCCGTGCTCCAGAACAAGATCGATTTGGAATGCGGCTCGACCACGGCGAATGCCGAGCGCGGCAAGCGCGTTGCCTTCTCGCCGCTGATGTTCGTCGCCGGCACCAAGCTGATGGTGCCCAAAGCCTCCAGCGTCCAGTCACTGACTGATCTGAAGGGCAAGACTATCGTGGTGACGAAGGGCACCACCAACGAGCAGGCGATCCAGGCGGCCGACAAGAAGTCCTCGTTGGGACTGACCATCATTGTCGGTGCCGATCACGAACAGTCGTACCAGACGCTCGTCGACGGCAAGGCCGATGCGTTCGCGACCGACGACATCCTGCTGTCCAGCCTGATCGTGCGCCACAAGGCACAGGACAAGTTCCGCGTCACCGGCGATTACCTGTCCTACGATCCCTACGGCATCATGTTCCGCAAGGGCGAACCGCAACTGGCGGCGGTGGTCGATCGCAGCTTCCGCAAGCTCGGCTCCAACCACGACCTCGTCCCGCTCTACAACAAATGGTTCACCGCACGGCTTCCGACCGGCGAACGGCTGAACGTGCCGATCTCGCTGCAGCTGGAGGAAGCCTTCAAGGCGATGGACGATTCCGCGAGCGCGAATAACTAGCGCTTGTGCGACGAGCGCCGCTGCGCCCTCTCCTTAAAGGGCAGCGCTATCGCATATGACGTCTCAGCGGCGCCTGAGCGAGCGCCGCCTCCTTCGAGACGACCGCTTCGCGGTCTCCTCAGGATGAGGCTCAGCTGCATCCATCTGCCTTGAAATGCTGCCGCATACTCATCCCTCATCCTGAGGGCCCGCCGCAGGCGGGCGTCTCGAAGGATGGCCGCAGTCGAGCTTGCAGCCATATGCTTCTTCATATGCGATCGCCCTGCCATACAAGGGAGAGGGCCTTGCATCGAGCAGCGCGCGCTCACGCGCCCGCTGGGACCTGGTCCAGAAATCCCGTGATGCTCCTGATGCGGCCGTCCTTCAGCACGGCGAAATCCGTCCCCTTGATCGGGCTGTCGATGCCCTCGGGACCAAGGCCCCAACTGAAACGGACATGGTCGCCGTAGCCGTTGGGCTCGCCGATCAGCTTGAACTTGAAATCGGGGAAGCGCTGCTGCACGCCTGCGATCAGCGCATCGACGCCGTCATGGCCGTCGCCCTTCATCAGGGGATCGACATAGCTCGCATCCGCCGTCCAGTTCTGGCTCAGCAGTTCGCGCCGGCGGCCGGCTGCACGTTCGTTCCAGAGATCGATATAGCGGCGGGCGATGGTGATGGGGTCGGTCATGGTCGTCTCCTTCGATGGCGCCGTGTTGTTCGGCTGACCTGACTATCGAAGGTTCACACGCGCTGATCGATTACCTCTGAGGTCATCAGCGCGCGTGAATTTTCCGCAGTTACTTCGCCGCTGTGACCATGATTTCGACGGTGTATTGTGCCGCTGCGAGCTTGGCTTCGACGGTGGCGCGTGCCGGCGTGTTGCCGGGCGAGACCCAGCCGTCCCACACCGCGTTCATCTCGCCAAAGGTCTTCATGTCGGTGATGTAGATCGTGGCCGAGAGCAGCTTCGACTTGTCGGTGCCGGCCTTGGCGAGATGGCTGTCGATGGTCGCCAGGATGTCCTGGGTCTGCTTCGTCACGCTTTCGCCGGCGGCGTTGTTGGCGACGACACCGGCGAGATAGACGGTGTTGCCGTGCACGACGATTTGGCTCATGCGCGGGCCGGTTTCAAGACGCTGAATGCTCATTGGGGTCTCCTTTGAATGGCGGCCCTGTCTAGCGCAGCCGCCTGCCCTGTGCCACCCCGGGCACGCATGCGTCGCTGGCTATGCATGCGTTGCACTTCAAGGAAATTGGCCGAAGAACGTCCAGATCGTCTCGGCTGCGTCGATGTCGCCGTTCTGCGTCCCGAGCAAGCTGGCGGCGACCTTCGGGAAGCGGGCATCCGGAGAAAATCCGGGCATGCGGTGACCGCCTTGATTGATGCGATAAAGCACGACGTCGTGCCCCTCAGGACAGCGCGAGGAGATCCGTGTCACCGTGGACTGGTCTGCGGGAGCCCTGTCGGGCAAATCGGTCGTGTCGGCATTATCGCTCTCGCAGCCGTTGAGCTTGCGCCAGAACGCAAGCGTCTCCTCGGTGGACCAGAACCCGTCGGCGGCATAATAGCTCGATCCGCGGCCGCCCTCGTAGGGGACGAGCGGATCGGCCGTGCCGTTCATCAGCAGCATCGGCAGCGGCCGCGACGGATGGCATGTGACTGCGGTCTCGTCGGTGAGATTCATGCTCACGCTCGCGCCCGCAGCGAACAGATCGGCGCGGGCGCAGACCAGCGTCATCGCCATGGCGCCGCCATTGGAGATGCCGGTGACATAGACGCGGCGAGGGTCGGCGGTGCCGTTCGCCACCAGCTTCTCGACGAGCTTTGCGATGAAGGCGACGTCGTCGGTGCCCGCGGGCGGACCACGGAGCGCCGGTCCTGCCTTGGTCCTCGCATCGGCCCAGGCGTGGTTGAGGCCATCAGGAAAGACCACGGCAACCCCCTCGCGCTTTGCGACCTGCGGCCACGCCGTCCGCGTCATCATGTCGGCGCCGCGCTGGGTCTTGCCGTGCAGCACGACGACGAGCGGCACGAGCCGCTTCGCCGGCAATTGCACAGTATAGGACCGCTTCACGCCGTCGATGTCGATCGTGTCGGCGGACGCAGCCGAGGCGGCGGCGAATGCCGCAACAAACGCCGCAATGCGCAGCCGCCGCCGTGTCATCTAGCCCACGGCCTTCGCCGCGGCCCGGCCCGCATTGCGGCCCGAGAACAGGCAGCCGCCCAGGAACGTGCCTTCCAGCGAACGATAGCCGTGCACGCCGCCGCCGCCGAAGCCGGCGGCTTCGCCCGCGGCGTAGAGGCCGGGGATGACGCTGCCCTCCTCGCCGAACACGCGCGAAGAGAGGTCGGTCTCGAAACCGCCCAGCGTCTTGCGGGTGAGGATGTTGAGCTTGACCGCGATCAGCGGCCCTTGCGCGGGATCGAGGATGCGGTGCGGGGAGGCGGTGCGGATCAGCCTGTCGCCGATATAGCGCCGCGCATTGTGGATGTTCATCACCTGCGCGTCCTTGACGTAAGGGTTGGCGATCTCACGGTCGCGCGCCTCGATCTGCATCCTGATGTGCTCGAGCTTGAGGAGGTCGCTGCCGGCCAACTCGTTCATGGCCGCAACGAGATCCTCGATTTTGTCGCGCACGATGAAGTCGACACCATGGCTTTTGAACGCCTCCACCGGCGCCGGCGCGCCCTTGTTGGTGGCGCGCTTGATCGTCATGCGCCAGCTCTTGCCGGTGAGGTCGGGGTTCTGCTCCGAGCCCGAAAGCGCAAACTCCTTCTTGATGATGCTCTGGGTCAGGATGAACCAGGAATAATCGTAGCCGGTGGACATGATGTATTGGAGCTGGCCGAGCGTGTCGGAGCCGGGGAAGAGCGGCGCCGGCAAGCGCGTGCCGGTGGCGTCGAACCACATCGAGGAGGGGCCGGGCAGGATCCGGATGCCGTGGCGCGGCCAGATCGGTGACCAGTTCTGGATGCCTTCGACATAATGCCACATGCGGTCGCGGTTGATCAGCCGCGCGCCTGATGTCTCGGTGATGCCGATCATGCGGCCGTCGACATGCTCGGGCACGCCGGAGATCATGAATTTCGGCGGCGCGCCGAGCCGCTTCGGCCAGTTCTGCCGCACCAGCTCGTGATTGCCGCCGATGCCGCCCGAGGCGACGATCACGGCTTGCGCCTTCAACGCAAACTCGCCGACGACCTTGCGCGATGAGCTCTTGCCGCGCTCGGCATTATCCGGGGCGAGAATGGCACCGCCGACGCCATCCACCGTGCCGTTGGTGGTCGAGAGCGCGTCGACGCGATGGCGGAACCTGAAGCTCAGCCGGCCGCTTTTGACGGCCTCGCGCGCGCGGCGCTCGAACGGCTCGACGATGCCGGGCCCGGTGCCCCAGGTGACATGAAAGCGTGGTACCGAATTGCCGTGGCCCATCGCGTCATAGCCGCCGCGCTCGGCCCATCCGACTACGGGGAAAATGCGATGGCCCATCGCGCGTAGCCACGCACGCTTCTCGCCGGTCGCGAACGCCACATAGGCCTCGGCCCATTGCCGCGGCCAGAAATCCTCGTCACGGTCGAAGCCGGCGGTGCCGAGCCAGTCCTGCATCGCAAGGTCGAAGGAGTCCTTGATGCCGAGCCGGCGCTGCTCCGGCGAATCGACCAGGAACAATCCGCCGAACGACCAGAATGCCTGGCCGCCGAGCGACTGCTCGCCCTCCTGATCGACCACGATCACGCGCTTGCCGGCGTCCGCTATCTCGGTTGCGGCCACGAGGCCCGACAGTCCTGCGCCGACAACGATGACGTCAGTCTCTTCAGCCATCTGTTCGGCCATATGTTCCCCCCCCCATGTGTTTCCCCCTCCACAGGTTCCCCCTGTAGTTGCCCGGATTGAAGCCGGCGGTTGCAACTGAGATCAAGAGTTGTGGCGCGTAAGACATCGTTAACTTGTTCCACTTCGGGAAAAAGACCGGCTGAGTGCAGCGCCGGCGCAACACTGGATTTGAATTTGTTTTGAACGAGCCGGCATGCCTAGACAAAACCGCGGTTACGACAGACCCTAGCAGGGCATCACCACCTGACACACAGATTCGAATTCGACTGGGGCGGGGGCCAATGAAGTTTCTGACGGGGTTGCTTGCGGCGGTTCTCCTGATCGCGAGCATGGGCGCTTCTCAGGCAGTGGTTCGGATCGCGGATGACCGCGGCGGCCGGATCGGAACCTACGTCGACAAATACCAGGACCTGCGACAGTCGGGCGATACCGTCATCATCGACGGTCTCTGCGCCTCTGCCTGCACCATCGTCCTCGGCGCCATCCCGCCTGACCGTATCTGCGTGACGTCGCACGCGACACTGGGCTTCCACGCCGCGTGGGATTTCGGCAGCAACGGCCGCGCCGTCACGAATACCGAAGCGACCCAGATGCTCTATGCGATGTATCCCTCGCAGGTGAAGCGCTGGATCAATCAGCGCGGCGGCCTCACCCCGCATATGCTCTTCCTGAAGGGCAGGCAGCTCCAGGCCATGTACAAGCCCTGCTACCTCGACGCGCAGGCCTCGGCCAACAAGCCGTCGCGCGGGCCACTCCCGCAAGCGGACCGGCTCGAATCCGCCCGGGGCCAGCTCCTGCACTGACATCCTCGGCCTGACGGGATTGTTTGCCAGCCAGCGGCGCCTTGCCCGCAGGCGGGGCAAAGCTTATTTGAACGCTCGGGAACTCTGGCCTTCACCCCGATCGTTGTCATGGCTCAACCACTGCACCCCGCCCATCCTGTATCGGACAATTCGCCCACTGCCGGCCGGATGCCGTTCGTGCTGCTGTTGGCCGGTGCCGGCGTCGGCGGCCTGGTCGTGCTCGGCGCGCTCGCGCTCTGGTTCCACTACGGCAGCCAGGTTTTCTTCGAAATGATCAGGACCGGTCTTGCCGCCTGCTTCTGACCCGCGACAGGAAGTTTTCCGCTTATGAGCCCTACCGCCCGTCCGCTGGTGATCGCGACCGCCTTCGCCGCAAGCCTCGTCCTCGGGCTCCTGATCGTATTCTGGGCCATGGGCGGGGTCAGCAAGGTGGCGCAGCCGGCCGCGATCGGCGGCCCGTTCCAGCTCACCGACCAGAACGGCAAGGCCGTTACCGACAAGAACCTGAAGGGCAAGCCGACCCTGATCTTCTTCGGCTACACCCATTGCCCCGATGTCTGCCCGACCTCGTTGTTCGAGATCTCGGAAGTGCTGCGCGCGATGGGCAAGGACGCCGATAAGGTCAATGCCGTCTTCATCTCGGTCGATCCCGAGCGCGATACGCCGGCGACGATGAAGGATTATCTATCGAGCTTCGACCCGCACCTCGAGGGCCTCAGCGGCGATCCTGCCGAGACCGCCAAGGTGATCACCTCCTACCGGGTCTATGCCAAGAAGGTCCCGACCAAGGACGGCGACTACACTATGGACCACACCGCGTTGATCTATCTGATGGATCGCGACGGCCGCTTCGTCTCGCCGTTCAACCTGAAGCGCACGCCGGAAGAGGCCGCAGTGGAGTTGAAGCGGTATCTGTAAGTTTGGCGGACTGATCGCGCGGCGTACTCGGTAGCCTCTCCCGCTTGCGAGGGCTTTGCTTAATTGGCCGAGCGGGAGTGAGGCTCGATGTGGGGCATTTTTTTGTGCGTG
>NZ_JBVVPL010000055.1:31057-37355 GCF_055807615.1 Bradyrhizobium sp. MV1.5 | reverse complement strand
CTCGCGTTCTGAGTGCGCGGAGGCAAACCCCTCATCCGGCGCTTCGCGCCACCTTCTCCCGCAAGGGGAGAAGGGAACGCACCGTCTATGCGGCGAATCTACTCATGCCGGTGCCCGTGCTTGCGCGCCTTCGCCTGTTTTCCGTCACCCGTCGGAATCATCACCACGCGGCCATAACGCACGCCGCGTTCGGCGATGATATGGTCGGCGAAATGCCTGACCTCGCCGGCGTCGCCGCGCAGTGCCGTCATCTCCATGCAATTGCTATCGTCGAGATGGACATGCAGCGTCGCCAGCGCGAGGTCGTGGTGGCCATGGAATTCCTGCACCAGGCGTTTTGAGAGATCGCGGGCGGCATGGTCGTAGACATAGACGAGGCCGGCGACGCAGGGCCCGGTCTGCGCGGTGTCCTCGCTGCTCTGCTGCAAGCCGGCACGTGCGAGGTCGCGAATGATCTCGGAGCGGTTCTGATAGCCGCGCGCTTCCGCCGCAGCATCGATCTCCGCCAGGAGGTCGTCCTCGATGGTTATCGTGATTCGCTGCATCAAGTCCTCTCCGTGCGTACCGCTTGGTGCGTAGTCGGTAGCCCGGATGGAGCGAAGCGCAATCCGGGACAGTTTCGATGCGTGGACAGACCCGGGATTGCGCTTCGCTTCATCCGGGCTACGCGTATCTTACCGCGTTTCGTGAACGGTGCGCGCTCACAGCCGCGTTGCCCGCAGCCGCAGCGCATTCCCGACCACGCTGACCGAGGACAGCGCCATCGCGGCGGCTGCGATGATCGGCGACAGCAGCACGCCGAAGGTCGGATAGAGGATGCCGGCCGCGATCGGAATGCCTGCGGCGTTGTAGATGAAGGCGAAGAACAGGTTTTGCCGGATGTTGCTCATCGTCGCCTGCGACAGTTTTCGCGCTCGGACGATGCCGGTGAGGTCGCCCTTCAGCAGGGTGACGCCGGCGCTCTCCATCGCCACGTCCGTGCCGGTGCCCATCGCGATGCCGACTTCGGCCGCGGCCAGCGCCGGCGCGTCGTTGACGCCGTCGCCGGCCATGGCGACACTGCGGCCGGCCTTCTGCAGCTTTGTCACCACCGCGCTCTTCTGATCCGGCAGCACTTCGGCCTCGACGTCGGCGATGCCGAGCCTGCGCGCCACGGCCTCCGCCGTGGTGCGGTTGTCGCCGGTCAGCATGATGACCTTGATACCTTCGGCCGCGAGTGCCTTCAGCGCCTCTGGGGTCGAGGCCTTGACCGGATCGGCGATCGCGAACAGGCCGGCAAGCCGGCCGTCGACCGCCATGTTGATCACGGTCGCGCCATCGCCGCGCAGTCGTTCGGCCTCGCCATCGAGCGCTTTGGTGTCGATGCCGATCGACATCAGATATTTGGCATTGCCGAGCACGATGGTTTTGCCGTCGACCTTGCCGGTCGCGCCCTTGCCGGTCGGCGAATCGAATTGTTCGACCTGGCCCAGCGCGAGCTGCTTCTCCTTCGCCGCGCGCATGATCGCGTCGGCCAGAGGATGCTCGCTGGCGCGCTCGACGCTGGCGGCCATGCGGAGGATATCGTCTTCCGCAAAGCCGGCCGCGGGCACGATCGCGACCACCTTCGGCTTGCCCTCGGTCAGGGTGCCGGTCTTGTCGACCACCAGCGTGTCGATCTTCTCCATTCGCTCGAGCGCCTCGGCGTTCTTGATTAGCACGCCTGCCTGCGCGCCGCGGCCGACGCCGACCATGATCGACATCGGAGTCGCGAGTCCCAGCGCACAGGGGCAGGCGATGATCAGTACGCTGACGGCGGCGACGAGGCCGAAGGCCAGCCGCGGCTCCGGCCCGAACCAGGCCCAGGCCGCGAAGGCAGCGACCGCGACCGTCATCACCGCCGGCACGAACCAGCCGGCAACCTGATCGGCGAGGCGCTGGATTGGCGCCCGCGAGCGCTGCGCGTCGGCCACCATCTGCACGATCTGCGACAGCAGCGTCTCCCGCCCGACCTTGTCGGCGCGCATGATGAAGCTGCCGGACTGGTTGAGCGTGCCGGCGATCACCTTCGCGCCCGTCTCCTTGCTCACCGGCATGGATTCGCCTGTTACGAGCGACTCGTCGAGCGAGGAACGGCCTTCCAGAATGACGCCGTCGACCGGCACTTTTTCGCCCGGCCGCACGCGCAAGCGGTCACCGGCATGAAGCGCGTCGATCTCGACCTCGTGCTCGCCGCCATCGCCATCGATGCGCCGTGCGGTCTTGGGGGCGAGCTGCAGCAGCGCCTTGATCGCACCCGACGTCGCATCGCGGGCTCGCAGCTCCAGCACCTGCCCGAGCAGCACCAGCACGGTGATGACGGCCGCTGCCTCGAAATAGACCGCGACCGCGCCTTCATGCCCGCGGAATGTGGCCGGGAAGATCTGCGGCGCGATGGTGCCGATCAGGCTGTAGACATAGGCAACGCCCGTACCCATCGCGATCAGCGTGAACATGTTGAGGTTGCGCGTCAGCAGCGACTGCCGGCCGCGAACGAAGAACGGCCAGCCGGCCCACAGCACCACGGGCGTGGCGAAGACGAGCTGGATCCAGTTCGACAGCGTCGCATCGATCCAGTTGTGCGGGCCCGCGAGATGGCCGCCCATCTCCAGCACCACGGCCGGCAAAGCCAGCGCGCCGCCGATCCAGAACCGCCGCGTCATGTCGGCAAGCTCAGGATTGGGCCCGGTCTCCAGGCTCGCCACTTCCGGCTCGAGCGCCATGCCGCAGATCGGGCAGGTGCCGGGTCCGGCCTGGCGGATCTGCGGATGCATCGGGCAGGTGTAGATCGTGCCTGCGGGCATCTCGGGCTCGGGTGTCTTCTCCTTGGCGAGATATCTTGCGGGATCCTCGGCGAATTTGGTGCGGCAGCCGGCCGAGCAGAAATGGAAGGTCGCGCCGTGATGGTCGAAGCGGTGCTTGGACGTCGCGGGATCGACTGTCATGCCACAGACGGGATCACGGACTTTTGCCGCGGCGCCGTGGTCATGCGCGTGATCGCCGTGCGCGCCGCAGCAGGAGGCAGCGGCGGGCTGGGCGACCGGGGCAGCCTTACTGGAACAGCCGCATCCGGAATGTGTTTCCGCGTTGTGACGGTGCTCGTGTTCCGCGTCGGTCATTGCCACGCTCCGGTCTTGCAAGTTATACCCTAGGGGGGTATATAAGCCGCATGCGCAAGGACATCAAGGCATCTGTCGGAAAACGTCTCGGCCGGATCGAGGGGCAGGTTCGCGGCCTCTCGAAAATGGTCGAGGAGGACCGCTATTGCATCGACATCGTGACGCAGATCTCGGCGGTCCGCGCTGCGCTGCGCCGGGTCGAGGAAGAGGTTCTGAAAGATCACGTCGCCCATTGCGTCGAGCATGCGATCGCGAGCGGCGACAAGGCGGACCAGCGCGAGAAGATCGCGGAGCTGATGGCGGTGATTGGGCGGGCAGAGCGGTAGGGTCGTACTCACTCGCCATTGTGAGGGGCCAACGATATCCACCAATGTCGTCCTGGCGAAAGCCAGGACCCATACCGCGGAGCTTATCGATCGCGCGCGGTAGCTGTACCGAACGGCCGGTCCTCGCCAAACGTCTCCTCTGATAATGGGTCCTGGCTTTCGCCAGGACGACGGCGGAGCTACGCCGCCATCCCCAGCGCGTGTCCCTGCGCGCGGTACTTTGCGAGATCGTTCAGCAGCACAAAATGCTCGGAGAAGGCAACGCTCATCTCCGCAGCCGCCTCACGCATCACTTCTTCAGCCGAAACCGGCGCCTCTTCGTCAGTCGCTTCAGGAACGAGCGGCGGCGCACGGAACGTTTCTGGAAACACACCGAAGGTGCCGGCTACCTCCTCGAGCGGCTTCTGCTTGTCGGCCCAGTGCAAGGCGGTGTAGTCGAAGCCGTGCACGATGGTGGGTTTGACGACTTCAAAATAGGGCGAGATGTCGAAGTCGCGGGGCATGTAGAGCGAGGAATCGCGGATGTGCAGGATCTCGCGGCGGGCGGCGCGGCTGC
This sequence comes from Bradyrhizobium sp. MV1.5, assembly GCF_055807615.1. Classification (NCBI taxonomy): domain Bacteria; kingdom Pseudomonadati; phylum Pseudomonadota; class Alphaproteobacteria; order Hyphomicrobiales; family Nitrobacteraceae; genus Bradyrhizobium; species Bradyrhizobium sp. MV1.5. The sequence goes on along the minus strand of NZ_JBVVPL010000055.1, from coordinate 33,336 downwards.
CGGCCTTGGTGATCTTGGGCAGGATCGGGTAACGCACGGCGTCGAACGCTTGTGCGATCAGGGCCGAGCAGATGATCTTGGTGGGATCGCCCGAGCCGATCGAGATCATGCGGCGCCGCCAGCGCTGCGGGATCGGCAGCGGAAACAGAAAGCGCATCAGGTCGACGATGTTCTTGGTGTCGTAGCCGAAGCCGATGCGGTTGATCGCATAGCGGCAGACCGTGGTGCGGTCCTCATAGGACAGCCCGACCGGACGGCAGACGCGGGTGTGATAGGGGAAATATTTCGACAGCGGTGCGGAGGTGACGCCTTCGCCGATATTGGCCTCGATCAGCACGTGCGGCTCGCCATCGGGCTCTTCCGCGCCTTCGATGGGGCCGACATAGAGTGCGCCGTGGGACCAGGTCGACTGCGTCAGATATTTGATGATGCCCGAGATGCGGTTGTTGCCCTCGACCAGTAGCACGTCGCCGGGCTCGATCACGCCGCGCAGATGCTCGGGGTCGCTCGGCGTGAACGGCTCATAGCCCGGCACCTCCTTCGAGAGGTACGCGGCAATCAGCTTGCCGACTGAATCCAGGACCGTCCCCATTTCAAAACTCCCCCACGGCCTTTTCCGGCCGTCTTTTTCTCTTCTCTATCATGGTCGGAACGTGTTGCAATTCGGTTCATCGTTCTGTGACATCAAGCACGATTGATTCACCATGATGGTTGCCGCGCAACATCAGATGCGGCAAGGTTCGCTAGCTGTTCCCGTTTGCTGCAAGTCTCCGGAAACCATGTCATGACAATCACGCGCCGCAGCTTCCTATCGGCATCGGCGGGCCTTGCCGCGATGCCGGTCCTGCGCGCAACCGCCGCGCCCCTGCCACGCGAGGCTGACATCGTCGTGATCGGCGCGGGCGCGGCCGGAATTGCCGCGGCGCGGCGCATCATGGCGGCCAATCGCAGGGTCGTGGTGGTGGAAGCGGCGTCGCAGATCGGCGGCCGCTGCATCACGGATACGACCACCTTCGACACGCCGTTCGATCGCGGCGCGCGCTGGATGCACAATCCCGACACCAATCCGATGATCCGGCTGGCGCGCAGTGCCGGGCTCGACGTTCTGCCGGCGCCATCAGGCCAGAAGATGCGCATCGGCCGCCGCAACGCACGGGCCGGCGAGACCGAGGAATTCCTGGCGGCGCTGGTGCGCGCCAACCGCGCCATCGACGAGGCCGCGCGCGGCAAGCTCGATACCGCCTGCGCCTCGGTGCTGCCGAAGGATCTCGGCGATTGGGCCGGCGCGGCCGAGTTCATCCTGGGCGCGAGCTTCGCCGGCAAGGACCTGAAGGAGCTGTCTGCGATCGACAAGGCGCGGGCACAGGATCGCAACGCCGCGATCGCCTGCCGCCAGGGCCTGGGGACCCTGATCACCAAACTCGGTGAGCAGGCGCCGGTCGCGCTGTCGACGCCGGCGAGCCGGATCGTCTGGAGCAATCGCGACGTCAGCGTGGAGACACAAGCCGGCAAGATCGCCGCACGTGCCGCCATCATCACGGTCTCGACCAATGTGCTGATTTCGGGCGCGATCAAGTTTGGGCCTGACATTCCGAAGCGCACGCTCGATGCCGCCTCGAAGCTCACGCTCGGAAGCTACGATCACATCGTGCTGCAACTGCCGGGCAATCCGCTCGGCCTGTCGCGCGACGATATCCTGATCGAGCAGAGCAACTCGACGCGCACGGCGCTGATGTTCGCCAATATCGGGGGATCCTCGCTGTGCTCGATCGATGTCGGCGGCTCGTTCGGCCGCGATCTGTCCGGGCAAGGCGAGAAGGCGATGACGGCCTTCGCCAGAGAATGGATCACGAAGCTGTTCGGCAGCGAAGTGGCCGCCGCCGTGCGGAAAGCCAGCGCGACGCGCTGGAACGCCTCGCCGTTCGTGATGGGTGCGATGTCGGCGGCCTCGCCGGGCGGTCAGCTCTCGCGAAGAATCCTGGCCGAGCCGATCGGCAACATGTTCCTCGCCGGCGAAGCCACGCACGAGACGCTGTGGGGCACCGTCGACGGCGCCTGGGAAAGCGGCGAGCGCGCCGCGGACGCGGCCTTGCGCAAGATCGGCGCGCTCAAGGACGAGCCAGCCGATGTGCCGACGCAGTCGACGAAGAAGCGGCGGGCGCCGCGGCAGCAGAGGAACTAATTCAGTCGTGGGGGGGGGGGGGGGGCGGGGGCCGCGGGGGGGGGGGGGGGGGGGCCGCCCCCCCCACCCCCCCCCCCCCCCCCCCCCCCCAAAACCC
>NZ_JBVVPL010000055.1:0-31047 GCF_055807615.1 Bradyrhizobium sp. MV1.5 | reverse complement strand
CGGGGGCGTGGCTCACGCGCGGCGCGCACACGCCCCCCCCCGCCGTGGCGCCCCCCCCGCCTACTATGCGGGGGGGGGCGCGGGGCCCCCATACAAAATAATTCCGGCGCCGGCGGGGCTTCCCCCCGCACGACTGTGGATGGCTTAGCGCAACACCCCATCCAGTGCCGGCAGTCCGGCGATCACCGCTATCGCGATCAGCCCGTAACAGATGGTGCGAAACACCTTCTCGCTGGCACGGCCGAACAGCGACGCGCCGAAGGCGACGCCGATCGCATAGACCGGCCCGACGATGAGCGAGAGCACGAGCGATTCGCGGCTGATCAGGCCCGTCGTCGCGTAGCTGACCATCGAGAAGAAATCCGACGCGCCGAAGAACAGCAAGATGTTGGCGCGCGCGACGATCGGGGCGATGGGGCGACCGAGCCAGTAACCGACGATCGGCGGCCCACCGGTCTGTGCGAGGCCGCTACAGAAGCCGGAGAGGCTGCCGATGCCGACCGAGAGCCAGGCGTGGTCCTTGCCGCGATAGCGCCAGCCCGACAGCAGCAGAAGCAACAGCGCGGCGACGAAGCAGGAGATGATCCATCGCGTCGTGACGGGTTCGAGCACGCTGAGGAAATAGGTGCCGACGGGCACGCCGACCAGCGCGCCCAGCACGATCACGGCGGTGGCCTTGCGGTCGGCCTTGCGCCAGGCGTCAGGCAGCAGTGGCGCGGCCGCGACGAAATCGATCACGAGGAGCAGCGCGGCAACCAGACGCGGCGCCGCGATGCTGCTCGCCAGCGGCATGAAGATCAGCGCCGAGCCGAAGCCCGAGAAGCCGCGCGCGGTGCCCGAAACGAAAGCGACGGCGCAGAGCGCCATCGCAATGGTGAGGCTGACGTCCTTTGGAAGAAAGTCAGTGAGATTCATGCTCTATTATTTCTCGAGCATGATCATGCTCTCAAAGTGCCGCCGGTCTTCTTCGTCACCTCCGCCACGATTTTCGCGGCGACGGCCTCGATCTCCTGGTCGGTCAGGGTCTTTTCGCGCGGCTGGATCGTCACCGCGATCGCGATCGACTTCTTGCCGTCGTCGATGCCCTTGCCTTCGTAGACGTCGAACACGTTCACGGCGGTGATCAGCTTCTTGTCGACGCTCTGGGCCGCGCGCACGATGTCGCCGCCCTTCACGGTGCGGTCGACAATGAAGGCGAAGTCACGCGAGACGGGCTGGAAGGCCGACAGCTCGATCACGGGCTTGGCACGGGTCGGCTTCTTCTTCGCCTCGGGGATGCGGTCGAGGATCACCTCGAACACGACAAGCGGGCCGCCGGCGCCGAGCGCCTCGAGCGCGCGCGGATGCATCTCGCCGAAATAGCCGAGCACATTTTGCGGCCCGATCTGGATCGTACCGGAGCGCCCGGGGTGCAGCCAGGACGGGCCGCCCGCGACGATCTGAAGCGCCTGCATTGGTGCGCCGGCGGCGGCGAGCACCGCGAGCGCATCGGCCTTGGCGTCGAACAAGTCAGCCTGCGCCGAACCCGACCAGTGCCGTCCGAGACCCTGCGACGACGCAAAGCCGCGGCGGACGCCGCTTGCCGCCATGAATTGATCCTGGGGGCGATCGCCCTTGAACACCTGCCCGACCTCGAACAGCGCGACATCGCCAAAGCCGCGGTCGGCATTGGCCTGCGCCGCCGCGATCAGGCCGGCCAACAGGGTCGGGCGCATATCGGACAAATCCGACGCAATCGGGTTGGCGACCTCGAGTTCGCGCTGGCCGCCGCCGAACAGCTTTGCGGCAGACTTGGTGATGAAGGACCAGGTCACCGCTTCGATGATGCCGCGGCTCGCCAGCGCGCGCCTGGCGCGGCGGGTGCGGAGCTGGAGCGGTGTCAGCACGGATTTGCGAGCGTCCTCGCCGCGCTCGAACGGCGTCATCGGCACCTTGTCGACGCCGTGGATGCGGACGACTTCCTCGACGATGTCGGCCTTGCCGTGCACGTCGGACCGCCACGACGGCACCGCGACCTTCACGACGGGCCCCGGGCCCGCCATCATGAAGCCGAGATGGCTCAGGATGCGCTTCATCTCCGGCATCGGCACTTCGATGCCCGAGAGCCGCTTGACCTCGGTGACCGGGAAATCGATCACGCGGTCGTCGCCGAAGCTCTTGCCGACCACGACGTTCTCGGACGGCGTGCCGCCGCACATCTCCAGCACGAGTTTCGTCGCGAGCTCCAGTCCCGGCACCATGAAGGCCGGATCGACACCGCGCTCGAAACGATAACGCGCGTCCGAATTGATGCCGAGCTTGCGGCCGGTCTGGGCGATGTTGATCTCGTTCCAAAGCGCCGATTCGATCAGCACGTCGGTGGTGGTCTCGTCGCAGCCCGAGGCCTCTCCGCCCATGATGCCGGCGAGCGATTCGACGCCGTGCTCGTCCGCGATCACGCAAATCGCGGGATCGAGATTGTAGGTGCGGCCGTCGAGCGCGAGCAGCGTCTCGCCGTCACGGGCGCGGCGCACCACGAGATTGCCCTTCACTTTCTTCGCGTCGAACACGTGCAGCGGCCGTGCGCGGTCGTAGGTCATGAAGTTGGTGATATCGACCAGCGCGTTGATCGGACGCAGGCCGATCGCGGTCAGCCGCTTCTGCAGCCATTCCGGCGACGGGCCGTTCTTCACGCCGCGCACGAGGCGTAGCGCGAAGCCGGGGCACAACGCGGCGTCCTCGACCGTGACCTTCACCGGGCACGGGAATTCGCCCTTGATCGGCTTGATGGTGGGGTCCTTGAACTTGCCCATGTCGGCGGCGGCAAGATCGCGCGCGATGCCGTGCACGCCGGTGCAGTCCTGCCGGTTCGGCGTCAGGTTGATCTCGACCACGGGATCGCCGAGGCCGGCCCATGCGGCGTAGGCGGCGCCGATCGGTGCATCCACGGGCAATTCCATGATGCCGTCATGGTCGTTGGAAATCTGCAATTCGGCCGCCGAGCACAGCATGCCGCGGCTCTCGACACCCCGGATGGTGCCGATACCGAGCGTGATGTCCTTGCCGGGAATGTAGGTGCCGGGCGGCGAAAACACGCTGACGAGCCCCGTCCGCGCATTGGGCGCGCCGCACACCACCTGCACGGGCGCGCCACCGTCGCCGGTGTCGACCATGCAGACGCGCAGCCGATCCGCATTCGGATGCTGCTCGGCTGATATCACCTTGGCGATGGTGAACGGCTTCAGCGCCTTCGCCTTGTCCTCGATGTTCTCGACCTCGAGCCCGATCATGGTGAGCTTGTCGGCAAGCTTGTCCAGCGGCTCGTCGGTGTCGAGATGTTCCTTCAGCCAGGAGAGAGTGAATTTCATGGCTGCTTTTTCTCCACGACGACGGTCTGCTCCCTCTCCCGCTTGCGGGGGAGGGCTGGGGTGGGGGTTCTCTCCGCAACGGCAGCAGCGATTGTTTCGAGAACGCCGACACGATTGGTCATGATGTCGAGGTTGCTGAAACGGAGCACCATGAAGCCTTCCGCCTCGATCACGGCAGAGCGCCGTGCATCGGCGCGCTCGCCTTCATCAGAAAAGTGCTGGCCGCCATCGAGCTCGATGACGAGCTTGGCCGCGTGGCAGATGAAGTCGGCGATGTAACTATCGATCGGTACTTGGCGGCGAAAACCCGCGCCGTTCAATCGGCCGGCGCGCAGCTCCGACCAGAGGATGCGCTCCGCATCGGTCGAATTGCGTCTGAGCGCGCGCGCATTGGCTCGTAGCTTGGCCGGTACTTTCCAGTCCGGATGTTCAGGATCGACCATTGGCAACCCCATCGAGGAGACACCCTCACCCCAACCCTCCCCCGCACGCGGGGGAGGGAGCCCGACCTCTCGCGTGGAGCGAGAATACGTATCCATGAGATGGACGCTCCGCACGCGCTCCATCCATTCCCTCCCCCGCTTGCGGGGGAGGGGCAGGGAGAGGGTTCTCTCCGCGAAGGGAACGCAGAGAGTCTTCGGAAGGTCATGTCCGAGCAAGCCCATCACGAGCTCAGCCCTCCCGCCAGCGTCGGCACTTCGAGCGGCTTGAAGCCGTAATGGGACAGCCAGCGGACGTCGCTGTCGAACAGTTGGCGCAAATCGGCGATGCCGTATTTCAGCATGGCGATGCGGTCGATGCCCATGCCCCAGGCGAAGCCCTGGTACTCGTCGGGATCGATGCCGCAGGCGCGCAGCACGTTCGGATGCACCATGCCGCAGCCGAGAATCTCGAGCCAGTCCTCGCCCTCGCCGAAGCGGATCTCGCCCTTGTCGCGGCGGCACTGGATGTCGACTTCCAGCGACGGCTCGGTGAATGGGAAGAACGAGGGCCGGAAGCGCATGTTGATGTGGTCGACCTCGAAGAACGCCTTGCAGAACTCGTGCAGGATCCATTTGAGGTGGCCGAGATGGGAGTGCTTGTCGATGACGAGGCCTTCGACCTGGTGGAATTGCGGCGTGTGGGTCGCGTCCGAATCGATGCGATAGGTGCGGCCCGGGCAGATCACGCGGATCGGCGGCTTCTCACTCAGCATGGTGCGCACCTGCACCGGTGAGGTGTGGGTGCGCAACAGCATGCGGGAGCCGTCCTCCTTCGGATGGAAGAAGAAGGTGTCGTGCATCTCGCGCGCGGGATGGCCTTCCGGAAAATTCAGCTTGGTGAAGTTGTAGTCGTCGGTCTCGATATCGGGGCCTTCGGCGACCGAGAATCCCATGTCGGCAAAGATCGTGGTCAGCTCGTCCCAGACTTGACTCAGCGGATGGATGCGGCCGGCCTCAGCCGGCGTATCGCGCAGCGGCAGGGTGACGTCGATGGTTTCCGACGCAAGCCGCGCGTCGAGCGCCGCCGATTTCAAGACGTCGCGCCGCGCGGCGAGTGCCTCGGTGACCTTGTCCTTGGCCTGGTTGATCGCAGCGCCTTGGGTCTTGCGCTCGTCCGGCGACATCTTGCCGAGCGTGGCAAGAAGTGCCGAGATCGACCCCTTCTTGCCGAGCGCAGCGACGCGCACCGCTTCGAGGGCGGCCTCGTCGCCGGCGGCGGCGATCTGGTCGAGGATGGATGTTTCGAGCATTGCGAGGTCGGACACGGTCAAATCCCTGCTGCCAAATTCGGCTGGGTTGTCGCCGCCCGAAGGCAGTAACGTCAAGCGAAAAGCCGGTCATTTCGGGCTGACGAGCGGCTGGGTTGAACCTCGCGCGGGGGCCTGGCACCAAGGGGATTCAAGGAGGCTTTCGCGATGCTCTCAAGATCCTGTCTGGCTGCTCTCGCGGTCGTTCTCTTGGTCGCGAGTACCTCAGCGCGCGCCATGGTCTGCATGGAGAAATCCATGACGCTGGACGAGGTCGTCGACACCATCGATGCCCAGAAGGGCTGCGAAAGCGCGATGAAGGTGTTTCAGGATTGCCAATTGACCGCGAGCGGCGATGTCCAGCTCGGCGCCGCCGTCGAGAAGAAATGCGAGGCGGACTTCATGCCCGGCCTCAACATGGCGCGGAAACAGGCTTACCAACGCGAGATGCGCGTGTGCGACCGGAAGTACCGGAATAAATCCGGCACCATGTATCTGTCATTCACGGCATTCTGCCGGGCGGAGATCGCCCAGCGCTACTCGCAACGCGCGCTGAAGGCCGGCGGAGCCGGCCGCTAGGCTTCAGGCCGCCAGAGCGGCTTTGGCCTTCTCGGCGATCGCCTGGAACGACGCGGGCTCGTTGATCGCGAGATCCGACAGCACCTTGCGGTCCACGGTGATCCCGGACTTGGCCATGCCGTCGATAAAGCGGCTGTAGGTCAGGCCGAACGGACGCACGGCAGCGTTGATGCGCTGGATCCAGAGCGCGCGGAACGTCCGCTTCTTGCGCTTGCGATCACGGAAGGCATACACGAGAGCCTTCTCGACCGCCGGCTTGGCGGTGCGGATCGTGTTCTTGCGGCGGCCACGGAAACCCTTGGCGGCCTTGTAGACTTTCTTGTGCTTGGCGTGGGCGGTCACACCGCGTTTGACGCGAGCCATGACAAAAATCCTTCGAAAGATGACTTGATGTTCGGATCGCCGCGAAAGCTGCGGCGCGGGTGGCAATGATCGTGGACGCGATCAGGCGTTCGGCAAGAAGTACTTCTTGACGTTGTCGCCGTCGGTCTTGAACAGCACGGCGGTGCCGCGCAGCTGACGGATCTGCTTCTTCGTCCGCTTGATCATGCCGTGACGCTTGCTGCGATGAGCGAACATCACTTTGCCGGTGGCAGTCACCTTGAAGCGCTTTTTAGCGCCCGATTTGGTCTTCAGCTTGGGCATTTGGCTCTCCTAATGGCCATAGAAATCCGCCCGCGAAGGCGGCTGGCCGTCAAAATGCTCGTTAGAGCGTTGATTGTGCTCAGGTTTTACGAACAAGCGCGAAACCCGCACGGACACCGCCACGGCAGCCCTTAATCAGCCGGGCAATGAAGGCTGGGCTTATGACAGAGGACGGGCGAATTGGCAACGATGAACCGGTGGAACCTAGCCGGCGACTATTCGGAATTGCTAACCTCATGTCCCGGCCGTGTCGCCCGGAGCAGGATTAAAATGCCCCATTTTTCCCAGTCGCTGTCGTCTTTGACCGATGTCGCCCGTCCGCGCCGCCTGGCGCTATTGGCTGTGCTCGCCACGGCCGCCTTTCCCTCCGCTGCCGACGCTCGCGGCTATGACGGCGTCTGGAACGTCACCTTCGCCACCACCCGCGGCAATTGCAGCTCCGGCTACAGCGTCCCCTTCACCGTCGCGGGCAGCCGGGTGTCGTCCGCCGGCGGTGGCCGGGTCTCCGGCACGGTCAAGCGCAGCGGTACCGTGGCGGTCCAGGTCTCGGTCGGCGCGTCCCATGCGAACGGGGGCGGCCGGCTCGCTGGCGTGAACGGCGCCGGTTCGTGGAGGGGTATCATCTCCGGCGATCAGTGCAGCGGCACTTGGCAGGCGACGAGGACGTAACTATCGCCAACAGGACGGGTGCCCAAGAAAACAAAACGGCCCGCCGGACATCCGGACGGGCCGTTGAATTCGCTCGTTCAAAGTATCGGCGTCAGCGCGGCGCCAGCACCATGACGACCTGACGGCCCTCGAACCGCGCGTCCTGCTCGACCTTGGCGAGCTCGGCGACGTCGGTCTTGATCTTGTCGAGCAGCTTGGTGCCGATCTCCTGGTGCGCCATTTCGCGGCCGCGATAGCGCAGGGTGATCTTGACCTTGTCGCCCTCTTCGAAGAACCGCTGCATGGCGCGCATCTTCACTTCGTAATCGTGGTCGTCGATCATCGGGCGGAGCTTGATCTCCTTGATCTCGACGATCTTCTGCCGCTTGCGGGCTTCGGCGGCTTTCTTCTGCGCGGAATACTTATACTTCCCGTAGTCCATGATCTTGCAGACGGGAGGGCTGACGTTCGGCGAGATCTCGACCAGATCCATGCCGGCTTCCTGGGCCAGGCGGATCGCCGCGACGGTCTCGATGGTGCCCTTGTTGTCACCGGTCTGATCGATCAACTGGATCTGCGCATTGCGAATGTCGTCATTGATGCGCGGCCCGTCTTTGGCGGCAGTGGGCGGGGCTTTATTGGGACGGCGAATGGGTGGTTCTCCAAAGTTATGAAAAGAGGCGGCTATTTTGCAGGAAGATACGGTTGCCGGCAAGCAATCGCTCGTGCGGCGGTCGAAAAAGCCTCAAATGCGAGGCATTCTGGCCACGGCGGGGCACGCAGACCGACATAGACACCTTGCTTCTGTTCCGCAAGCGTCCCAAAGGGCAAATGCCGACGTTCGGCTGCGCTGCGGAGCACGTCCGGACAGCTTAAACCGCACAGCCAGAGTAAACGTTCCATGAATCAGCCAATTCCCGATGCCGTGCTCGACTTCATCGATGTGGGCGAGGGCCCGTCCGCGCGCCGGATCGCGGTGCGCCGCCGCGCGGCCCAAAAATCTGATCAAGAATCTGGTCAAGAATCTGCTCAAGGACCGGGGCTGGTCTGGCTCGGCGGGTTCAAATCGGACATGCAGGGCAGCAAGGCCGTCGCGCTGGACGAATGGGCCAGGGATCACGGCCGCGCCGTGGTCAGGTTCGATTATTCCGGCCACGGCGAATCCGGCGGCGATTTCGTCGACGGAACCATCGGGCGCTGGCTCGAGGAAAGCGTCGCGGTGTTTGAGCGGTTCTGCGACGGCCCGCAAATCCTGATCGGCTCGTCCATGGGCGGCTGGATGGCGCTGCTGCTCGCGCGCGAGATCAAAAAGCGGCAAGAGAAACAGCAAGCCAAAGCCTCGCTGGCGGGCCTGGTGCTGATCGCGCCGGCGCCCGATTTCACCGAGGAGCTGATGTGGAAGAATTTTCCGGCCGCGGTAAAGAAAGAGATCGAGACCAAAGGCGTCTGGCTGAGACCATCGGATTATGGCGACGGCTCGCCCTATCCGATCACGCGGAATCTGATCGAGGAGGGGCGCAACCATCTCGTGCTCGGCAGCGCCATCGATCTCGGCTGTCCCGTCCGCATCCTGCAAGGCGCGCAGGATCCTGACGTGCCCTGGCAGCACGCGTTCGCATTGACCCATCGCCTGCCGGCCGACGACGTCGTGCTGACCATGATCCAGGATGGCGATCACCGCCTCTCGCGCCCGCAGGACATCGCCCGCATTCTTGCCGCCGTGGCCGAGATCGGGTGAAGTGCTGTCTTCCTTCCCCCTTGTGGGGGAGGGTGGCGCGCAGCGCCGGATGAGGGGTTGCTTCCGCAAACGCGAGTGTCGCATTCGCGGAGACATACCCCTCACCCAAGTGAATGCGTGTCAACGAGCGGAGCTGCCCTCTCCCGCAAGGGGCGAGGGCACAATAAAAAGCACTGGAGGAAATATGACTACCGCCATGCTGCGTGCCTTCTGCGACGCCGTCGAACAACGCAACGGAAAAGCCTTCGCGGATCTCTTCACCGAGGACGGCGTCTATCACGACGTGTTCTATGGCGCCTTCGCCGGCCGCGAGAAGATCGCCGCGATGATCGACGATTGGTTCTATCGCACGGCGACCGACTTCCGCTGGGACATGCACGACCCGGTGTCGAACGGCATCACGCTCTATGCGCGCTACACGTTCAGCTATCGCTCGACCTTGCCGGAGGCGAATGGCGCGCGGGCGATGTTCGAGGGCGTTGCGATCATGACGCTTCGCGACGGCAGGATCGTCAGCTATCACGAGGTCGCGAACACCGCGCCGGCGTTTGTCGATTTGAAGTTTGCGCCGGAGCGCATAGCCAAGATCATCGCCAGGCAGGGCGCCGAGCTCAAGGCGCGGCCGGAAATGAAACGACACTTGGGTTAGCCGTCGTTCGGCGTCCTTACCGCTTCGACGGATTTACCATCGGCTTGCGCTGCGCCAGCGCCGCGACCGTGGCGGTGCCGATCGGGCCCTGCTCGTCATAGAGCCAGCATTCGCCGATCGCGACACCGTCGGTGGCATGGTGGTTCACCACCTCGAAGCCGATCCAGTTCGTCACCGGCAGGCGGTGCAGATAGATCGTGACGTCGCTGTTGATGTAGCCGAGCCCCTTGTCGCCGGCGTTCGCGAACGGACTGGCGAAGTCGGCGCCGGTGGCGACATGGACGAACGGCGTCATCGGCACGCCTGCGACCAGCTCGCGCACCTCGCTCATCCAGAGTTTTCGTGGCCCGAGCGAGCCCATCTGGCCGACGATCGGTCGCGTGGTCCATTTGCCGTTCATGCCGAGCCTGGGATCGGTCGGCTTGGGAATGTCGGCCGGCTTCGGCGCGTCCCAGTTCGGCGGCGACCAGACATTGCCGTCCGGATTCTGCGTCCGCCGCAACAGCTGGCACGAGGCGCGCGCCATGCCGACGCCGCCGGACAAGAACTCTGCTTCCACGACGCGGATGCGCATCCCGTCGCGCACCAGCCGTGTCGTCACCTCGATCGGCTTGTCGATGGTCGGCAGCCGAAACATATCGACGGTCAACCGCGCCGGCACGAATTCAGGACCGGAATGGCGTTCCTCGATGGCGAAGCCGAGCAGGCCGACGATGACGCGTCCGTGCAGTGATTTCGGATCCCACGGGCCGTTGGCGACTTCCGTCGGGTGGAATGTGTCGCCGTCGCGGGTGAAGAAAGGCATGTTTGTCATGACGGGCGAGCTTGAAGGAACGTGTGGGGAAATCAAGGTCCCCAACCCTCATGGTGAGGAGCGCGAAGCGCTCTCATCACAACAACGGTGTCATCGCCCGGCTTGACCGGGCGATCCAGTACTCCGAGACGGCTGTGGTTCAATCGAGAGGCCGCGGCGTACTGGATGCCCCGCTTTCGCGGAGCATGACAGCGGAGTGCTAGGAGGCGGCGCGCCATTCCTCACGCACGCTTTCGTCGCTCTCGCCAGCAATCGCCTCGGTCCTCAACGCCGCGAACTCTTCATCAGGCATCAACTGCGCCAGCGCCCACACCGCAGCCCCGCGCACCAGCGCGCTGTCATCCTCCAGCAATCGCCGCGCCTCGTCCGCCAGTGCCGCATCGCCGGAGTTGCCGATCGCGATCAGCACGTTGCGCAAAAAGCGGTCGCGGCCGATGCGTTTCACCGGGGACTTCGTGAACAGCGCACGAAACGCAGCGTCGTCGAGCCGCGCGAGCTCGGCGAGACCTGGCGCGCGCAAAGCGTCACGTGCGGCGAGCTTGGCCTCACGGCCCTCCTGCGCGAACTTGTTCCAGGGACAGGCGGCGAGGCAATCGTCGCAGCCATAGATGCGGTTGCCGATGCCCTTACGAAATTCGCGCGGGATAGGTCCCTTGTTCTCGATGGTGAGATACGAAATGCAGCGCCGCGCATCGAGCCTGTAGGGCGCGGGAAAGGCCGCGGTCGGGCAAATGTCGAGACACGCCCGGCACGAGCCGCAATGATCGATCTCGGAATCGTCGCGCGGCAGCTCCAGCGTGGTGTAGATCGCGCCGAGAAACAGCCATGAGCCGAATTCGCGCGAGACCAGATTGGTGTGCTTGCCCTGCCAGCCCAGATGCGCGGCTTGGGCCAGCGGTTTCTCCATCACGGCCGCGGTGTCGACGAACACTTTCACTTCGCAAGGCTTCACCTCAGAAGTTGCGGTCGCGACCAGCCATCGCGCCAGCGTCTTCAGGCGCTTCTTGATGAGGTCGTGATAGTCGTCGCCTTGCGCATAGACCGAGATCGCCGCGCGCGTGCGCTGTTGCAGGATCGCGAGCGGATCCTGGTCGGGGCCGTAATTCACGCCGAGCATGATGACGCTGCGCACGTCCTGCCACAGCCCGCGTGGATCGACCCGGCGCTCCGGCTGCGCAGCGAGCCAGTCCATGTCGCCATGGCCGCCGGACGCGATGAATTCGAGAAAATGTTGTCCGGCGCTTTCGATCGTGCCGGGCTCCGTGATGCCGATGCAGTCGAAGCCGAGCGCGCGTGCCTCGTTTGCGAGCGCCGTCTTCAGTTCGGTCGGATCGGAGTTCAGAAGTCGAGGTCCACGTAGGTCCGTGACGCCGGCACGCCGGCCAGCCATTCGCTCAGGAGCGGACGGAACGACGGGCGGGATTTCACCCGCGCGTACCAGGCCTTTGCCGCGTCGTCCTCGCTCCATGGCACGTCGCCCAGATAGTCGATCGCCGAGAGGTGCGCCGCGGCGGCGAGATCCGCGTAGCTGAGCCGGTCGCCGGCGAGGAAATTACGCGTCTGCGCCAGCCAGCCGATATAGGCAAGATGATAGCGCACATTTGCCTTGGCGGCGCGCATCACGTCGGCCGAGGGCGGACCGCCGCCGTTGTCCTCGCTCATGAAGCGCTTGTAGATGCGCTCGGTGACGAGCGGGTGGGAGACTTCCTCGAAGAACTTTTCGTTGAACCAGGCCATCAGCCGGCGGACCTCGACGCGCTCGCCGATCGTGTCCGGCATCAGGCGCTTCAGTCCCATCTCGGAGCCATAGGCCTCATCGACATATTCGGCGACGATCGCCGCGCCCGGGATCGGCGGCTGCTCGTCGTCCACCAGGACGGGCGTCGTGCCCGCCGCATTGAGCAGCAGAAACGCTTCGCGCCGCTCCCAGCTGCGCTCTTCGATCAGCTTCAGCTCAAGCCCGTATTCTCCCGCGATCAGGCGGATGAACCGCGAGTGCGGGCAGAACGGATGATGAAACAGCGTAAACATGAAGCCTTTGACTATGTGATGGTGCTTAAGAATCCATCAATGTTTTGTGCGGCGCCACACTAGTCATTCAAAACCGCGAAGCAAGGGCGCGACGCCGCATTTTGCGATTGCAGCAAGGGAGCGGATGGGCGAGAAGAGCCCCGCTTTTCCAGCCGAAATGGACCGTAAATATGTCAGATGCAATCCGGGCGGTGATCCTCGGCATCATCGAGGGTGTGACCGAGTTCCTTCCCGTGTCCTCGACCGGCCATTTGCTGCTTGCGGAGCGCTTCTTCCATCTCGGCGAGGGTGCGTTCTGGGATTCGTTTACGGTCCTGATCCAGCTCGGCGCGATCCTGGCGATCGTCGTGTTGTATTTCAAGAAATTGTGGGACGTCGCGATCGGCATGTTCACGGGCGACGCCTACGCACGCCGCTTCGTGATCGGCGTGCTGGTGGCGTTCCTGCCTGCTGTCGTCGTCGGTCTCGTCGCCGGCAAATACATCAAGAGCATGCTGTTCAATCCGTGGGTGGTGTGCTTCTCGCTGATCGTCGGCGGCGCCATCCTGCTCTGGGTCGACAAGCTCGATCTCAAGGCGCGCGAGCACGACGCCACCCGGTTTCCGCTGCTGATGTATCTTTACATCGGTATCGCACAGTGTCTGGCAATGATCCCGGGCGTGTCGCGCTCCGGCGCAACCATTGTCTCTGCCATGCTGCTCGGGGCCGACAAGCGCGCGGCGGCGGAGTTCTCGTTCTTCCTCGCCATCCCCACCATGATCGGCGCGTTCGCCTACGATTTCTACAAGAACCGCTCCGAGATGACGATGGACCACATGGGCATCGTCGCGATCGGCTTCGTGGTGTCGTTTGTCACCGCGATCATCGTGGTGAAGACGTTCCTGGAATACGTCACCCGCCACGGCTTCGTGGTGTTCGCCTGGTGGCGCGTGATCGTCGGTACGCTCGGCCTGATCGCGCTGGCGCTGGGACGGTAAACTTCTGAAGAGGTCGACGCGCTAAGAAGCGGAAATTCGCACTAAGGCCGCGGCTGCGGTCACTCCCTCGCCCCGTTCTTACGGGGAGAGGTAAAAAAACCTACGCGCTCTTGCGCTGGAATTGCCCGGCGGCGCGGAAGCGCCAGAGATATTGCGGGGCGATCGCTTCAAGCGAGTCGGGCGTGATGCCGAGGCCTTCCAGCGTTAGCCCAGCGGCCTTCGCCGCGTCCGATACGACATTGTCGCGCGCGAGCAGCGTGACCTGGTCCGGCGTCAGCTTCAGCGCGCCCGGCGCGAATTGCAGGAAGTTGGCTTTGAAGCGGGCCAGGCCAAACGGCAGCGGCATCAGCATCGGCTTGCGATCGGCGATCTCGAGAATGGCCTCGATGATCTCGCGCATGGTCAGCACTTCCGGGCCGCCGAGCTCGTACGTTGCGCCCGCCTTGGCCTTGCCGTCGACGGCATCCGCGACCGCGGTGGCGACGTCGCCGACATAGACCGGCTGCATCCTGGTGTCGGCGCCGATCAGCGGCAGCACCGGCGACATCCGCGCCAGCGCAGCGAAGCGATTGGTGAACTGGTCCTCGGGGCCGAACATCACGGAGGGGCGGAAGATCGTCGCCGACGGCACCGCGGCCATG
Source organism: Bradyrhizobium sp. MV1.5 (assembly GCF_055807615.1). Taxonomy (NCBI): domain Bacteria; kingdom Pseudomonadati; phylum Pseudomonadota; class Alphaproteobacteria; order Hyphomicrobiales; family Nitrobacteraceae; genus Bradyrhizobium; species Bradyrhizobium sp. MV1.5. The sequence goes on along the minus strand of NZ_JBVVPL010000055.1, from coordinate 17,249 downwards.
ACTGCGGCTTCGCCGGCCGCCTTGGCCCTGGCATAACGCGAGGGCGATTCCGCGTCGGCGCCGATCGCCGAGACATGGATCAGCTGTGCCCCCGCGGCCGCGGCCGCCTTGGCGATGGTTTCGGCGCCCTTGGCCTGGACGGCATCGAAGCTCTGCGCGCCACCCTCGGCGAGGATGCCGACCAGATTGATCACCACATGCGAATCACGCAGCGCCGCCTCGATCGAGGCCGGATAGCGCACGTTCGCCTGCACGGTGTGGACCTGCCCGACCTTGCCGGAGGGCTGGAGGTACCCGGCCAGCTCCGGCCGCCGCACCGCGACCCGGACCCGGTAGTCGCGCCGGCACAGCGCGCGGACGACATTCCGGCCCAAAAACCCCGATCCGCCGAAAACCGTGACGAGCGTGTCCAGATTCGATGCCATGGGATCCATTCCTGGGGTCCATATCCTGCGGGATGAGTGCGTCTCGTCAGGCTTGTATCGGGCCGGTTTGCGATGCGCAATCCGCATCCCGAAACGGGGTTCAAGCATGAATTGACAACCGCGTCACCGAACCGTAGTAACCGCCTCCGTGCCTAACCGGCATGCCCAGGTGGTGGAATTGGTAGACGCGCTGGCTTCAGGTGCCAGTGGCTTAACGGCCGTGAAGGTTCGAGTCCTTTCCTGGGCACCATCTCCTACTCAAGCGATTGAAATCGCTTTTGCAGGGAATTTGAGCTGCTGACCGGTACACAAAACCGAGGCACGGCGCTCATGGCGTACCGAATGGCCTACATCGCTCGTCGGGGCGGCTCGGATCGCAGGCGATCTGGAGGCGGCTGGCTTCAGTCGCTCAGGCATCTCAGTGCTCGTTGACCGCGGCGCCGAGCTTGATCAGGCTCAGCGAGCGGTTCGCGGTCTCGCGCAGGCGGCAGTAGCTCGCGTCGCCCGGGTACATGCCGGGCTCGACTTTGTCGAAGGCCGCGCAGAAGCGATCACGCGACGCGGCGAAAGTTTTCTGCGAGTCATTGACCGCCTGGATCACGTCGGCGAACCCGCCGGCCTGAACCTTCTTTAGCGCCTCACTGGTTTTCTGCGTCCAAATGGCGAGTTCGCGCGCCGCGCAGGCTTTCCATTTGGCGACGTCGTCATTCGCGCCCTTTGCCGCCTTGATGCAGGGGTCGGCGACGAGCCCGACGCACGCGCCGCCGAAACCGCCGGTTTTCTCCGCGGTCTTCAGGCAGCCATCGATCACCGCAAGGTCGGCTGGCGCGGTGCCTTGGGCGAAAGCCATCGATGCGAGCGGGAGGCTTGCGGCGAGCATCGCGGCGGCAAGTTTGAGCTTCATTGGAGATCTCCGTTCGGCGCATCGAAAATAGGGAACACAATACCACTGCGAGCGCACGAAGCTCAGCGAGACGGTAGACCGGCGGCTGTGGCGAAAGGGCCGGACGGCGAGTGCGAAGGGAAAACGAGGGGGTATGCGGCTTCGGCTACGCCCTCTCCAATCAATGCCTTTGAATGCGCCTTGACCTGACTCACGAGATTTTCGACCAATAGGTGATACATGCAACTTTGGTCATCGAAGGCCCAGCGTTGGTTCACCTGAATGTGGAACAGGAGCTACGCTGACGAATAATGACGGCGGGACCGGTCAAGGCACGCACGGGCTCTGCCTCAGCGGTGACGGTGAGGATCATTTGCCGTCCGTCTGGACCGCCAATCCAGCTTCGAGCCGATCGAACACGTCAGAGCCCGGCCTGGTCCGGCCTGCGTCGGCGAGTCCGCGTGCAAGGTGGAGCGGCGAGGCTGGCGCGAGCAATACACCGGCGCTTACGAGACCGTTTACGTCAGCCCGCAATCCGGTTTGGCTAGCGAACCAAAACACAATGACGAACGATAATGACGAGTAGCGCCGCGGCTCTGTATGGCCAGCCGCGCCGGATGCTTGCGCCGGCGGCTGCCAGCGGATACATCGCGGCCGGCCCTCGCCAGCGTCTGTCCCGGGGATTAGCCTGCCTAGGCGCATCGATTCGACTGAGGTTTGAAACGCCATGACCGTACGCCTGCACCGCGGCGACCTGCCCGATCTGTCCCGTTACACCGGCGCGGTGGCGATCGACACCGAGACCATGGGCCTGAACCCGCATCGCGACCGGCTCTGCGTCGTGCAGCTCTCGCCCGGCGACGGCAGCGCGGACGTGGTGCAGATCCCGAAGGGTCACACCGACGCGCCGAACCTGAAGGCCCTTTTGGCCAATCCCGCCAACACGAAAATCTTCCACTTTGCGCGGTTCGACGTCGCGGTGCTGTACCAGACATTCGGTGTCATGACCGGGCCGATCTACTGCACCAAGATCGCCTCCCGCCTGATCCGCACCTATACCGACCGCCATGGCCTCAAGGACCTCGTGCGCGAGGTGCTCAATGTCGACCTCTCCAAGCAGCAGCAATCGAGCGATTGGGGTTCCGACAGCCTGACCGAGCCGCAGCTCGCCTACGCCGCCTCCGACGTGCTGCATCTGCACGGCTTGCGCGAGCGGCTCGATGCCATGCTGGTGCGGGAAGGCCGCACGGCGCTGGCCAAAGCCTGTTTCGATTTCCTGCCGACCCGCGCTTTGCTCGATCTCCAGGGCTGGGCCGAAGAGGACATTTTCGCGCATTCCTAGCGTTTCGGGTGGCGGCCAGGTGGGGCGGTCGCCCCGTTTCAGACACTTTCGTAACGGCCTGTCGCTGGCTGCATATTCTGGCGTTGCCGGCTACAATGGGGCGCCCGCCAGCCGGACAAGGCGAGCGACACCTCAGGAGCCCAGGTGAATTCGGCCCATAATGTCACCTATGATGCCGCGCTTGCGGCGAAGTTCGCCAGCGCGGCGCGCCACAGCCGCCTGGTCCGGATTCTGCGCATCGCGGTGCCGGCGACAGTAGCTGCGGCAATGGGTCTGCTCGTCCTCATCTCGACCATTTTCAACCCCTTCCAGATTCCCGTGAAGCTCGACTCCGGAAATCTCGTGGTGACAGGCACCAAGATCACGATGGAATCACCGCACATGTCCGGCTTCACGCCGGACCAGCGGCCCTACGAGCTCTGGGCCAAGACCGCGACCCAGGACATCACCGATCCCGATCATGTCGATCTCCACGATCTGCGCGCGAAGGTGCTGATGGAAGATCAATCGACGCTGTTCCTCGATGCCCGCACCGGAAGGTTCGACAACAAGCAGCAGCAGCTCGACCTGCACAAGGACATCTTCCTGCGCACCTCGAGCGGCTACGAGGCGCGACTGAACTCGGCCTTCGTCGACATGGGCAAGGGCACGGTCTCCTCGGACGAGCATGTCGACGTCAAGCTGACCAACGGAACGCTGACCGCCGATCGGCTGCGGATCACGGAGGGCGGCGACGTCATCCGCTTCGAAGGCAATGTGGTGATGCACCTCGACAAGCTGGACGACCCTGCCGCCGCTCAGCCTGCGCCATCCGAGCCTGCGCCGGCGGCGAAGACACGTACGCCCCAGAACAAGTCCGCCAATTCAAAGTGAATTTCATGATCAGGTTCTTTCCGCGCAACAATGACAAGCGGCGCGTCATCCCTGGTGCGACCGCGCTCGCCGTCGGCATCGCACTGATCGCGACGGGTGCGGCCATCGCGCAGAGCACGATGCAAGGCGTGCCCAACGCGATGCAGGGCTTCTCCCAGAACCGCGATCAGCCGATCCAGATCGAAGCCGCCTCGCTCGAGATGCGCGACAAGAAAAAGGAAGCGACCTTCTCCGGCAATGTGAAGGTCATTCAGGGCGACACCACCATGACCTCGAAGACGCTGGTGGTGTTTTACGATTCGGGCGGCGACAAGCCGGCCACGCCGCAGCCTGCGGCGAAGACGGCAAAGGGGGCGCCGATGCAGTCGGCGACGCCGGGGCCGGGGGGGAACTCCTCGATCAAGCGGCTGGAAGCGCGCGGCAATGTCGTCGTCACGCAGAAGGACCAGGTGGTGACGGGCGAGACCGCCGTGTTCGACACCAGGACCAACCTCATCACCATGCTCGGCGGCGTCGTCTTGACGCAATGCAAGAACGTGCTGCGCGGCGACCGGCTGGCGGTCGACATGACCACGGGCGTGTCGCGGGTGGAATCCGACAGCGGCCGAGTGCAGGCGCTGCTGCCCCAGGGCGGCGGCAATGATTGCGGATCCGGAGGCGCGGCCAAGCCCGGCGCGGGACCTCTGCAATTGCCTGGCGCAACCAAGCCCAAATAAATCAACGTAAGCCCAAGTCCGCCAAAGTAAATTTGAAGAGCGATTCCAGGTGCTTGGGTGGATCACGCCCGATCCGAGGTTGAAGCTTGCCCGCCGAGACTGTATCTAGCGCGAAGGGCTTTCGAGCGGGGTTCGCCGCTTTTCGGGCGTGTTTCACTGGGCATGAGACATCCCTTCATTCATGCTGCGTCGGCGAATCCTGAGGCCGGCGCGGCAGATCGCGCGAAGACCGCGCAGGATCGTCGCGAAAGGCTAGAAGGCGGGGATGGTCGATCTCTTCAGCATGTTCCGTCGGCGCCCCGCCAAACGCGGCCGGCCAGGATTTGCGCGCCAGGACATCACCGCGCTCGGTGACAGCGTCGGTGGTCTCGTGGCCAGCCCGGTCAGGGACGCGCCGCCGATCGCCCGTAACCAGCCGATGCATGCGCCCGATCAGTTCCAAGGGGACTATCAAGGCGACTATCAGGCCGAGCAGCCTCGGGCCCAGGCGGTTCATCCCGTCAGGGCTGCCGGCAGGCCCAACGGCGCCGGCGGGCCTCAGCTCTTGAAGCGCCCGGGCTTCCTGGCTGTGCATAGCGTGGAAAAGAGCTTTGGCAGCCGCCAGGTCGTGCGCGGCGTCAGCATCTATGTGCGCCGCGGCGAAGCGGTCGGCCTGCTCGGCCCCAACGGCGCCGGCAAGACCACCGTGTTCTACATGATCACCGGCCTGATCAAGGCCGATCGCGGCGCGATCGAGCTCGACGGCCACGACGTCACCAAGCTGCCGATGTATCAGCGCGCGCGGCTCGGGATCGGCTATCTGCCGCAGGAAGCCTCGATCTTCCGCGGCCTCACCGTCGAGCAGAACATTCGCGCCGTGCTCGAAGTGGTCGAGCCCTCGCGCAAGAAGCGCGAGCAGCAGCTCGACTCGCTGCTCGACGAATTCAACATCACGCGCCTGCGGAAATCGCCGTCGATCGCGCTGTCCGGCGGTGAGCGGCGGCGCGTCGAGATTGCGCGTGCGCTGGCGACGCGTCCGAACTACATGCTGCTCGACGAGCCCTTTGCCGGCATCGATCCGATCGCGGTCGGCGACATCCAGGACCTCGTCCGCCACCTCACCAACCGCGGCATCGGCGTGCTGATCACCGACCACAATGTGCGCGAGACGCTCGGCCTTACCGATCGCGCCTACATCGTCTATGCCGGTGAAATCCTGACCGAGGGCAGCCCGGATGAGATCGTCGCCGATCCGGACGTGCGCCGCCTTTACCTTGGCGAGGAATTCCGCCTCTAGCCCGTTTTTCGATTTCGTCAAGACGTGTACATCGGGCTTGGACTAGGATAAGCAAAAATCGGACCAACTTTTGGGATCGGTTCTTGCTTCATGGCGCTTTCGCAGAGATTAGAGTTCCGGCAATCGCAGTCGCTGGTCATGACGCCGCAGTTGATGCAGGCGATCAAGCTGCTGCAATTGTCCAATCTCGATCTCACGACGTTCGTCGAAGAGGAACTCGAGCGTAACCCCCTGCTGGAACGGGCCAATGACGAGCCGCCCGCGGGCGAGGGCCCGGCCGAAACGGGCCAGTTCAACGACAGCGACGGCGGCCACAACGACGAGCCGGGCGGCGGCCCGGGCGAAGCCTTCGAGCCCGGCCAGGAAGAGTGGATGAGCAAGGATCTCGGCACCCGCGCCGAGATCGAGCAGACGATGGACACCGGCCTGGACAACGTCTTCTCCGAGGAACCGGCCGAGGCGGCCGCGCGCAACGCCCAGGATGCGGCGCCGACCACCTATACCGAATGGGGCGGCGGCGCCTCCGGTGACGAGGACTACAATCTCGAAGCCTTTGTTGCCGCGGAAACCACGCTCGGCGACCATCTCGCCGAGCAGCTCTCGGTTGCCTTCACCGGGGCCGCGCAGCGCATGATCGGCCAATACCTGATCGACCTCGTCGACGAGGCCGGCTATCTGCCCCCGGATCTCGGCCAGGCCGCTGAACGGCTGGGCGCATCGCAACAGGATGTCGAGAACGTTCTTGCCGTGCTGCAGAAATTCGATCCGCCCGGCGTCTGCGCACGCAATCTGAGCGAATGCCTGGCGATCCAGCTCCGCGAGCTCGACCGCTACGATCCCGCGATGCAGGCCCTGGTCGAGCATCTCGATCTCCTCGCCAAACGCGACGTCGCGGCCTTGCGCAAGGTCTGCGGCGTCGACGACGAGGACATCGCCGACATGATCGGCGAGATCCGCCGGCTCAATCCCAAGCCCGGCATGAAGTTCGGCTCGGCCCGGCTCCAGACCATGGTGCCCGATGTCTATGTCCGCCCCGGTCCCGATGGCGGTTGGCATGTCGAGCTCAACAGCGACACCTTGCCGCGCGTGCTGGTCAACCAGACCTACTATTCGCAGCTCTCGAAGAAGATCGGCAAGGACGGCGACAAATCCTATTTCACCGACGCGCTTCAGAACGCGACCTGGCTGGTGCGCGCGCTCGACCAGCGTGCCCGTACCATCCTGAAAGTCGCAACCGAGATCGTGCGCCAGCAGGACGGCTTCTTCACCCATGGCGTGGCGCATCTGCGACCGCTGAATCTGAAGGCCGTCGCCGACGCCATCCAGATGCATGAATCCACGGTGTCGCGCGTCACCGCCAACAAATACATGGCGACCAATCGCGGCACCTTCGAACTGAAATATTTCTTCACGGCCTCGATCGCATCGGCCGACGGCGGCGAGGCGCATTCGGCCGAAGCCGTGCGTCACCACATCAAGCAACTGATCGATGCGGAGGCGCCGTCCGCGATCCTGTCCGACGACACCATCGTGGAACGCTTGCGCGGCTCGGGCATTGATATCGCCCGCCGCACGGTCGCGAAGTACCGCGAAGCCATGCGCATTCCTTCCTCGGTGCAACGCCGTCGCGACAAGCAGAGCGCTCTTGGTAACGTCCTCTCCACCGCCATGGCCGATCGCTCCCGCAATCCCGAACCGGCCTGATTGCGCCGGCGCCAAATCGCGCTACTCTCGATCTGCTATCGGGCCCGATCCTGGCCAGGCACGAACCAAGCGAGGTTCACATGACTCTCCGCATCTCGGGAAAGAGCGTCAACGTCGGCGAGGCCCTGCGCGGCCGCGTCACCGACCGGACTGAAGAGGTCCTGCGCAAATATTTCGATGGCAATTATTCCGGCCACATCACGCTGAGCAAGGACGGCTTCGGCTTCCGCACCGACTGTGCGCTGCATCTTGATTCGGGAATTACGCTCGAGGCCGATTCGAACGCACCGGACGCTTATGCCAGTGCCGACCAGGCGCTGCTGATGATCGAGAAGCGGCTCAAGCGCTACAAGAGCCGGCTCAAGGACCGCTCCGCCCGCAAGGCCCATGTCGCCTCCGCGGCGCTGGCCGCCATGGACGCCACCAGCTACGTGCTGGAGGCCCCGGGCGAAGGTGAGGACGAGGACGAAATCACCGGCTACAGCCCCGTCATCATCGCCGAGGCCACCACCTCGCTGAAGCCGCTGTCCGTCAGCGAAGCGGTCATGGAACTCGACCTCAGCGGGGCGCCCTGCCTGGTGTTTCAGCACGGTTCCTCGGGCCGGGTGAACATCATTTACCGCCGGGCGGACGGCAATGTCGGCTGGATCGATCCCCCGGGGGTCAAGACGGATGGCAAGGCCTAAGGCCGCTGGGCGACACCCTGCGGCCCGGCGCCCGGGGCCCCTTTCCGCCTTAACAATGACCGGGGCAAAGCTGCACGCGGGAGTTGGCACCGGGATTGCGTTGGAGTAGAAGCCCCCCACATCAGGGGCGAGCTAAGTCCGCCTCCTGCTTCAACTTCTCGACGTCGGCCCGCCCAGGTTCTTTGTCCAGGCTGGCCAATTCGGAACCTGACGTTTTCATTCACCTCGGAAGACTTCCATGCCGATTACCGATCTGGTCGCGCCCGAGGCGATTCTCCCGGCATTGAAGGTCAACAGCAAGAAGCAGGCGCTTCAGGAACTCGCGGCCAAGGCCGCCGAGCTGACCGGGCAGAACGAGCGTTCCGTGTTCGAGGTGCTCCTGCAGCGCGAGAAGCTCGGCACCACCGCGGTCGGCTACGGCGTCGCCATTCCCCATGGCAAGCTGCCCAAGCTGGAAAAGATCTTCGGCCTGTTCGCCCGTCTCGATCGTCCGATCGATTTCGAATCGATGGATGGCCAGCCGGTCGATCTCGTCTTCCTGCTGCTCGCCCCCGAAGGCGCCGGCGCCGATCACCTCAAGGCGCTGGCCCGCATCGCCCGCCTGCTCCGCGACCAGGACATCGCCAAGAAGCTCCGCGCCTCGCGCGATGCCCAGGCGATCTATTCGGTGCTGGCCCTGCCGCCGGCGACCGCGGCGTAACTCCCTCCTTCTTGCAGGATAAGGCCCGATCGATTCTGGCACCTGGATTGCGCGGCACGCAGCAATCTCGTCATGCTCATCTTGATCTCAAAGGTAGAAGACGCGAATATCTTCCCGTTTGAGACGTGGGGCATATGGGGCGGCCCTAACAAGGGCCGTTCGCAGTTGTGGACTGAATGCACGTGACTGGGAATGGAAGGGCGCCGCTGCACATCGGTGCCGCGGCGGAAGAGCGGCCAGCGGCCGTGCTTCAGGGTGGTAAGCCCGGCGCCGCCCTGCACACCGCGGCGGACTCCGATGCATATGAAAGCGCGATCTGGAAAGCGCCAAGCGCGGGCGTGGAACGGCTGGCCAGAAACGTGATCCGCAGCTCGATCACCGTCAACGTGATCGCATCAATGGGTGTTCTTCATCCCGCACTACTACCTTCAGAGTGGAGCTATGTGCAGCAGGCGGTCGCGCTGCTGATGTGGATCGTCTCGATCTATGCCAGTATCTTCGTACGGCCGTGCGTCCGGATCCAGCCCAATCCAGATCTCATCGCGTTGGTCACATTTTATGCCCTCGCGGCCATTTCCGTTCTCTGGACCACGCTTTCCATCGCAGCGATCATGAAGAGCGCTGCACTTGTGGTGACGACTTTCGGTGCGTATTGCCTCATCACGCGTATCGACATCGACGAGATCGTCGGATCCACGGCGCTCGGGTTGTTCATTCTGGTCGCCGCCTCGGCGTTGTGCGCGGTCTTCGTGCCCGAGATCGGCGTCGACCAGAGCTGGATGCACAACGGCCAGTGGCAAGGAATCTACGAATCGAAGCAGACGCTCGGCTTTATCAGCGCATATCTGATGTTCTTTGCCTGTTATCAGAAGATCACGGGGCAGGGATGGATCGCATTCCTCGTGTCGTTTATTCTGGCATCGACCTGCGTCATCGCCTCGGAGTCGCGTGGTGCCGGCGCTGTCGCATTTGCGGCGGGCGGCCTGCTCGTGACTTCCATGTGGTCGATCCGCTGCATGAAAATCTATGCGGTGTTGCCACTCATCATGTGCATCCTGGCCGCTCTGCTGATGCTGTATTTTTACGTGACGGGGTACGATTCCATCCATCTCGGCGAGGCGACCGTCGATTTGACCGAGCGGACCTTCATTTGGCAGTACGCCATCAGCCATTTCAACGATGCGCCGTTGCTGGGCTTCGGCATCAACGGATTCTGGACGCGCCCCGCGATCTACGACTATTTCAACCAGAATCATGGCTGGGTGCTCGACAATTACCATAGCGGTTATATCGCGGTCGCGATTGAAACTGGATTTCTGGGATATTTGCTGTTCGTCACGAGCGTTTATCTGTTCTCGGAAAAGGTGCTCTATTTGATCGCCACCCGGTCGATCGATCGTTATCACTGCGCGCTGATCATCGGCTTCGTCGTCCTGAGCTTTCAATCGAATTTCACGGAGACGATGTTTCTTCGCTCGACAATGTTCACGTCGGTGCTGCTCGTCGCATTCTTCTTCGCAGTGTGCAGGCCGGTGCCGCAGCAGGGGCCTGCAGCAATGACGGGGCAAACAGGATGAATGCCATCCGCGTCCGCTGGACGGTAGCTTTTCGTCTTGTCTTGGCACTATCCGTGCTTCCGATCTGCTTCCGGACCGAGGCAGCCGGGCAGGCCAACACGCTCCCCCCTCCAAAAAAATTGGGGCGCGGCATCAACATCCTCGGCTACGACGGCGTCTGGGAGGGAGGCCGAAACGCGCCATTTCGTCTGGACAACCTCACTGCGATCAGACGCGCCGGGTTCTCGCACGTTCGGATCAATTTCTTCGGCTTCAAATTCATGGACCCGGAGAAGATAATGGATGAAGTCGTCTTGAGGCGGCTCGATGGCGTCATCGAGCAAGTGCTCGCCCGAAACCTCATCCCGATCCTGGACGAGCACGATACCCATGTTTGTCAGCGCGACATCTCCGAGTGCACAGATAAGCTGAAATCGTTCTGGACCCAAATCGCCGCGCGCTATGCCGGGAAATATCCAGCGCTTGTCTTCGAGGTCCTCAATGAGCCGGGCGGGCAGATGACGTCCACCGGCTGGAACGGCCTTTTGAACGAGTGCCTCGGCATCATCCGCGCCACCAATCCCCGGCGGACGGTCATCGCTTCGGTTCTCAACGTCGACGAGATGCCGGTCGAGGACCTGGTCCTCCCGTCGGATGACCGGAATCTGATCGTCACGTTTCACTATTACGCTCCGATCCGTTTCACCCATCAGGGCGCACCGTGGTCGCCCACATTCTCGCGAATCGGCCCGCTCGACTGGGGTACCCCGGAGGATGAACAGAAGGCCCGCGCCGATTTCGAGAAGATTCGGTCCTGGTCCCAAAGAGAAAAGCGCCCGATCTATCTCGGCGAGTTTGGCGTGTACGAGGCCGCTCCAGCCGAAGCACGGACAAGATATCTGTCATTCGTGGCGCGGAGCGCAGAGCGGCTTGGCTGGGCGTGGGCCTATTGGCAGTTCGATCATGATTTCGCGGCCTTCGACAGCGCGCGTCAAGCCTGGAAGCCGGACATCCTGCGGGCACTGCTTCCGGCCGGGCGTTGAGGTGCATCCGGGACGCGAGCTATCGCCGCACACAGCGTCATTGCGAGCGCAGCGAAGCAATCCAGAATCTTGCCACGCAAAGATTCTGGATTGCTTCGTCGCAAGTGCTCCTCGCAATGAGAGACGCACGCCTCTCGATCGATTCGACCCCGCGATGAACTCGGCACCGCCGTCGTCTGTTCTCACCGCGCTATGGCGCAGCTGTTGCGCGGCAGTATTGATGCGCGAATGAGTCGATTTGACTCATAGCGCCCTCATTGGCGAGCGACTCCCGCGTTACTAAAAATGATGCCAACGCTCGTCGACGAAGTATTTCGCGCGCCACATTCCAGCGAGGATAGGCGTGTATCGCCCAAAGCAAAACGGGCACGCCTTCCTGCGAAGGCATGCCCGCTTGAAACCCTATTCCCGCGACGTGCGTGCGCTCAGTGCACGCTCACCGCTTGCAGCTCATTGCTCCAGGCGTTGGCGATCGCGGCTTCGCGGCTGTCGGTCAGCATGATCGGCGTGCCGTCGGCGGCGTGGAGCGCGAAGAGCTTGAGGCCCGGCGCGATCTTCGGCGCTTCGGGAAACAGGCCCGGCACATCCTCGGAGCGGATCTGCTTCACATAGGCGATATGGCCTTCGCCGAGGGTTGCCAGCGTCTCCGGCGAGACGTTCTTGGCTTCGTATTCGAACGCAACGTGACCTTCACTCATGGTCTCGACTCCTTCACAGAAACTAAGCGGTCGAGTCCGCTACTCGTTCCATTATTCGTGCTCATTGATAGCGATTGTCTTAACGATCCTCTCCGGTTCCGGCCGGGCAAGATCAATCGCCAGCAATCCGTTCTTCAGATCCGCACCCAGCACCAGCATCCCCTCCGCCAGCACGAAGGTGCGCTGGAAGTGGCGCGCGGCGATGCCGCGATGGATGTATTGCCGGGTCTTGTCGTCCTGCTGCCGTCCGCGAATGACGAGCTGGTTTTCCTCAATGGTTACATCGAGTTGGTCGCGGGTGAATCCGGCGACCGCCAGCGTGATCCGCAAACGCTCGGGCTGGCCCTCCGACCGGTCGCACCTCTCGATATTGTAGGGAGGGTAACCGTCGGCGCCTTTGACGACCCGATCGAGCACGCGCTCGATCTCGTCGAAGCCCAGAAGGAACGGACTGGAAAGCGTGGGAACACGAGACATAGTTTACAAAGTCCTCTCGAAGCGACTTTGGTGCATCAGGGCCCGTACAGGCACCCCTTGATCAGCAATATGGGCATATCCGCGTGTAGGTTCAAGGACGTAGCCGGGGGCTGTGGATTGGCCATTTCCGCTTACGTGCACCGATGCTTCCGCATCGTCATGGCCGGGCTTGTCCCGGCCATCCACGACCTTTACTCGCGCGTGAAGAACGTGGATGCCCGGGACAAGCCCGGGCATGACGACGAGTTAGCCGGCCGAATTCTCTCAACGAAAACAAACCCCCTTCTACTGTGCATGGGGTTGTTTTCGCGTTTTTTAATCGACGGGCCTGCGGAACCGGTCAGGCCTCTAGCCGCGTCCGGCCGTCGCCGCTGAACAGATGCAGCTTTTGGCGCATTGCCGCGACCCGGATCTTCTCGCCGATCGGCGGCGCCTCGGAGCCGGGAATGCGGACGATGACCTCGCCGGGCGGCAGCTCGCCGGGATTGGCGGCGATGCGCTGCTCGTCCTGAGCCCGCGTGCCATAGACGAAGGTTTCGGCGCCGACGCGCTCGATCGCTTCCACGGTGAGCGGCAAGACGACGCCGTCGACCGGGGTCTGGTCGGTGATGACGAAGTCTTCCGGGCGGATGCCGAGGATGCCGGCGTCAGCCGCGCCGCTGCCGGCGAGCTGCGACCGGATCTCCTCGGGCCGCGTCGACATCAGGTTCATCGGCGGCGCGCCGATGAAGGAGGCGACGAAGGTCGTCGCCGGCTTCTCGTAGATCGCGAGCGGATTGCCGACCTGCTCGACCTGGCCGCCATTCATCACCACGAGAATGTCGGCGAGCGTCATCGCCTCGAGCTGGTCGTGGGTGACGTAGATCGACGTGGTGTTGAGCCGGCGCTGCAATTTGCGGATCTCGACCCGCATCGCGATGCGGAGCTTGGCGTCGAGGTTGGACAACGGCTCGTCGAACAAAAACACCTTGGGCTGGCGCACGATGGCGCGGCCCATGGCGACGCGCTGGCGCTGGCCGCCGGAGAGCTGGCGCGGTTTGCGCTCCAGCATCGATGTGAGCTCGAGCACGCGCGCGGCTTCGTCGACGCGGGTCTTGACCTCCGCCTCCTTCATGCCGCGGTTGCGCAGGCCGTAGGCCATGTTGTTGAAGACGCTCATATGCGGATAGAGCGCGTAGTTCTGGAACACCATCGCGATGTCGCGGTCGGCGGGCTCGATCTGGTTGACGATGCGGCCGCCGATGTCGATCTCGCCGCCGGTGACGGTTTCGAGGCCTGCGACCATGCGCAGCAATGTCGATTTGCCGCAGCCGGAGGGGCCGACCAGCACGCAGAATTGGCCGTCGCCGACATCGACGTTGACGCCCTTGATGGCCTCGAAGCCGCCGGGATAGGTCTTGCGGACGTTGCGCAGGGTGACGTTAGCCATGGGATCTACTTTTCCGTCTCCACGAGTCCGCGCACGAACAGTTTCTGCATCACGACGACGACGAACACCGGCGGCAGCATCGCGAGCACGGCGGTGGCCATCACGATCGGCCATTCGGTCAGCGCGTCGGTGGTGGTGATCATCTTGCGGATGCCGACCTGGATAGTCTGCATGTCGTCGCGGGTGGTGATCAGCAGCGGCCAGAGATATTGATTCCAGCCGAGGATGAAGAGGATCACGAACAGCGCCGCCATGTTGGTGCGCGACAGCGGCAGTAGCGTATCCCAGAAGAAGCGCAAGGGTCCGGCGCCGTCGATGCGCGAGGCCTCCAGCAGCTCGTCCGGCACCGTCATGAAGAACTGGCGGAACAGCAGCGTCGCGGTGGCCGAGGCGATCAGTGGCAGCGACAGCCCCGCATAGCTGTCCAGCATGTGCAGATCGGCGACGATCTTGTAGGTCGGATAGATGCGCACCTCGACCGGCAGCATCAGCGTGATGAAGATGATCCAGAAGATCGGCATCCGGAACGGAAAGCGGAAATAGACGATCGCATAGGCCGAGATGATCGAGATCGCGATCTTGCCGACCGCGATCAGCAGCGCCATCACCAGCGAGTTCAGCATCATGTTGCCGACAGGCTCGCGGGTCGAGCCGCTCGTGCCGACGAAAATGGTCTGATAGTAGACCTCGAAGAAATGACCGCCCGGCAGCAGCGACATCTGCCCGTTGGCGATCAGCGCGTTGTCCTGGGTCGAGGCGACGAACGCGATGTAGACCGGGAAGGCGACGACCGCGATCCCGATCCACAAAATAGCATGCGCGATGTAGCGCCGGAAGCCCTCTTCCTCGACCATCAGTAGGTCACCTTGCGTTCGACGAACCGGAACTGGATTCCGGTGAGCACGATCACCATGACCATCAGGATCACCGACTGCGCCGCCGAGCTGCCGAGATTGCCGCCGAGCAGGCCGTCGGAATAGACCTTGTAGACCAGCGTGACCGTCGACGTTCCGGGACCGCCGCGGGTCATGGTGTCGATGATGCCGAACGTGTCGAAGAAGGCGTAGACGATGTTGACCACCAGCAGGAAGAAGATGGTCGGCGACAGCAGCGGGAAAGTCACGGTCCAGAACCGCCGCATCGGACGGGCGCCGTCGATCGCGGCGGCCTCGAACACGCTCTTCGGAATCGCCTGCAGGCCGGCGAGGAAGAACAGGAAATTATAGGAGATCTGCTTCCATGCGGCGGCGAGGATGATCAGCGCCGCGGCCTGGTCGCCGTCGAGCAGCGGATTCCAGTCGATGCCCATGTTGCGCAGATAGCGCGAGAGCACCCCGAGCGAGGGATGCAGCATGAATATCCAGAGCACGCCGACCACGGGTGGCGCCACCGCATAGGGCCAGATCAGGAGCGTGCGGTAGAGCATCGAGCCACGCAGCGGCTTGTCCGCCATCACGGCGAGCAGCAGCGCGAAGGATAGCGACGAGACCGCGATGGCGAACGAGAACAAGAAGGTCCGGACGATCGCCTCGAAATAGGCCGCGTCCTTGAACAGCTCGATGTAATTCTCGAACCAGACAAAGGTGGTCGACAGACCGAAGGCGTCCTGGAGCAGGAAGGACTGGATCACCGCCTGCAGGGCCGGCCAATAGAAGAAAATCAGGACGATCGCGAGCTGCGGCGCAACCAGCGCGTACGGTAACAGCCTTGACTGGAAAATGGCTTGCTTTTGCATGATGCCAGCAGGGCGGCAGGCCGGGTCGCGGCCTGCCGCTCATTGCCTCACTTGACGGCGGTCTTTTCGAACTGCCGCAGCATCGTGTTGCCGCGCTCGACGGCGGAATCCAGCGCCTGCTTGGCGGTCTTCTTGCCGGCCAGCGCCTGCTCGATCTCTTCCGACCAGACGTCACGCAACTGAACCATGTTGCCGAGGCGCAGACCGCGCGAATTCTCGGTCGGCTCCTTGTTGGTCAGCTCCAGCAGCGGGGTCTCGAGATAGGGCTGATCCTTGTAGAAGCCCTCGGCCTTGGCCTTCTCATAAGCAGCCTTCGTGATCGGCAGATAGCCCGAGGCCTTGTGGATATAGACCTGACGATCGGTGTCCGAGAGGAAGGTCAGGAATTTCGCGACGCCCTTGTATTCCTCGGCCGATTTGCCGCCCATGACCCAGAGCGAAGCGCCGCCGATGATCGAGTTCTGCGGTGCGCCCTTGACGTCGGGATAATAGGGCATCGGCACGGCGGTGAAGTTGAACTTGGCCTGCGCCTTGACGTTGCCGAAGAACGCCGACGAGGTCAGGTAGATCGGGCATTCGCCGGAGGTGAAGCGACCCTCGCCGGTGTTGGTGCGGCCTGCATAGTCGTAGGTCTTGGTCTTCTGCAGCTCGACCAGGGTTTCGAGATGCTTGACTTGAAGCGGTCCGTTGAATTCGAGCACGGTGTCGAAGCCGTCGAGGCCGTTGGCCTTGCTGGCGAGCGGAACGTTGTGCCAGGCGGAGAGCTGCTCGAGATTGACCCAAGTGACCCAGGAGCCGGAGAAGCCGCAGGTGTCATGACCGGCAGCCTTCAGCTTCTTGGCGGCCTCGAACGTTTCGGGCCAGGTCTTCGGAATCTCGACGTTCGCCTTCTTGAGCTCGTCGAGGTTGACCCACATCACGGTCGAGGACGAGTTGAAGGGGAATGAGAGCATCTCGCCCTTCGACGTCGAATAGTAGCCGGTGATGGCGGGCAGGTAGATCTTGGGATCGAACTTCTCGCCGGCGTCGGCCATCAGCTTGTAGACGGGCTTCACGGCGCCGGTCGCGGCCATCATGGTCGCGGTGCCGACTTCGAACACCTGCATGATGTGCGGGGCGTTGCCGGCGCGGAACGCCGCGATGCCGGCGTTCATCGTATCGGGATAGTTGCCCTTGTAGGTCGGGATCACCTTGTAGTCGCTCTGCGACGCGTTGAAGTCGGTGGCGAGCTTGACGATGACGTCGTTGTTGGCGCCGGTCATCGCGTGCCACCACTGGATTTCGGTCACGGCCAGGGCCGGCGAGGCCGATAGTCCCACCGTGAGTGCAACAGCGGCAGCCGCTCCAAAGTGTCTAAGAGCCATCAAGTAAACCTCCCTTGGCCGTTCTCTTGGGCCGTCAAAAATGATCGCTTGCGCTAGCAGCGCCATATGACGTTCACATGACTGTGTAAGCGGCCGAAACGAAAGCGGCAAGCGCGGCAAAAGGGAAGCCGTCAAATAGGCGAATGCCGCGCGCGCAGCGTCCTCCGTTCGCGGTGCACGGAGCGCCCGCGCCGCAGTGCGGCATTGGACGTCATCGCGGAATGGCAGTGGAAGATCGCCGATGCCGCTGCGGGTTCGAAAACCGCTCCCGCAAGCGAGAGCTTTGCGTAAATCGCGAATCTGCGATTCTCTAAGAGACGTTTGAAGAGGATCTGGGGATGG
>NZ_JBVVPL010000054.1:0-38472 GCF_055807615.1 Bradyrhizobium sp. MV1.5 | reverse complement strand
GCCGTCTGTTTTTTGTCTGCCCCCCGGGGGTTTGACTTTTTTTAAATACCAAAAAAAAACCACCCCCCACCCCCTCGGCCGCCCCCCCTGGCCCCGCGTCTCGAAGGATAGAGGCCGAGATGCAGCAGCGGGGGCCTTCATCCTTCGAGACGCTTGCATTGGAAGCTCCTCAGGATGAGGGGATGCGCTTGTGCGCCCGCTCTCACTCCCACATCCAGTTCTCGCCGTAATCCTCCTTCCATCCCGCCAGCCGGCCATGACGGAATTGCAGGAACAGGCGGTGACGGTACGGGATCAGTCCGCTGCCGCCGATGTTGCGAAGCGCGAGATATATCTCGTTGCCGGGACGTCCCCGTACATATTGCAGCGGTTGCCCCAGCGCCCGCGCGGTTTGCCCGGCATCCATGCCGAAGGCGAGCGGCGTGTTGTTCGACAAGGTCGCGACGAAGGGCAGGCGGGGCGGTGTCCCGCCGAACGGCTCGGCTTGCGCGGATACTGACAGCAACACCGCGCCCGCAGCCAACATCGCTCGCTTCATTGCCTGTGTTCCCGTCAGATCGTCCTATTCCGGCAAGTTCTTCAGGAAAGGCAGCACCGCGTCAACAAAAGCCTGCGGCTGATCGATGTTGACGGCGTGTCCGGCCGCGGGGATCACGATTTTTTGTGCGCCGGGAATTTTCGCCGCCATGTAGTCCGACGCAGCGAGGAACGGCGTGTCGTCGGCGCCGACCACGATCAGGCTGGGCACCTTGATCTCCGGCAGCAGCTCGATCACCTTCGCATCGCGCTGGGTCAGCATGCCGCGTGCGGCGAGCGCCAATCCCCTGGCATTGCGATGGCTCGCGGTGGCGCGCTCGCGCGTCGCCGCCTTCAGCACGTCGAGCCCTTCGCGGTCGAGCTTATCGGCAGTGGCGAGCGCCCGCGCGTTCCAGGCCTCGCGTGCGTCGTCCTTCTTGAAGCCGGGGCCGGTGTCGATGATCAGCAGCGCGCGGACGCGCTTTGGATGCGCGCGAGCGAAGGCGAGCGACATGTAGCCGCCGAGCGACAGCCCGCCGATGATGGCGCGCTCAGTGCCGACCGCATCGAGGATCGCCGCCATGTCGCCGACCGCGAGCGCTTCGCTGTAGGCGGCGGGATCGTCGGGATAATCAGACTGGCCGTGACCGCGCATGTCCCACAGGATCAGCTTGTGATCCCTGGCAAGCGCCTCGACCTGCCCATGCCACATCGCCGAGGTCGAGGAATAGCCGTGGGTCAGCAGCAGCGGCGGACCTTCGCCATGAACCTCGTAGTAGATTTCGACGCCGTCCCGATCGATCCCAGGCATTGTTTCCACCTGTTTATCTTGCCTTCGCCCATCCTAACGCGCGGGGTTACTCGGAGGAAACTGCCTGAACGCGATGGCCCGCATGCTTGGCGTGCACTCTGTTGCGTTCAGCCGCTGCATCACCGCTGTTCTCGCAACGCACAAGATGCGCGCGCCGGTGTTTGTTTCGATCGATTCCAAATTGCATTTGCCTCTGCGCCTGAACACGATCATTCTTGCGAACAAGGCTGGCGCCGGCCCGGTGGGCGTCCGTCAACACAAGTTGCCGCCGTAAGCGGCTTCATGCACCGGCAGGGGAAGACGCCTATGCCAACTCTCACCATCAACGGGCGGAGTCTGTCCGTGGATGCGGCGAACGACACGCCGCTCCTCTGGGCGATCCGCGAGCAATTGCAGATGACCGGCACCAAGTTCGGCTGCGGTGCCGGCCTATGCGGGGCCTGCACCGTTCACGTCAACGGCGAAGCCGTGCGTTCGTGCCAGACCATGGTCGGCGATGTCGCCGGCAAGAAGATTACCACCATCGAAGGCCTCGCCGCCAAGGGCGACCATCCCTTGCAGAAGGCGTGGATCGCCGAGCAGGTGCCGCAATGCGGCTACTGCCAGTCCGGGCAGATCATGCAGGCGGCCTCGCTGCTGGCAAAGAATCCCAACCCGACCAAGGAAGAGGTCGTGGCGCATATGGACGGCAATCTCTGCCGTTGCATGACCTATTCGCGAATCCAGAAGGCAATCATGCGCGCCGCAACCGAGATGCGCACCGCATCCGCCTCCGGCAACGAGCGGAGGCCCACATGAACAAGCACGTGAATAATGTTGCGCCCGAGGCGACCGATCTCAGCCGCCGCTCCTTCCTGGTCGGCACCGCCGCAACCGGCCTCGTGCTCGGCTATGCCGGCGTGCCCGGCATCGGCGAGGCGCTTGCGGCGCCTTCGACCTTCGAGCCCAGCGTCTGGTACGCGATCGCGCCGGATGGTCTCGTCACCGTCACCTGCGGCAAGGCCGACATGGGCCAGCACATCGCCTCCACCATGGCGCAGATCGTGGCCGAAGAACTGGGCGCGAAGTGGAGCGACATGCGGGTCAACCTCGCCTCCAACGATCCGAAGTTCAACGACCCCGTGCTGGGTGCGCAGATCACCGGCGGCAGCTGGTCGACCATGATGAACTTCGACGCCATGAGCCGCGCCGGCGCCGCCGGACGGATGGCGTTGACGGAAGGCGCGGCCGCCGCGATGGGCGTGCCGGCCTCGGAACTCGTGGTGCGCGATTCCATGATCTCGCACCCGAAGTCGAAGAAGACGATGTCGTTCGCCGATGTCGTCAAGAGCGGCAAGGCGACAAAAACCTTCACGCCGGACGAGCTCAAGGCGATCAAGCTGAAGACGCCGGATCAATACACCATGATCGGCGTGTCGGTGCCGCAGCTCGACATCCCCTCCAAGACCAATGGCACGGCCAAATACGGCATCGACGTGATGCTGCCGGGCATGGCCTATGGCGCGGTGGTGACGCCGCCGGTGCGCTTCGGCGCCACGGTCAAGTCGGTCGACGACAGTGCCGCCAAGAAGGTGCCGGGCTTCATCAAGGCCGTCACCCTCGACGACAAGACGCAGACGACGTCAGGCTGGGTCGTGGCGGTGGCCAACACCTACGCCAATGCCAAGAAAGCGGCGCAGGCGCTGAAGATCGCCTATGACGGCGGCCCGAACGCAAAGGTGTCGAGCCAGTCGCTGCTCGACGAGGCCAAGCGGCTTCAGAAGCTGGAGGATTCCGGGCAATTCTTCGTCAAGGACGGCGATCCCGCGGCGGCGTTCGGCACGGCGGCCAAGGTGTTGGAGGCGGAGTACACCACCAGCATCAATATCCACGCGCCGATGGAGCCGATGAACGCCACTGCGGAGTTCAAGGGCGACATCCTGCACATCTATTCCGGCAATCAGTTCGCAACGCGCTCCGGCGCGATCGCGGCGGGTGCGGCCGGGATCGATCCGAAATTCGTGGTCATGCACCAGATGTGGCTCGGCGGCGGCTTTGGCCGCAGGCTCGATGCCGACATGATGATTCCGGCGGTGCAGGCGGCGAAGGCGATCGGCAAGCCGGTGAAGGTGATCTACACGCGCGAGAACGACATGACGATGGATTTCTCGCGTCCGCTCACCTATCAAAAAGTAAAGGCCGGCGTGGACGGCGACGGCAAGCTCGTCGCGCTCAGCCACGACGTGGTTTCGGCCTGGCCGACCCAGCGCTGGGGAATCCCTGATTTCCTGACGCCGTCGGTGGACAAGAAGGGTCCGCTCGACTCCTTCACGGTGAACGGGGCCGACTTCTTCTACACCGTGCCCAACCATCATGTGCGCGCGATCAAGAACGAGATGGCGCACAACGCCACGCCGTCCGGCCAGCTCCGCTCGGTCGCGCCGGGCTGGACCTTCTGGGCGGTCGAAAGCATGATCGACGAGATCGCGGTTGCCGCGGGTAAGGACCCCGCGCAGTTCCGCATCTCGCTTCTCGACGGCGCCGGCAAGAACGACGGCGGCGCGCAGCGGCTGCGCAACACGCTGCTCGCCGCGATGGGCCTTGCCGGCTACGGCAGCAGGAAGCTGCCGAAGGGTGAAGGCATGGGGGTCGCCTGCGTGTCGTCGCAGGAACGCGCGACCGCAAGCTGGACGGCCTGCGTCGCCCACGTCGCCGTCGCGCCATCGGGCGAGGTGACCGTGAAGAAGCTCACGGTCGCCACCGACGTCGGCACGCAGGTGCATCCCGACAACATCCGCGCCCAGGTCGAGGGTGCGGCGCTGTGGGGTCTATCGCTGGCGATGTACGAGAAGGCGACGCTCAAGGACGGTGGCATCGAACAGACCAATTTCGACAGCTACACGCCCTTGCGCATGAGCCAGGTGCCCGAGGTCGCGATCGCCGTGATCGCCAATGGCGAGAAGGCCACCGGTGTCGGCGAACCCGCGGTGACGGTGATCGCACCGGCGATCGGCAACGCCATCTTCAACGCCTCGGGTGCTCGCGTCCGGGGCCTGCCGATCACGGCGGAGGCCGTGAAGGGCGCGATGAAGGCGTAAGGCTGGTTGCGATTGTGACCTGACATGATCCGCCGGGGGGCAGCCTCCGGCGGATTCGTCGTTAAAAAAGCTCTGTGTTTGCAAGCACATCTCTACTGTGCATGGGGTTGTTTTCGACGTTTTTGATTGGAACCGCCGGGGAACCGAGTTCCGTAAAATTGTCGATGATTCCGCAGGGTTCCATTGAGCACGCCTCTTAAGGGCCGGAGAACCTGATCCGGCTTAGGCTTCTGCCCGAAACACGCCCGTGCTCTTGGGGAAGCCATGAACGCCTCAGCCAAACCCGCCGCCAAACGCCGGCTTCTGCTCGCCTCCGACCGGAGCGACGAGAGCACCGAACTCGCCAGCATCCTCAAGGCGGTGGGCGACGTCGCGACAGTGACGACGCAGGACCTCCCCGAGCAGCCCTCGCGCGATCTCTCCGGCCTCGTGGTCGACATCAATCTGCGCTCGCCCGAGAGCGTGCAGCGGGTGCGCAACAAGCTACGCGGCGACGCCTATCGCGCGATGCCTCGTCTGTTCGTGCTTGCGGACGCCCTGCATCACGGCACCATGCAGGCCTGGGCGCTGGGCGCCACCGACACCATCTCGCGGCCGCTTCAGCCCGAGGACATCCTGCAGCGCATCCGTGCGGCCTTCCCCGACACCGCCGTCTATGATGCGACCGATCGCGGCAAGACGCTCAACCGCGGCGTCGAGGCCGCGCACGCGGTGCTGAAGAAGATGTTCGAGAAGCTGCCGCTCGGGGTGCCTCTCACCTTCGACGACGTCATCGCCGCCGAGAGCAAGATCCTGAAGGCGATCAAGCACTCCTCGCTGCGCGAGTGGCTCACCACGGTGGGCTGCCACCATGTCGGCAGCTATCGGCACTGCCTGTTCGTGACCGGATTTGCGGTCTCCTTCGCCCAGCATCTCGGCATGCGCGAGGACGACCAGCGCCGGCTGACCCGTGCCGCGCTGCTGCACGACGTCGGCAAGGCCTTCGTTCCCTCCGCGCTGCTCGACAAGCCCGGCAAGCTCACCGACGAAGAGATGGCCGAAATCCGCCAGCATCCGCGCCGCGGCTATGACGCGCTCGCAGCTCAAGGCGGCTTTCCGCCGGAGATGCTGGACGTCGTGCTGCATCACCACGAATTCCTCGATGGCTCCGGCTATCCCAACAATCTCTCGTCGAACCAGATCAGCGACATCGTGCGGGTCACGACTATCGTCGACATCTACGCGGCACTCGTGGAGAAGCGCGCCTATCGCATGCCCTTCACCCACGCGCGCGCGTTTGCGATGATGGAAGGCATGGGCGGCAAGCTGGACCAGCAGCTGTTGCAGGCGTTCCGCCCGGTGGCCTTGGGATCGTTCTGATTTAGGAGTCATTCCGGGGCGCGCGAAGCGCGAACCCGGAATCTCGAGGTTCCGGGTTCGGTGCTTCGCACCGCCCCGGAACGACAGAAAAACTCAGCCCACCATCTTCCTCAGCTCCGCCTTCGCCACCTTCTCCAGCGTCGAGCGCGGCATGTCGTCGACGAAACGGATCTCGCGCGGCACCTTGAAGTCGGCGAGACCGGCGCGGCAGGCGGCCATCACCGCCTCGTGCAGATCGGGCCGTGCACCCGCGACGCCACCCTGCGGGATGATGAAGACGACCGGCACCTCGTCCAGCATCGGATGCGTCTTCGCCACCACGGCGGCCTCGCGCACGCCGGGGATGACTGCGATCACCTGCTCGATCTCGGACGCGGCGACGTTCTCGCCGCCGACCTTGAGCATGTCCTTGCTGCGATCTCCGAAGCGGATAGTGCCGTTCTCCAGCCGCACCACGCGGTCACCGGTGAGAAAGAAGCCGTGCTCGTCGAAGCTCTCGCGTGTCGCCTTCTCGTTGTGGAGATATTCGGCGAACAGCGACAGGCCGACAATGCCCTTGATTGAGAGGTTGCCGGTGTCGCCGACCTCCGTCGGCCGGCCGTCGTCGTCGGTGATGCGGATCTGGTATTCGCTCGCGGCGCGGCCGATCGACATCGGGATGTTGGGCTGGTCGATCTCGCCGACGATGCCGTGGGTGATGGTCTCGGTCATGCCCCACCAGCCGATGATCTTGACGCCGAAGGCGGCGAAGGCCGGCGGCTCGTTGATCGCCGTGCCCCACAGACGGAATTTGTGATCGCGCGGGACGTCCTGCTCGAGCAGCGCCTTCATGCAGAACGGTATGGTCGAGGTCCAGGTCGAGCCGTGCTCGCGCGCGGCGCCCCAGAATCGGCTGGCGGAAAAGCGCGGCTGGATCACGCAGGTGGCGCCGACCCAAAGCGTCGCCAGCATCGAATAGGCCAGCGCATTGGTGTGGAACAGCGGCAGATAGGTCTGATGCACGTCGCTTGCGTGCAGGTCCTCGTGCGCGGCGTTGACCTTGGCGCCCCACAGCGCGTTGGCATGGGTCCACAGCACCGCCTTGGGGCGGGATGTCGTGCCCGAGGTGTATTGCACGCTGCACGGCGCGAGCGGATCGGTCGCGCGCCTGGGACGGCCGGCACTGTCGGCGAACAGCGATTCGAAACTGTCGCCGCGTGAGACCGAGTTCGCGGGCGCCGCGCCCGAATCATGCGAGGTCACCGCCATCCAGCGGATATTGCGGCAATTCTGCGCGACGATCTCGGCATAGGCCGGCTGGGTGATCGCGGCGACTGCGCCGCAATGATCGGCAAAATAGTCGAGCTCGGCCGGCGCCGAGCGCGTGTTGGTGGTCACCGCGATGGCGCCGAGTTCGACACAGGCGAACCAGGCCAGCAGCGCCTCGATGCAATTGTCGAGGTGAATGAGCACATACTCGCCCGGCTTCACGCCGCGCTTCGCCAGTCCCGCCGCGAGCGCGCCGACCCGCTCGTGAAACTCGCCATAGCTCCAGCGCCGCGCGGGCGCATCGAACGGCGCCCAGATCAGGAACGGATGTGAGCTGCGCACCTCGGCCCGCATCTTCAGCAGCCAGGGCACGTCGAGCCCGTCGAACGGGCCCACGATTCCGGCGGCGGCTTGCGAATTCGGCATGTGTCCTCCCGTGCAGCCTGCATCTTGCCGGCGGCTGCGTTTTGATGATTGCGTCTTCCTGCTCTCTCCACCGTCATTGAGCGGAGCGAAGCAATCCAGAATCTCTCCCCGGAGGCAGCCTGGATGGCTTCGTCGCAAGGGCTCCTCGCAATGACGGTGCGTGGGGCAGGCGGCTTGGCCTTACCGGCCGCCGTCCTCATACGACGAAATCTCGATCAGGCTGCCATCCGGATCCCTGCAATAGACCGAGCGCAGGGTGCCGCGGGCGCCTTGCTTGGGAGCCGGGCCCTGTTCGATCGCGACGCCGTGTGCCTTCAGATGCGCCACCACCTCGTCGGGACTGGCGGAGGTGAGGAAGCACAGATCCTCGCTGCCGGCGGTCTGGTGGTCCGCGGTGAACCACTCCACCTTGTCGGCATCGCGGGGCCGGACGTTGATCTTCTGGTTACCGAATTGAAGAGAAGTCCGCGGCGCTTTGCCGCCGCCGGGGTCGAACACCTTGACTTCCATGCCGAGAATCTTGCCGTACCACTCGGCGGTCACTGCAACGTCCGCGACGTTGATCACGAGATGATCGAGAGCTTCGACCTTGACCGCCATGCCTTATCCTTTCGTCGCGATGCGCCCCGTGCACTTTCCGCCTGTGGCAAGCTTTGGTACAAGCGCGCCGACGCCATTTTCAAGCTATCTGGCTTCAAGAACAACACTTGGGAGAACCCTTGAGATGATCACTCGCCGTACCGCGCTGAGCCTGCTCGCCGCCAGTCCGCTTGCAGCCAGCCCGCTGTCGAAGGCGCTTGCCGCCGACTATCCGACCCATCCGGTGAAATGGGTGGTCGGCTATCCGCCGGGCGGGGCCACCGACATCCTGGCGCGGCTGATCGGCCAGCGGCTGTCGGAGAAGTTCGGCCAGCAATTCGTGATCGAGAACAAGCCGGGTGCCGGCAATAATATCGCCACCGAATCGGTCGTCAACGCCGAGCCCGACGGCTATACGCTGCAACTGATCAATCCGGCCAACTACATCAATGCCTCGCTCTACTCCAACCTGAAGTTCAACTTCGTGCGCGACATCGCGCCGGTCGCCTCGTTCCAGCGCGTGCCGAACGTGATGACCGTCAACAAGGACGTGCCGGCCAAGACCGTCGCCGAATTCATCGAATACGTGAAGGCCAATCCCGGCAAGGTCAACATGGCATCCTCCGGCAACGGCACCTCGGTGCATCTGTCCGGCGAGATGTTCATGGCGCTGACCGGCTGCAAGATGCAGCACGTGCCCTATCGCGGCGCCGCGCCCGCGATCACCGACATGCTCGGCGGCCAGGTGCAGGTGATCTTCGACAACATGCCCTCGATCATCCAGCACATCCGGTCCGGCTCGCTCCGCGCCATCGGCGTCACCACGGCGGAGCGCTCGCCGCAGCTACCCGACGTGCCGGCGATCGGCGAGACCGTGAAGGGCTACGAGGCGAGCGCGCTGTTCGGCATGGGTGCGCCGAAGAACACGCCCAAGGAGATCATCGCCAAGCTCAACAGCGAGATCAACACGCTGATAAAGGAGCCGGACATGGCCAAGCGGCTGGTCGAGCTCGGCGGCGAGCCGCGGGCGCAGACGCCCGAGGCGTTCGGCGAGGAGATCAAGGCCGAAACCGAGAAATGGAAGAAGGTCGTCGAGTTCGCGGGCCTCAAGGTCGAGTAGCGATCTTGTGATGTGCGCGATTGGAGCCCTGCCCGTTCGGCAGGGCTTTTTCTTGCGTATCAAGGCTTCTTGCACGCCAACGCCCGTCGATCTGGAGTAAAACGGCGTGGTGCGTTTCGCGGCGGCCGCGCAGACGCCGCCTGCCTTGCCGCTACCGCTTCGCCTCAGCCTGCTCCGTGCCGTTGCACGAGATCAGCATCGTATACGGTCGCGCGTTGCCGGCGATGTCGGTGGTCTTGATCTCGCTCTTCGGTTCGGCAGTCTGGTAGGGCACCACGGAGTTGTCGAGGAAATCGCGCAGCGCGCCGGTCTTGATCGCGAAGTTGATGTTCTCGGGGATGTTGCCGGTCGCAGCGGCCATCCGTAATCCGTCCAGTTTTCCCGTAACGACGCCAACGATCTGCCCGGTGGTGTCGAACAGCGGGCCGCCGCTATTGCCGGGCTGCACCGGCGCACTGATTTGCAGGAAACGCGAATCGTTGCGCATGCCGCTGAGCGAGCTGACGATGCCGGTCGTCACGGTGAAGTCCGAAGTCAGCAGCCCATGGAAGGGAAAGCCGATCGCGACGACGGAATCGCCGGAGCGGATCGAGCGGTCGCGGATCCGGGCGAACTCCTTGAACGTGGTCGTCGAGGGCGCCTGCAGCAACGCGAGATCGTTGTTGGCGTCGCTCGACACCACCCGCAAAACCATCCCGGCTTCGCCCGTGAGATTGCCCTTGATGTCGCCGACGCAGCCACTGATCACATGGTTATTGGTGACGACGTGTCCGCTGGCACTCACGACGAACCCGGTGCCGCTCTTGGTTCTGGCAGGTTTGCTGCCGGCCGATGGCGTCTGCTTGTCCGGCGCGGCCTGCGGCTTGGCGGCGATCTTGGTAAAATCGCCGGCCTTGTCCAGCCCGTCGGCTTTCACCTTGGTGACGCAATTGGCCAATGCCGCAATCACGGGCCCGGCCGAGGTCAGGTCGAAATTCAGCACGGTGCGGCCGCTCGTCGCGACCATCAGGCTTGCCTTCTGAAACGTTCGTACCACGTTGGCAGGCATGACGGAGCTGAGCATGTTCGTCTGGTTGGCCGTGGCGAACAGTCTGGCCTGCTCCTGTCCGTCAAAGATGACGTCGATCGCGGCGTTCTCGCCCTGCTTGAAGCGGTAGCTGGGACTCGCAAAGCTCAATATCCACGAGCCCCCAGCATTCTGGCCGACGACGAGAATGACGCCGTTGGCATAAGGCGCCGTCGCGGCACAATGCGAGAAGGCTCCCGTTTCGTCATTGCTGAACGCGCCGCCGACCCAGTTGCCGATTTTGACGCTGCCGAATGGTCCGGCCGCGTGCGCAACGCTGCCAACGCTCACCTGCAATAAAGACGCAACGACGAATGACCTAAGCCACATACTTTCCCCCTAGAGCGCGTTCGCGTGCATCTTATCTGCGGGAGCAGGTGTCGTGCAACCGGCAGTTGTCTGCCGAGGACCGGACTTCTCGGGCGGCGCTGGGGGCTTGTCTTTACTTTGCCATCCGATATACTTTGCGGTACAAAGTAACGGGGACCGATAGTCCCGGCAAACATGGGCGGAACGAGGTTTTGGCGTTGCCAATGCGCGATCTCGACAAGGCACTGGCCGACATCGTGGCAATCCGCAGCCAGATTGCGGCTGGCACGGCATTCCGCGGCTACGGCCCGGCGACGATGGCCGCGACCGGCGCGGTCGCGCTCCTCACCGCAATCCTCGAATTCTGGCTGCTCGGCGATCCCACCGGCGAGCCGCTCGGTTTCTTCTTCGGCTGGTTCATTGCCGCCGCGCTCTCCGGCCTGATGATCGGTGTCGAGATGCGCGCA
The DNA here is from genome assembly GCF_055807615.1 of Bradyrhizobium sp. MV1.5. NCBI lineage: Bacteria > Pseudomonadati > Pseudomonadota > Alphaproteobacteria > Hyphomicrobiales > Nitrobacteraceae > Bradyrhizobium > Bradyrhizobium sp. MV1.5. The sequence continues at coordinate 27,494 of NZ_JBVVPL010000054.1, read as the reverse complement.
CGTTCGCGCCGCCATCATTCGGGTCTCGCCGATGCCATGATCCACCAGGCCGTCGAGCAGTTCCTGCCCGCAGGCGTTGCCGGTGTGCTGCTTGCGGTGGTGATGTGGAAGTTCGCGGGCGAAACGTTGTGGCTGCTGCCGGGCCTGTGGCAGATCCTGGTGTCGCTCGGCATTTTCGCCTCCGTCCGCTCGCTGCCGCGCACCGTGGCGCTCGCCGGCGCCTGGTATTTCATCTCCGGCTTCGCGGTAGTCGTGCTCGCGAGCCAAACCCACACGCTGTCGCCATGGACCATGGGCCTGCCCTTCGTAATCGGGCAGTCGGTGATGGCGGGCATTCTGCATTTCGCATCCGGAGACCATGATGTCGAAGATTGACAGCGCACCCTTCTCTTATGAAGGACTGGACCGCGTGATCCACGAGAAGGCGAGGCTCGGACTTCTGACCTCGCTGATGGCGCATCCGAAGGGGCTGGCGTTCGCCGATCTCAAGCAGCTCTGCGGCCTCACCGACGGCAATCTCAGCCGGCATCTCGCCGTGCTCCAGGAAGCCGGCCTCGTCGAGGTGACCAAGGGCTATGAGGGCAATCGCCCGCACACGACCTGCCGCCTGACCAAGGCCGGCCGCCGCCGCTTCCTCGACTATCTCGCCGTGCTCGAACGGCTGGTGCGCGACGCCGCCAAGGCCGCCGGCCGCGAGGCGGCGCCGCTCGGCCGTCTCGGGATCGTCTCGACCTGATCCTTCCCCCCTTTTTGACCGGAGACTTTGCAATGCAAAGTGACCTTGCGTCCCGCAACGAGAAGCTTCACGTCGGCATCATCATGGATGGCAACGGCAGATGGGCGACGCGGCGCGGCCTGTCACGCGTGCGCGGCCATGAGGCCGGCGTCGAGGCGATCCGCCGCATCGTCGAAGCCGCGCCCAAGCAGGGTATCGGCACGCTGACGCTCTACGCCTTCTCCACCGACAATTGGCGAAGACCGAAGACCGAGGTCGCCGCGCTGATGACGCTTCTGCGCTTCTACCTCGCCAACGAGGTGCAGAGCCTGGTCAAGAACGGCGTGCGCCTCACCGTGATCGGCCGCCGCGACCGCCTGCCCGATGGGATTGCTAACGCGATCGCGCGTGCGGAAGATGCCACCGCGCACGGCGGCACGCTTCATCTGCGCATCGCCGTCGACTATTCCGCCCGCGATGCCATCCTCAACGCGGCGGCGAAGGCGGCGGCGCTGACGAGCCTCACCCGCGAGGCGTTCTCGCAGCTCGTCACCGGCGAGGCCGGTTTGCGCGACGTCGACCTCATCATCCGCACTTCGGGTGAGAAGCGGCTGTCGGACTTCCTGCTCTGGGAAGGTGCCTATGCCGAGCTGCACTTCACCGAGCGGATGTGGCCCGAATTCGACGCGGGTGATCTCGCCGCGGCCCTGGTCTCCTTCCACGGCCGCGAGCGTCGCTTCGGCGGCCTGCAGGCGATCGTGCCGGAGGAGGTGCCTTCACTCTCGCGCGTGTGAGGTCCGGCACTGAGCAACGAACTGTTCGTTTTCGGCCGCAAGATTGGCAGTACCGTCCAAGCGGTAAGCGCGCGGTCTCGGCTAGGTGTGCATTCGATGCAACCTGCCGAAAGCCTCGCGCATGTCACAGTCATTGCTGGATGCCATTGTCGAGTCAGCCGAAGCCAACGCCACGCTTCGTATCAGGCCGGCCGGCGCGTCGGATGTCGAGAGCCTCACGATCTATTTCACGAGCCTCTCCACGACATCGCGCAGCAAGCGCTTCGTGGGCGCGCGGGCGGACTTTGCCGTGGTCGCGGCCGAATGCGTCGCCAGGACCAGCCATCCCGATCATTTCACCCTGCTCGCCGAGATCAGGCAGGAAGGGCAAGGCACCATCATCGGCGAAACCAGATACGCCTATGATGCGGCTGCACGGCATGGCGATTTCGCCATGTCCGTTGCCGATGTCTTTCAGCGCCAGGGCGTCGGCCTCCGGATGATGACGGCAATGGAGAGGCACGCGAGCGATCTCGGTCATGAGATGATTGCCGCCGAGACCGCGCGCGTGAACGCCGAGATGCGCGGCCTTGCGAAGAAGGCAGGGTTCGAGGACACTGGTCTCGGAGACTGGCAGTCGGTCCATCTCGCGAAGCGTCTGTCGCGGGTGCGCGGCTTGCCACAAATTTGAGCAAGCGCGCGACGCCGATCGTGCCCTAGTATCTCCCTGAGACGGGAGCTTTGGTCGGATGCGCGCAGTTCTGGACTATTGCACCGGTGGGACCGAGCGGCAGGTTGCGGCCGGCACGACTATCGTCGCCGAGGGCGGCACCACCGGTCATCTCTATGTGCTGATGCAGGGCAAGCTCGAAGTGCTCAAGGGTGAGATGGTGGTCGCCACGGTGGCCGAGCCCGGCGCGGTGCTGGGCGAAATGTCGGTGCTGCTGGGGCAGCCGCACACGGCGACCGTACGGGCCTGCTCCGATTCCGTCGTCTACGAATTCGAGGATGCCGCCTCGTTCCTCAGGCAGGAGGCGGGCGTGGCGCTTCTGATCGCCAAGATGCTGGCGCAGCGGCTCAATGTGGCCAACACCTATCTCGCCGATCTCAAGCAGCAATATGCCGGCCACGGCACCCATCTGGCCATGGTCGGCGAGGTGCTCCAGAGCATGATCAACCTGCCGCCGCTCGAGGTCTCGCCAGGTTCGGATCGGCAATCCGATCCAAGAATGTGAGCCAGTCGGGCGGCGCCTCGATCGGAGCGGCGGGCCGCTGCAGCGGCGCGCCAAGATCGATCCATTGCGCCTCGCCGGCCGCAAGCCAGAACGCCCTGTCCGCGTCGAGGTCCAGCACGATATATGTCGGCGGGCGGCCGGGCTGCAGGCCGGTGTTGAAGACCCAGCTCTGGCCGAGCCGGTCGAACCACGAGCCATCGTTAATGAACGGCGATTGATGCACATGGCCCGAGATCACCATCGTGGGCTGGTACTGCATGATCCATTGCACCAGCTCGACGTCGCCAAAGAAGCGCTTGCCGCCCCAGCTCGTCGGTGAATCCGCCGGCGGCGCATGATGGATCCAGATCCAGCGCTGCGGCCGGCCGGCCGCGGCGGCGCCGAGCTGCGCGACGAGACGTTGCTTGACCAGCGGCCCATCCCACCATGGGCACACCGTGAACAGCGTGTCACCGATGGTGAGGCCGTCACCGTCGCAGGCAATGCCCAACTCGCGCACCTCCGAGATCCAGCGCGAGATCTTTTCGCCTTCCGCATTGCGCTCGTCGAGGTCGTGATTGCCGGAGCAGAGGATCACGCGGGTCTTGCTGGCGAGCAGGGCGAGGTACTTCTTCACCACCACGATCTGCGCGCGAAAATCCACCATCGAGCCGATGTCGAGCGCATCGCCGGCGAAGATCACGAGGTCGAATCGCGGAGCGGCGCTGACGAGCCAGTCGAGCTGAGGCAGCGAATAGTGCAGGTCGGCCACGACCAGGCAGCGCATTGGAAATCCAGGGGTGAGACGTCAAAAATGCTCGGGATTGCAAAATATCTGAACGCAAGAGCAGACCAGCCGCATCTCTCGCCAATTCAACGCGGGCAGTATGCTGCGGCGCATCCGCGGGTGCAAGCATCGAAGCGTCGCCGGGCTGGACCGGATCATCGAATTCTGATGTCGTGGCGTATCCTCAACAGCTCGTGTCCCCAACAGCTCGTCCCCAATGACCTCCTTCAAGACCATTCGTGCTCGCGCCGAAAAACGCAAGGGCGGGCCCAAGGCGCTCGAAAAGCTGATGCCCGAAAAGCCCGACCTGAAGGGCCTCGCCAAACGCGGCGACGACCGCATCCTCGCAGAGATGACCAAGCGTGTGTTTTGCGCGGGCTTTGCCTGGAGCGTGATCGAGACGAAATGGGACGGCTTTGAAGACGCTTTCCTGCGTTTCCAGCCGGCCAAGCTCACCTTCCAGCCGGAGGATTATTGGGAGGGCCTGCTGCGCGACGCCCGCATCGTGCGCAACGGTGCCAAGATCATGTCAGTGCGCGACAACGCGGCCTTCGTCCAGGAGATCGCAAAGGAGCACGGCAGTTTCGGCAAGTTTCTGGCGAAATGGCCGCCGTCCGACCAGATCGGCCTGCTCGATTTCCTGAGCAAGCGCGGCAGCCGGTTGGGTGGCAATACCGGCCAGATGCTGCTGCGGTTCGTCGGCTGGGACGGCTTTGTGACGTCCAGGGACGTCGTGGCCTGCCTGCGCGATGCCGGTCTCGACATTGCCGAAGAGGTCAAGTCGAAGGGCGATCTGGCAAGAGTGCAGGCGCAGTTCAACGCCTGGGCCGAGGAGACCGGGCTGTCCTACACATATCTGTCACGCATCTGCGCGCTCTCTGTTGGCGAGAACAGAAGCGAGTAGCGAATTCGGCTCTTGGAATGTCGAATCATGTGCGTCCTGTGGCGATCTCGTGCCGCAAGCGCGGCAGACGCGACGCGCGATCACGAAATGCATTTCTCCGGAACATTTGTGCGTAGCACCTGTTCGGGAGATTGGGCCACGCGAACATCGGCGCAGGGAACGCCCGCTCTGGCTCAGCTCAATGAAACCGACGTGACAGAAACGGAGCAGCTCATGAAGCTCACATCCGAACAGGTGAAGCAGACCGTCAACCAGCTCGGCGCTCAAGTGCTGCCCGACGAGCATCCCGCGATGCCGCAGCTCAACAGCATGTTCGGCGAGCACACTTTCTTCGTCGATGAGACGGGGCTGAAGGTCGTCGAGCCCACGGCGCCGCCCAGCACCGAGCGCCAGAGCGGCGAAGTCGTCAGCCTCGCCGATTGGGGCGATTCCGAGCTGACCCGCCTGATGGCGCACGAGCCCCAGCCGACGGGCGTGATCGTGGTGTTCGAGCACGTGAGGCATTGATCGGCGCCGGCGGACCGACCTTCGGTGGCGAGTCTGAACGCCCGCCCCAGTAGATTCGCGTTGCGAGCGCGCTGACGTGGCTGTCTGCGTCCGCCGAAAGCCCGTCAGTTTGGTTCAGATGCCGAGAGTCAGCTGCGGCGGCTCCGCATCGTCCCCGGCCTGGAGGGAAGACAGCGAGACCCCCAGCAGCCTGACGCTCTTGGGCAGCGGCATCTCGACTTCGAGCAGGCCGCAAGCCAGCCGCTCAAGATCGGCCCGGCCTGCAACCGGCGAAACAGCGGACCTGCTGCGCGTGATGATCTCGAAGTCGGCAAACTTGATCTTCAAGGTGACGGTGCGGCCACGGCTGCCCGTCGCCTCGCAATGGCGCCACACCTTGTCGATGAGCGGCTTGAGCTCGGCGACCAGCGTGTCGAATTGGGTGAGATCGTTCGAGAACGTGGTCTCCGCGCCGATGGACTTGCGGACCCGGTTGGCCCGGACCGGCCGGTCGTCGACACCGCGCGAGATCCAGTAATAATAGGCGCCCGACTTGCCAAAATTGGCATTCATGAACTCCAGCGTCTGACGGCGAATATCGAGACCGGTGAACATGCCGAGCGCGTTCATCTTCGCGCCCGTGGCCGGGCCTATCCCATGGAATTTTCCGACGGGCAGCGTCTCGACGAAGGCGGGTCCCATCTCCGGTGAGATCACGAACTGACCGTTGGGCTTGCGATGATCGGAGGCGAGCTTGGCCAGAAACTTGTTGTAGGAGACGCCGGCCGAAGCGTTGAGACCCGTCTCGGCCTTGATCCTCTCGCGGATCTTGAGTGCAATGTCGCGCGCCAGCGGGATGCCTTGGAGGTTTTGGGTCACGTCGAGATAGGCCTCGTCGAGCGACAGCGGCTCGATGATGGGGGTGTGCTCCGCGAAGATGTCGCGGATCTGCCTGGAGATCGCCTTGTAGACCTCGAAGCGCGGTTTGACGAAGATCAGATCGGGACATTGTCGCTTCGCCGTCACGGATGGCATGGCGGAGCGAACGCCGAACTCGCGGGCTTCATAGCTGGCGGCCGCGACGACGCCACGTTCCGCGGAGCCTCCGACGGCGACCGGCTTTCCGCGCAGCTCCGGATGATCGCGCTGTTCCACGGACGCGTAGAAGGCATCCATGTCGATATGGATGATCTTGCGGACGGGCGAGGCTTCGCCGGTCGCCGTGTCGGATTCGCTCATGGCAAGATGATACAATTGAGCGGCACGAAGCGCGAGGTGAGGTGTGATTCGCAGAGCAATCTCAGGCTTGTGAGTGGCACGCATGGGCATGCGCTCTAATATGAGGTCGCGGAGGACAGCCCATGCAATACAGCTCCGAACTCATTCGAACGATGCGTCAGGCGCTCGAGGCCGTGATGGCGAGCGTGCCGCCCGATCAGTCGGTGTTCGGCCTGAAAGCGGCCGTAGCCGAATGCATCCTGAAGGCGGCCGCACACGGTCAGACGTCGTACGACGGACTGGTCACGTCGGCTTCCGACCAGGTCCAGGCGATCATCTCGATGCTGACGTGAGCGCAGGCTCGCGCTGAGCAGGGGATTCCTTCCAGCGCGGCGGTAACAAGGCGACTCGGGTGGGAGCTCCAGCACAGACTGGAAGAGACTGGCGCACCCGACACGATTCGAACGTGTGACCTTTGCCTTCGGAGGGCAACGCTCTATCCAGCTGAGCTACGGGTGCTAGTGGAGGTTCATTTAGCCGATTGGCGGGGGGCGGGCAACCGCTTCCGCCGTCTTCTGTCAGGCCGATTTGGGCTAGGCTGATTTACGGGGCGCGCGGCCAGGAACCGGCACGCCGTCCCGCCCGAGCTTGGCGAACTCGGCGAGCAGCCGTTCAGAGCACATGACGCGGTTGCGGCCGAGCCGTTTGGCCGCATAGAGCGCCTCGTCCGCCGCGCCCAGCAGCCGGTCGGGGCTGTCGTCGGTTTCGTCCGGAATGTGGCTGGCGACGCCGACACTCAGGGTGACGTGGTCGCCCGCCCCGATGGCGCCGTGGGTGACCCGCAAGGCCATCACGGCGCAGCGGATTTCCTCGGCGATGCCGCAGGCGGCATCGCAATCCATGTCCGGCAGGATCAGCGCGAATTCCTCGCCGCCATAGCGGCTGGCGAGATCGAGCGGGCGCACGGCATGCCGGCTGACGACGGACGCGACCGCGCGCAGGCATTCGTCGCCGCTCTGATGGCCGTGGCGGTCGTTGAACAGCTTGAAATGATCGACATCGACGAACAGCAGCGCCATCGGCTTCTGCGTCCGCCGGGCGCGGGCCCATTCGCTCATCAGCATCTGGTCGAACGCACGGCGGTTCGACAGGCCGGTCAGCCCGTCCTTGGTGGCGAGCTCCTTCAGGGCCATCTCGGCGCGCTTCTGGTCGGTAAGGTCGCGCAAAGTCTCCACCACCGCGATCAGATGGCCGGCCTCGTCGTGGATGGGGCCGGCGTCGATGGCGAGATAGAGCTGGCTGCCGAGCTTCGGCATCACGCACCAGTTCTCGGCGCTGAAGCCGAGCCCGTTATGGCCGCGCGCGGCATATTCCGAATAGAACTCCGGCAGCTGTTCCGGGCGGTCGAGCGCGACGAGGTCGGCGAGGCAAGGGCGCCTGGTCTCGTAGAAGGCCTGCCAATGCCTATTTGTGCCGATCACCTCGGAGGCGGCGACGCCGGTCAGCCGCTCGCAGGCTCTGTTCCAGATCACGACGCGGCGCTTCGGATCGATTACGAAGGTCGGCACCACCAGATGCTGCATCAGGCGGACGGCATAGGAATCCGCAACGTCGACCGTCTTGGCTGACGTTTTCCCCGGCTTCGCCATGTCAGGCCACCGCCGCCACCGGCAAGGCGTGGCTCGGGCCGAACAGCTTTCGCACTTCGCTGGCCGGCTTCGGTTTGCTGAAGAGATAACCCTGCATCTCCGTGCAGCCGAGCGCGCGCAGCATCTCGCGCTGCGCCTCGGTCTCGACGCCCTCCGCGACCGTGGTCATGTTGCTGGCGGCGGCGATGTTCACCACCGCCTGCACGATCACGGGCGCGCCGCTAGCCTCGGCAATATCGGCGACGAAGCAGCGGTCGATCTTGATCTTGTCGAACGGGAAGCGCTTCAGATAGCTGAGCGAGGAGTAGCCGGTGCCGAAATCGTCGAGCGCGATGCGCACGCCGATGGCGCGGAGCTGGTGCAGGATCGAGAGCGCTGCCTCGTCGTCGCGGATCAGCACGGCCTCGGTGATCTCGAGCTCGAGCCGGGACGGAGCAAGTCCGGAAGCGGCGAGCGCGCCGGCGATCCGCAGTGCCAGCGTGTCGCATTTGAGCTGTACCGGCGAGACGTTGACCGCGACACGCACATGCGCCGGCCAGGTTGCGGCCTCGCTGCAGGCCATGCGCAGCACCCAGTCGCCGAGCTCGTTGATCAGGCCGGTGTCCTCGGCAATCGGGATGAACTCTGCCGGCGACACCATGCCGCGCTGGGGATGCCGCCAGCGCAGCAGCGCCTCGCAGCCCGTGACCGCGTTGGTGCGCAGGTCCACCAGCGGCTGATAGTGGATCTCAAAGCCGCCGTTCACCAGGGCCTGGCGCAGATCCTGCTCCAGGCTCAGGCGCGCCTTGGCGCTCGCATCCATCTCCGGCTCGAAGAAGCGGTGGGTGCGGCGTCCTCCGGCCTTGGCGCCGTACATCGCGAGATCGGCATTCTTGACGAGCTGGTCGAGATCGGTGCCGTCCTGCGGCGCCATCGCGATGCCGATGCTGGCGTCGGTCGAGAGCTGATGGCCGAAGCAGTGATAGGGCCGGCGGATCGCCTCGAAGATCCGCGTCACGAATGACACCACGTCGGCGGATGATTTGATCCCGGTCTGGATCACCGCGAATTCGTCGCCGCCGAGCCGCGCGATCAGGTCGCCCTGTCCGAGGCAGCCGCGGATGCGCGCCGCGATTCCCTTCAACAGCTCGTCGCCGACGTGATGGCCGAGCGAATCGTTGATGCCCTTGAACTCGTCGACGTCGATATAGAGCAGCGCGAACTGACTGCCGCCGCGGACCTTCTCCAGTTCACGCTCGATCTGCTCGCGGAACAGCGCCCGGTTGGGCAGGTCGGTGAGCGCATCGTAATGCGCCATATGCGCGATCTTCTCGTCGGCGCGCCGCCGTTCGGTGACATCCTCGACGACGTTGATGATGTAACGCGGCTCGCCGGATTCGTCGCGGATTCCGATCCGGGTCGAGGTGATGTAGCGCATTCCCTTGGCCTGGCTCTGCCAGGCATGCTCGTCCTTGAACAATCCCCCGCCCGACTTCAGCGCCTTGCTGTCATCTTCGGTGACGATCCTGGCGGAGGCATCCGGGTAGATGTCGAAGGGGGTTTTGCCAACGATGTTTTCACTCGATTGGCCGAATTGTTCTTCGGCGGTCCGGTTGACCAGCAGATATTGCCGCGTTTGAGCATCCTTCACCGTGATCTGCGACGGGATATGGTCGATGATCTCGCGCAAGAACATGTAGTTGCGGTCGCGTTCCTGCTCCAGCTTGCGGCGTTCGGTGATCTCCTCGATCGTGGCGACCCATCCGCCCTGCGCGAGCGGGGTGTTGATGACCTGAAAGGTGCGGCCGTTAGGCAGCTCGTGCAGCCTGGTGGAGACGGTGCCTTCGGCGACGACCTTCATGACGTCGACGCAAAACGCATCGACGTCGCCGCCGAACGCGCCACGCTCCTTGCGATGGAGCATCGCCTCATGGATGTGGCAGCCGGGCTTGATGACGTCGTGCGAGAGGCCGAACATGTCGGCGTAGCGGCGGTTGCAGGTGACGATGTATCCGGCGGCATCGTACAGGATCAACCCTTGCGACATGTTGTTCAAGGCGGTGTCGAGCCGGCCCCGCTCCGCTTCCAGCCGTTGCTGCGCCTCGCGGTTCTGCCGGTTGATCTGGCGAACGATCAGGAACAGGATCAGCGCAATCACGGTTGCCGAAAGCGCGGCGGTGGTGACCATGAAACCGGTCTGCTGCCGCCAGTCGGCCAGCGCCGCGCTCGTGGTGTTGGTCGCGACGATGATCAGCGGGAAATGCGAAAGCGAGGCCCCGGAGCCGAGGCGCTCGTCGCCGTCGATCGGGCCCCTGACGCGCAGGGTGTGCCGGCCGCCTTCGGCCAGCATCTTGCGCATCAGCGGCGCGTCCTTGAAGTCCCTGCCGATCAGCTCTTCGACATGCGGGTAGCGCGACAGCATCTTGCCATTGCGGTCGAACAGCGAGATCGCCGTGCCCTCCGCAAGCGCAACGGATGCGAAATAGTTCTGGTAGCTGTCCGGATCGATCCGGCGGACCATCGTGCCGAAGAAGCTGCCGTCCGCGCCGTTCAGCCGACGCGCGACGACCGTGGTCCATTTGCCGATGATGAAGCTGCGGACCGATTCCAGAATCACCGGTTCGGCCATCGGATTCGCTTTGAAGGTCTGAAAGTAGGCGCGCGAGGAGATGTTGATCTTGGGCAGCGGCTGGGCCCGCGACCAGTTGATGAGTTCGCCGTCGGCATCGTAGATCGCGATGTCGCCGAGGTAAGACACCGGGCCGATCTTGCTCCGCAGCATCTGGTTCGTCGCGGGTCCGGACATGCGCTCGCGGAACATCGCGGCCGAACTGATCTCCGGCAGGTTCATCTGCCCGATCACATCGGCGGCGACGATGTCGGAATCTTCAAATTGCTGATCGAAGTGCCGTGCGATCAGCTGCACCGTATTTTCCAGCTCGCGCTCGCGGTTGGCCAGGGTACGTTCGCGAAATTCGCCGACGGCCATGGCGGTCACGGCGAAGATCCCCGCGACCAGCAACACGCCGCACAAAGTGAGCCACAGCACCGGTCCGCGCCGAATGGCTGCCTCCCAGCCGTGCTTCGCGGCTAGGAACATTCCGGCTGCAATCCTTGCAAAGACCTGGCGCATTCCCCCTCCCTGGAGGGACAGGAATACATCACACAAATGGCGTAAAGCTTAGGAAAGCCAGTTACCTGAGCGTTAATCTCGTTGCGAGATCACGGTCGTGTCCAGCGAGCCGCCGCGCTGCATCATGAATCGCGCGTTAATGCGATCCGTCCGCGCTCTTGTCGCCGCCGAGATTGCGCAGCCGTCCGACCACGCCGGTCGGAAAAAAGTAGACGCTGGCGATGAAGAGCAGCCCGAGCCACAGCAGCCAGCGGTCGGGATGCAGCAGCCCGGGCAGCAGCGGCAGGCCGGCTTCCGACGCCGCCTTGGAGGCGACGCCCATCAGCGACTGCAGATAGTTCTGGGCGAGGATGAAGATGGTGGCGCCGATGATCGCGCCGTAGATCGTGCCCATGCCGCCGATCACGACCATCAGGAGAATGTCCAGCATGATCGAGAAGCTGAGCGAAGTATCGGGGCCCGCATAACGCAGCCACAGCGCATTGAGAATGCCGGCGCCGGCGGCGACCAGTGCGGCGATGCAGTTGGCGTAGCTCAGGTGGAAGACGGTGCGGAAGCCGAGCGCCTCGGCGCGGAAGCGGTTTTCGCGGATCGCCTGCAGCACGCGCCCGAACGGCGAGTTCACCACCCGCAGTAAAGCGAGGATCATCAGGGCCGAGACTGCGAACACCAGATAGTAGGTCAGGATGCGGCCGTTGACCTCGAATCCCATGAAGTTCTTCGACATCAGCACCGTGCCGGGTCTGAGCAGCTCGGGCAGCTGAAAGCTGCGCCCGTCCTCGCCGCCGGTCAGCCAGGACAGCTGCGAGGCCAGCACCTGGAAGGCGGATGCGACCGCGAGCGTGATCATGGCAAAGAAGATCGCGGCGACCCGCAGCGAGAACAGCCCGATCGCAAGCGCAAGCAGCGCGGCAAGCGGCAGGCCGACCACGATGCCCGTTGCGACCGCGCCCCAATTCGGGCCCATCCCGTACAGCGCGATCGCGATCGCGTAGCTGCCGATCCCGTAGAACATGGTGTGCGCGAACGACACCGAGCCGGTATAGCCGAGCAGGAGGTCGTAGGAGGCGACCAGCGCGGCGAAGACGCAGATCTTGGCCGCGACGTTCAGCGCCTTCGCGCCGGGGAACAGGAACGGCGTCGCCACCAGCGCCATGATGATGACGACGAGAACGAGCGTGAGCACGCGGCTGCGCGGCGGATCGCCTGACAGGATCATCATCGGCTGGTCACCGCATAGAGGCCGCGCGGCCGCCACATCAGAATGGCGACCATCAGCAGGATGTTGGAGACGAGGGCGAGCTTCGGCACCAGGAAGCCGCCGTAATTGGCAATCATCGCCACCAGGATCGCGCCGATGAAGCAGCCGCCGATCGAGCCGAGGCCGCCGATGATGACGACGATGAAGATCAAGACGGTGAGGTCGTCGCTCATGGAGGCGTGGACCTGCTCGCGATACAGCGCCCACATCACGCCGCCGAGGCCGGCGAGCGCCGATCCCGTCATGAACACGCCGAGGAACAGACGGCGGATGCGATAGCCGAGCGCCTCGACCATCTCGCGATCCTCGACGCCGGCGCGGATCAGAAGCCCGAGCTTGGTCCGGTTGAGCACGAGCTGGATCGCGATGAAGACGGCAAGGCCGATCAGCGTCGCCAGCACGCGGTATTTCGCGATCGCGACGTCGCCGAGAATGAAGGAGCCGCGCAGCGACGTCGGCAGCGGCGTCGGGATGATCTGCGGCCCCCACACCGCATAGAGCGTCTGCTCGGCGACGATCAGGCCACCCGTCGTCATCAGGATCTGCTTCAGATGCTGGCCGTAGACGGGCAGGATCAGCACCCGCTCGACGATCAGGCCGAGCGCGCCGGAGACTGCCATCGACAGCAATGCCGCCGGCGCCAGCACCGCGAGATTGATCCACAGCGAATCCACCTGGAGCGAGGCCGCGAACGGCGCCAGTACCAGGGTCGCGACATAGGCCCCGACCGCGATGAAGGCGCCATGGCCGAAATTGAGCACGTCCATCAGGCCGAACACGAGCGTGAGTCCGGAGGCCATGATGAAGATCATCATGCCCATCGCGAGGCTCGCGGCCGTCAGCGTCAGCCAGGTGCTGGGGGAGCCGATCAGCGGGATCATCACGAGCGCGACCGCGATCGGCAGCAGGATCGGCGCGATGTCGCGCTTCGGCTTCGGCAGCGGATCGGTTGCGGCGAGCTCGGTCATTGATGCGTCTCCAGGCTCAGGCCGAGCAGCCGCTCCTGCAGCGGCACGTCGGAGGCCAGGGCCGCCATCTCGCCGCGATGAACGATGGTGCCGTTGTCCATCACCAGTACGTTGTCGCCGAGCTCGCGGGCGGCAAAGAAGTTCTGCTCGACCATCAGGATGGTGGCGCCCTTGCGCTTGATCTCCTTCAGGCACTCGATCAGCGCCATCACGATTGCCGGCGCCAGCCCCTTGGTCGGCTCGTCGATCAGCAAGAGCTTGCGCGGTTCGATGATGGCGCGGGCAATCGACAACATCTGCTTCTGTCCGCCCGAGAGACTTCCCGCGCGCGACAGCCAGAACCGGCGCAGCGCGGGGAAGAAGCCAAAAATCCAGTCGAGCTGGACGTCGTCGAGCGGACCATCGCGCGCCGCCAGCACCAGGTTTTCCTTCACCGTGAGGTCGGAGAACACCGCCATGCTCTCCGGCACGTAACCGACGCCGAGCCGCGCGATGTCGGGCGTCGCACGGCTCTCGATGCGCTCGCCGGCGAGGCTGATCTCGCCGGAGGAGGCCTGCCAGAGGCCCATGATGGTGCGCAATGTCGTGGTCTTGCCGGCGCCGTTGCGGCCGAGCAGCATCGTGGTCTGCCCCTGCGCGACAGCGAGATCGATGCCCTGGAGGATGTGATAGCGGCCGATATGGGTGTGCACCCCGGAGAGCCTTAACAGGTTGGTCATGCGGCGCTCCCTGCAACCGTCTTTCCTTCAACTGTCTTGGGCGCGACGCCGAGATAGGCTTCCTGCACGATCGGTGACGCAATCACTTCGGCCGGCGGACCGTCCGCAACAAGCTGTCCGTTATGCAGCACGATGATACGGTCGGCGAGCGAGCGGACGACGTCCATCTTGTGCTCGACCAGGAGAATGATCCTGCTCTTGTCCTGCTTGAGCTGCGCGATCAGGTTCAGCACGACCGGCACCTCGTCGATGCTCATGCCCGCGGTCGGCTCGTCGAACATGAACACCTTTGGCTCGAGCGCCATCATCAGCGCGACCTCGAGCTTGCGCTGATCGCCATGCGACAGTGCGGTCGCGGCCACGCCGCGGCGGCCGCCGAGCGCGACCTGATCCAGGATCGCATCGGCGCGCGCAATCAGATCTCGGCGGACCATCCAGGGCCGCAGCATGTCGTAGTGAGTGCCGGCGGCGGCCTGCACGGCGAGGCGGACGTTTTCCTCCACCGACAGATTCGGAAACAGGTTTGTGAGTTGGAAGGCGCGCCCCAGGCCTGCGCGCGTCCGCATCGGCGCGGAATGCTGGGTGATGTCGGTGCCGTCGAACAGGATGCTGCCGCTCGATGCGCGGAGCTGGCCGGAGATCAGGTTGAAATAAGTGGTCTTGCCGGCACCGTTCGGGCCGACGATGGCGGTGAGCTCGCCGGGGCGGAAGCTGCAGGTGACGCTGTTGACCGCGACGTGGCCGCCGAAGCGGATGGTGAGGTCGCGGGTTTCGAGAGAGAGCGTCATGGGCGTCTGGCAAATATGAGAGAGAGTATTTCCGCGATCACGCTGGGCTCCCTCCCCCGCTTGCGGGGGAGGGTTGGGGAGAGGGTGTCTCGGCAATCGAGAACCCCCAAAAGGACAGAGCCCTCTCCCGGCCTCTCCCGCACGCGGGAGAGGTGAAGGAAGAAAGATCAGCGCTTGTTCTTGATCGGAACGTTCATGTCCTCGATCTTCAGCTCGCGCACCGGTTCGAGCACGGCCCAGGCGACATTCGGATCGACCTTGACCTTGAAGTGATACATGCTTTGGAGCGCCTGATGGTCTTCCTTGCGGAACATCATCTTGCCCTTCGGCGTGTCGAACTCCAGGCCTTCCATCGCGCTGATCAGCTTCTCGGTGTCGGTCGACTTCGCCTTGGTGACGGCAGCGACGACGGACATCGCGGCCGCAAAGCCGCCCGCGGTGAAGAAGTCCGGCGGCGCGTTGAAGCGCTTCTGGTGCTCGGCGACGAACCAGTCATTCACCGGGTTCTTCGGGATCGCGTAGAAATAATAGGTCGCGCCTTCCATGCCGGGGAGGCCCTTGTAGGCCGCGAGCGCCGGCAGGATGTTGCCGCCGGTGGACAGCTCGATGCCGTAGCGCTTCGGATCCATGTCCTGGAGCTTTGCCAGTGGATTGCCGGCGCCGGCCCAGATTACCCAGATCACCTTGCGGCCCGGCTTGTCCTTCAGCGCGTCGAACAGGCGCTGGCCGACCGCGGTGAAGTCGGTGGTGGAGGTCGGGGCATATTCTTCGGCGGCGAGCGTCGCGCCGGTCTTGCCGAGCGCCTCCTTGAAGGCGGCGACGCCGTCACGGCCGAAGGCGTAGTCCTGCGCCAGCGTTGCGACGGTGACGCCCTGCTTGCCGATCGCGACCGCGTTCGAGATCGCGTCCTGCGACGAGTTGCGCGCGGTGCGGAAGATGTAGCGATTCCACTTCTCGCCGGTAATCTGATCCGCGACCGCGGGCTCGACGATCAGGATCTTCTTGTTCTCCTCGGCGACGGGCAGGATCGCGAGTGCCGCAGCCGACGAGGTCGTGCCGATCGCGATGTCGGCCTTGTCGTCCTGATAGGCTTCCGCGAGCGCGGCCTTGGAGAGATCGGGCTTGCCCTGGTCGTCCTTGGTAATGACGACGATCTTGCGCCCGTCGAGCGTCATGGTGCCCTTGGTGGCGTATTCAAAACCCATCTGCAGGCCGGTCTCGGTCTGCTTGGCATAGGCCTCGAGCGGGCCGGTCTTGCCATAGATCAGCGCGACCTTGAGATCGTCGGCCTGTGCGGAGGTGCCCGCGGCGAGGGCGAGGATGGTTGTTGCTAAGATGAGCGATCGGCGCACGATGGTCCCTCCTGAAGAATTCTTTGGCCATAGCGATTTGCACAACCGTGCGGACATTGCAATTCCACCTTCCGGCGGACCACGCGACGAGCATGTGTGACATTGTCCCGGCGCGGCCGCGCTGGATCGCTTCTGCCGAGGAAATCGGCAGATGCAAATGTTGACCTCACCCGTGGACCGGGTTGCTCAAGCCTTGCAAAGTAACGATCAGGCCCGAGTTACCGCCGGTATCCGTTCGCGCGGGAATAGCCCTGCCGGTTCTGTTGCGTCGAGCGGTTTGTGACGCTGGCGCGTGCTTCGCTGGAGATGGGCGTTGCGAGCTTCAGCTCCTCCAGGAAGATCGGCCGGGAGAAATAATAGCCCTGCGCGTAACGGATCTTGGTCGCAGCCTGGAGGTAGGCGAGCTCCTCGTAAGATTCGATGCCTTCGGCAATCACGGTCATGCCGAGCGCTTCGCTCAGGGATTCGATCGCGCGCAGGATCCCCTGGTTGCGTGGACGCTTATGGATATCGGTGATGAAGGAGCGGTCGATCTTGATCTCGTCCGCGGTGATGTCGGCCAGCGCCGAGAGCGAGGAATAGCCGGTGCCGAAATCGTCGATCGAGATGGCGACGCCGAGCTTGCGGAACATCGGCAGGATCTCGGCCTGGAAATGATTCTTGGCGACGAAGGCGTCTTCCGTCACCTCGATCATGAAGCGCTGCGGAAAGCCGGTGTCGTCGAGCGCCTGGGCAAAGCTGCGCATGAACTCGGGGTTGCCGGCCTGCTTGGCCGCGACGTTGATGCTGATGGTCGCTTCCGCACCGAACGTCTCGTTGATCAGGTCGATCGACTTGACGATCTCGGCGAGCACGAGATGGGTCAGCTCGTCGATCAGCCCGAGTTCGGTGGCAAGATTGATGAACGAGCCCGGCGCCTGGATCACGCCCTCGTCGTCGCGCAGCCGCACCAGGGCCTCGATGCCCTTCACGTCCTGCGTGCGGATGTCGACCTTGGACTGGAAGGCGCAGCAGAAGCGTTTCTCGAGGATGGCGAGCCGCAGCGACTGTTCGATCTTCATCCGCGCCAGCGCTTCGCGCTCCATGCTGGAGTCGAAGAAGGCCGCCGATCCCTTGCCGTCATTCTTGATGCGGTACATCGCGATGTCGGCGTTCTGACGCAGTGTCTCGAAGCTGCTTCCGTGATCGGGGTAGAGGCTGATGCCGACAGAGGTCGAGGCGAACACTTCCGAATTGTCGATGAAGAACGGCGCGGTCAGCCGCTCCAGCGTCGATTGCATGAATTCGGCGACTTCCTCCTGGCTCTGGATCGGCGACAGCAGCAGCAGGAATTCGTCGCCGGAGATGCGCGACAGCATGTCCGAATCGCGAAGGCCGCGTCCAAGCCGCTTCGACAGCTCGACCAGCAGGGCATCGCCCACCGCGTGGCCGTAATAGTCGTTGATGTGCTTGAAATTGTCGACGTCGAGAAAGGCGAGCGCAAAGCGCTCGCCGGCGCGACCCTGCGCGAGCAGGCTGGTGGCGCGATGTTCGATCACGCGCCGCGAGGGCAGACCGGTCAGCTCGTCGAAATAGGCCGAGCGGAACAGCTGGTCCTCGAAATTCTTCTGCTCGGTGATGTCGGAGGAGGCCGAGATCAGCAGCTCGCGTCCATCGAAGCGGACCGGACGATGGGTGGTCAGCAGCACCTGGCGCGCGGCTCCGTCGTGGAGCGCTTCCTCGGCGACGACCGCACGGCCGGAGCTCAGGGCCTGCCGGCAGGCTTCCTGGCGCGGCGCGAGATCGCGCGAGGGGCGGCTGCCGTCCATGCCGAGCTGGGCGGCCGCGACATCGTTGACCAGGAGAAGTTCGCCTTGCGCGTCCTGCACGGTCAGGCCGGCAGGCAGCATTCTAACGATTTCCTTGAGAAATCCGAGTTCGGCTTCGCTCGCGCCGGAATATTTGTTGTCGTTCATAGAAGTCATGAATCTTGTTGTTTCAGCGCGCTTTTGCAATGACCGCGATCTTGCGCGGTTCCCTCTTAAGTTTGGTTAAGGGGTCCGGAGAATTACGGTGGTGTTTTGCGGCGATGCGACGCGCGCAGCCCATCGTCATTAACAGGGCGTCAACGCGTCCGGCGAAACCGCGAACGGAGCACGCGGACGGCTTTCGTTTGCGCCGCGTCTAACCGTCCTTGGGGATTCGGCATTGCATGGTGCAATGAAGTCCGGTCCTGAGATAGGAGACCTCCGTCTTGCCGTCGAAGGCCGACAGCGCCGACTTCAACAGCTTGGTGCCGAAACCCGGCTCGGAGACCTTGTCGACGCTCGGGCCTTCGGTTTCATCCCAGGTCACGGTCAGGCGGTCGTCGCTGACGGTCCATGACACCTGCAACAACCCGCGCGGCGCGGAGAACGCGCCATATTTGCCCGCGTTGGTGGCGAGTTCGTGAAACATCAGGGACAGCGTGACCGCAAGCTTCGGCGGCAGGAACAGCCGTTCGCCGTTGAGCGTGAAGCGGACATGGCCGTAAGGGCCGAGCTCGGAGATCAGGAGGTCGCGAATGTCGCAGCCGGCCTTGTCGATCCGCGAAATCAAATCGTCGGTCGCGGCGAGCGATCGCAACCGTGGATCAATCCGGGCCCAGATTTGCGGCTGATCGTGCAGCACCTGATGCAGCACCGCATGCACCGTCGACAGCTTGTTCTTCAGCCGGTGCTGGAGCTCGTCGACCAGCAGCTTGCGGTAGTCTTCTTCTTCGATCAGGCGCCTGGAAATCCGGCGCTGCTCGACGAGGAGCGTGCGATAATGCTCGACGCCCCAGATGGTGAGCGCGCAGACCGCCCAATAGAGCGCCAGCAGGGCGAATCGCGCGTGATCGGCAAGGGCATCGCCGAAATTCACGACGACGCCGAGCACGCCGCCGACCAGCGCGGTGATGATGCCGATGCGGAAGCCGCCGAACGCGGCCGCAAAGAACACGGCCGGGAAATACGGCGTGAAATAGACGTCGGGCCGCACATGGGCGAGAGCCCAGCGCGCCAGCGTCGCAACAAGCAGGCAGGCGACCGCAAACGCAAGGCTCAGGCCGAGCGATGGCGGTGCCACGCCCTGCCAGCCCTTGCGGAATTCGTCGATCAGCTTCCCCATAAGCAGTCCGGTCGCGATATGCGTTCGACAATCGAGCGGTCGCCAGGAATGTTACGCATGTCGCTGGCCCCAAGCAAAGCTTGCCTTCTCGGAAGCCGGCAGGAATAGTGCCTGCTGCGGCGCCGACCGTCTTGGCGCCGTCGTCGATCGGTGTCCGCCATTTGGCGTCAAGGGGTTCGAAAACAGGGACATTCCATGGGCAGGCTGGATGGCAAGGTCGCGGTGATCACGGGCGCGACGAGCGGGATCGGGTTGCGGACTGCAGAAGTCTTCGTTGCCGAAGGTGCCAAAATTGTGATCGCGGGGCGGCGTATACTGGAAGGCGAGGCGCTGGCGAAGCAGCTCGGGGCGAATTGCGTCTTCCGCCAGACGGATGTGACGGTCGAAGCGGAGATGCAGGCGCTGATCGCGCTCGCGGTGGACAAATTCGGCCGCATCGACTGCCTGTTCAACAATGCCGGCGGCCCCGCGCAGACCGGCGGCATCGAAGGCCTCGAGGTCGAGCGCTTCGACGCGGCGATGGCCACCTTGGTGCGCAGCGTCATGCTCGGCATGAAGCACGCCGCGCCGCACATGAAGAAGCAGGGATTTGGCAGCATCATCAACAATGGCAGCATCGCCGGCCGTCTTGCCGGCTTCTCGTCGTCGATGGTCTATGGTGCGGCCAAGGCGGCGGTGATCCATCTCACCAAATGCGTGGCGATGGAGCTCGGCGAATCCAACGTCCGCGTCAACTCGATCTCGCCCGGCGCCATCGCGACCGGTATTTTCGGCAAGGCGCTCGGGCTTTCGACCGACGCGGCGGAGAAGACGCCCGCGGTGATGCGCGAGATCTACAAGACCGCGCAGCCGATCCCGCGAGCCGGCCTTCCCGATGACATCGCCCATGCAGCGGTGTTCCTGGCCAGCGACGAATCCAGCTTCATCAATGGCCATGACCTCGTCATCGACGGCGCGATGACCGGCGGCCGCAACTGGAGCCAGCAGCAGCAGGGCTATGTGGCGCTGCGCAAGGCGTTCGATCAGGGGGCGTAGGAGGTTGGTCTCGTGCTCCGGACGCGGCGCGGCGCGAAGTGCCGCTCCGCAGAGCCGGGGCCCATCTCTCGCACAGAACGTGGCTCACGATTCTGGGTCTCGGCTCGCGCTTCGCGCGTCCGGGACACGCAAATGGAGCGCTAAACCGCCTTCACCCGCACGCGCAATCCGTCGCGCGGCTTCGGGATCGGCCACATCTGCCAGTCGGGCTTGTAACCCGGCTCCAGCGAGACCTCGATGTTCTGCAGGAAGTGCCGCGCGAAACATTTGGCCTGCATGTAGGCGAAGTGCAGGCCGAGGCACATATGCGCGCCGCCGCCGAACGGCACCCAGGCGAAGCGGTGGCGGTTGCGCTGGGCCTCTTCGGTGAAACGCAGCGGATCGAAGCGGTCCGGCTCCGGCCAGATGTCCTTCATGTGGTGGGTGTAGAGCGGATTGACGCCGATCGCGGTGCCGGCCGGAATGGTAAAGCCCTTGAAGGTGAAATCGCGCATGGCGCGGCGCGGCATCGAGGGCACCGGCGGCTTGATCCGCAGCGCTTCCTTGAACGCCATCTCCGACAGCGGCATCTTTTCGAGATCGTCGAAGCTGCTCGGCGCATCAGGGGCGAGTCCCAGCGCCATGACTTCCGCGCGAAGCTTGTCCTGCCAGTCGGGATTTGCCGCGAGCTCGCCGATGAACGACGTCAGTGACGAGGTCAGCGTATCGTGCGCCGCCATCATCAGAAAGCTCATGTGGTCGATGATGTCCTGTTCCGAGAGCAGCGCGCCGTCCTCATGGGTTGCGCGGCAGAGCTGCGAGAACAGATCATCGCCGCCGTGATTGCCGCGCCGCAGCGGAATCTGCTCGCGGAAATAGGCGACGATGCGCTGGCGTCCCCTGACGCCGGCGGCCATCTGCGTGCCGGGCAGCGGTCGGCGGATCGGGGCGACGGCGGCGGCGACCATGTCGACGAAGGCGCGGTTGATCTGGTCGACCTCCGGCCCGATATCGGCACCGAGAAAGGACGCGGCGGCGAGATCGAGCGTGAGCTGCTTCATCGCCGGATAGAGCTGCATCTCGCCGGGCTTGGCCTTCCATTGCGCGACGCGGGCGGCGATGCCGCGGTCGAGATCACTCAGATACGACTTCATCGGGCCGGACTTGAACGCGACCGACAGCGCCTTGCGGTGCAGCCGGTGCTCCTCGAAATCCAGCAGCATCAATCCGCGCGGAAACAACAGGCCGAGCACCTTGTTCCAGCCATGGGTCGAGGAGAACAGCTTTTGCTGGTCAAACAGCACGAGCTCGTTGGCCTCGGGGCCGAGCAGCACGACATTGGTCTCGCCGAAGAAGTGCGTGCGATAGACCAGGCCGTATTTGGCGCCGTTCGCCTCGATATGCCCCTTGGGGTCGGCGAGGACCTGAAAGGTCTTGCCGACGATCGGCCAGCCTTCGTCGCCGGGGATGTGTGTCAGCTCGTTGCGCTTGGGCGGAGTGAAGCCGAGCGCAGGGGCGGCCACATTCTGCATCGACATGACGATCGCTCCGGTTGGCTGGACCCAACATAACACAATCCGGGTCCGCGGACGTGACGATGCTTCGCTGCGGCCATCCTTCGAGACGCCCGCCTCTGGCGGGCCCTCAGGATGAGGACAGCGTTGTGCGGCAGCAGTTTCATCGGACTCCGGTGCCGCTTAGCCTCATCCTGAGGAGACCGCGCAGCGGTCGTCTCGAAGGACGAGGCGTTCGCCGAGGTCCGGGCGGGCTCTGAACCTATCGTTTCGCCGCTTCCTTCTGCAAATCCGGCGCGTTGACGGCCGGAATCGCAACGCGGCCGGCGCCGGTCACCTTCAACGCCTCGGCGGCCTTCTCGTTTTCCATGATCTTGGCCATCACGGCCTGTCCTGCGCGTTCGAAGATCGCGCGATTCTCGATCACGAATTTTTGCGACTTGCGCAAGCCGTCGACGTAGCCGTTGATCTCCGGCACGACGTAGCGCGCGACCATGTCCCAGCTCCGGCGCGTGTTCTCCGGATTGGCCCAGTCGTGCACGAAGCCGATGACGGCTCCGACTCCGCCGGAGACCTGCATCACGTTCTTGATCATCTTGACGAGATCGTCGGGCGTGCCGATGACGGAGGCCGCGCCGTCGACGAAAGCGGTCTTGTCCACGGCCTCGTCGGGTGAGGCGAACGCGGTCAAGCCCGGCCGCTGCAGCGTGCCGACGTTATATTCGTTGTGCCAGCGCATCAGCCCGGCGCCGGCCTCGCGGCGGGCCTGCTCGCGGGTTTCGGCGACGTGCCAGGTCAGCAGCACGCGCCAGTTCGCGCGATCGACCTTGGTGCCGTGCTTTTTCGCCGCATCCTCGGCGAACTGCCATTGCTGCTGCAGCGACATCAGCCCCTGCGTCGTCATCGAACCCAGCGAGATGATGCCGATGCCGTATTTGCCGGCGAGGGTCATGCCGGAGGGCGAGATCTGCGAGGCCACGACGAACGGCATCTCTTCCTGCAGCGGCAGGATCTGCAGCGCGGCATCGTTCATGGTGAACCAGTCGCTCTTCGCGGTGACGCGCTCGCCGTCGAAGAGGCGGCGGATCACGCCGATCGCCTCATCCTGACGGTCGCGTTGCGTCATCGGATCGATCCCGAGCGTATGCGCATCGGAGGCCAGCGCGCCGGGGCCCGAGCCGAAGATGGCGCGGCCGCCGGTCATGTGGTCGAGCTGCACCATGCGCTGCGCGACGTTGTAGGGATGGTGATAGGGCAGCGACACCACGCCGGTGCCGAGCTTGATCCGCTTGGTGCGCTCACCGGCCGCAGCCAGGAACATCTCCGGCGAGGCGATCATCTCCCAGCCGGAGGAATGATGCTCGCCGCACCAGAACTCGTCATAGCCGAGGCTATCCAACTGCTCGACCAGGTCGAGATCGCGCCGGAACTGGAGCATCGGATGCTCCCCGATCGGATGATGCGGGGCAAGGAAGGCTCCGAACTTCAGGCGCGCCATTGGCGTTCTCTCCAACTTACATTTTTTGTTTGTTTGTGACGCGAAGCTACGTGTTGAAGACAGCGAACGCAATCGCGCGATGTCCCGCGCGGTGGAATGCAGCCATGCGATGGAGCGCTCTGTCGGGGAAGACGTGAGACCTCGCGATACCTGCCTCGGAGGCCAACACGCGTTCGCGCGCCAATGCATCAAACCGTCACAAAGCAGATCGATTCGTCGCACCGCTGGTGGGCGACCTTCACGGCAACAAAAACGTCCTTCTGGCCGCCTGCTCGGCTCACCCTGACTTTGCCATTGAAGCCCTGCAATCAGCGCGCGCAGGATTTCTCGTCTCGCCCGCCCTGTTCCTGACGTTAATCATGATCTGCCCGCATTCCTGGCGTGGATGCGCCGGGCATCTGCACGAAGTTGAGGCATTGCGGTTAATACGTGCGGATTTCTGCAGGCTTTCCTGAGATTTAGCACCTCATCGACAGCACACGGTCTTTTTATTTTGCGCTGCAGCAACTATTTGGTTTGGGTGGACGTTGAACGTCGCCTGCCAGGAGTTGCCGTGTCGCTAACCAGAAATGTCGATCTCTTGAGACGTCTGCCAAAGCTGGACGGATTGCGCTTCGCCGAGTTTGGCCGGAGCGCCGATGCGTCCAGTCCGTTGCAGGAGGTCACGGGCTTCGGCGACAATCCCGGCAATCTGCGCCTGTTCGCGTTCGTGCCGCCGCAACTGCAGAAGCCGCGCGCGCTCGTCGTCGTGCTGCACGGCTGCGGCCAGACGGCGGCAAGCTACGACCTCGGTGCCGGATGGTCGACGCTCGCCGAGCACTACGGCTTCGCGCTGTTGATGCCCGAGCAGCAGCGCATCAACAACAGCAACACCTGCTTCAACTGGTTCAATCCCGAAGACACGGCACGGGACAGCGGCGAGGCGTGTTCGATACGCGAGATGATCGCGCACATGATCGAAACCCATCGCGTCGATCCCAAGCGCATCTTCATCACGGGCCTGTCGGCGGGTGGCGGCATGACGTCGGTGATGCTAGCGACCTACCCTGAAGTCTTCGCGGCCGGTGCGGTCATCGCGGGACTTCCCTACGGCATCGCGACCAATCTGCGCGAGGCGCTGGACGGCATGTTTCATTCCCCGGAGCGGCCGGCGCGCGAACTTGGCGATCTGGTGCGGCGGGCCTCGAATCATCGCGGGCCGTGGCCGAAGATCTCGGTGTGGCACGGCAGCGCCGATCGCACCGTCAATCCCGGCAATGCCAACGAGATCGTCAAGCAATGGCTCGACCTGCACGATCTGCCCGAGGCGCCGATGGCGGAAACCGACATCGACGGATATCCGCGCCAGGCGTGGTGGAACAAGGACGGCGAGACGCTCGTCGAGTCCTACGCCATCACCGACATGGCACACGGCACGCCGCTCGGCCTTGCCGACAACGACCAGCGCTATGGCGTGGAAGGCGCGTTCCTGATCGAGGCCGGCATCTCCTCGTCCTATCACATCGCCAAATTCTTCGGCCTCACCGGCTGGATTCCCGACGCGGCGAAGAAGGCCGAGCCAAAGCCGACGCCGGCCCGCTCGCCCGCGCCGCATCTGGCCCGCTCGATCCGCGCGGCGGTCGCCGAAGAGCCGGCCGAGCCGAAGCGCGAGGAGGCCCGCGGCTTCGATCTCGGCCAGATCATCACGCGCGCCCTCACGGCCGCGGGATTGATGAAGTAATTCAGGCCGTCGCGCCGATAAGGCAGGAGTTTTGTGCCCGTCGTCGCTGCGATCCGCGACTGGGGTGACCGCAACCTGAGCCAGCCCGCAGCGTTCGCAGACGCCGCGGAATAGGCGCTCACATCTCGCCGGTGATGAACGGATTGGTCATCCGCTCCTGGCCGATGCTCGAGCCGGCGCCGTGGCCGCAGATGAAGCCGACGTCGTCGCCGAGCGGCAGCAGCTTGGTCTTGATGGAGTCGATCAGCGTCGCGTGGCTGCCGCCGGGCAGATCGGTGCGTCCGACCGAGCCTGCGAACAAGACGTCGCCGACATGGGCGAAGCGCAAGTCCTTGTTGAAGAACACCACGCTGCCCGGCGAATGGCCGGGGCAATGATAGATGTCGAACTTGAGATCGCCGATGGCCACGCTGTCGCCTTCGTCGAGCCAGCGGTCCGGCTCGAAATTGCGCACCCCCGTCATGCCGAAGCGCGCGCCGCTCTCGACCACGTTATCGAGCAGGAATTTGTCCGCGACGTGCGGGCCCTCGATCGGCACCTTCAGCGCGTCGCGCAGTTCGGCCGCGCCGCCGACATGGTCGATATGGCCGTGAGTCAGCCAGATCTTCTCCACGGTGACGCCGGTCTGTTTGATGGCGCCCAGGATCTTCGGCACGTCGCCGCCGGGATCGATCACCACGGCCTTCTTGGAAGGCTCGTCCCAGATGATGGTGCAATTCTGCTCGAACAGCGTCACGGGGACGATGATCGCGCCCGCCTTCGCGCCTGCCTCGGCTTGTGTCTCATTTTGCTCGGTCATGGCGCCACAATGCCGATTTTTGCCATGTCGCCAAGCAAAAGATTTGTCCACGGGGCTCGGGAACAGCCGCGGACATCGTCACACGGCCGTCCCAATTCGCCTGCCGTTTTGAACCGGGGCGCTCCTTCCGCGTTCTTCCGCGCGAGAAGCAGTTTTTGGATGGATTTCCCGCATGGCTCAAGGCGGCAGCATTTGGTGGCGCGACGGCATTTTCTATCAGGTCTATCCGCGCTCCTTTCAGGATTCAAACGGCGACGGTGTGGGCGATCTCGCCGGCATTTTGCAGCGGCTGTCTTATGTGAAATCGCTCGGCGTCGACGCGATCTGGCTGTCGCCGATCTTCCCCTCGCCAATGGCCGATTTCGGCTACGACATCTCCGACTACACCGGCATCGAGCCGCTGTTCGGCACGATGGCGGATTTCGATGCGCTTCTCGCCGCCGCGCACGACAACGGCCTCAAGCTGATCCTCGACCTCGTGCCGAACCACACCTCGGACCAGCATCCCTGGTTCGTCGAGAGCCGCTCCTCGCGCGATAATCCCAAACGCGACTGGTACATCTGGCGCGACCCGGGCGAGGGTGGCGGCGTGCCGAACAATTGGCTCTCCGAGTTCGGCGGCAGCGCGTGGCAGTTCGATGAGACGACCGGTCAATACTACTATCACGCCTTCCTCGCCCAGCAGCCGGACCTCAACTGGCGCAATCCCGATGTCCGCGCGGCGATCTACGACGTGATGCGGTTCTGGCTGGAGAAGGGCGTCGACGGCTTTCGCGTCGACGTGATCTGGCACCTGATCAAGGACGCCGAGTTCCGCGACAACCCGCCCAATCCGCATTATGCCGAGGGCCGGCCGCCGAACGAAAAGATACTGACGCAATATTCCACCGACCAGCCGGAGGTGCACGACGTCATCGCCGAGATGCGCCGCGTCACGGATGCCTATGATGCCCGCGTCCTGATCGGCGAGATCTATCTGCCGCTGCATCGCCTGATGGCCTATTACGGCAACGATCTCACCGGCGCGCAGATGCCGTTCAATTTCGCGCTGCTCTCCACCTTCTGGAGCGCACGGTCGATCGAGAAGATCGTCGAGGATTACGAGAAGGCGCTGCCGAAGGGCGCCTGGCCGAACTGGGTGCTCGGCAATCACGATCGCCCGCGCGTCGCAAGCCGCGTCGGGCCGGAGCAGGCCCGAATCGCCGCCATGCTGCTGTTGACGCTGCGCGGCACGCCGACGCTCTATTACGGCGACGAGATCGGCATGCATCAGCTCGCGATCGCTCCCGAGTTCGTGCGCGACCCCTTCGAGAAGAACGTACCCGGCATCGGTGTCGGCCGCGACGGCTGCCGCACGCCGATGCAGTGGGATTCCTCCAACTTCGCCGGCTTCTCGGACGTCAGGCCATGGCTGCCGCTGCCGGAGGATCACATCCGCAACAACGTCGTCGATCTCGAAGCCGATCCAATTTCGATCCTGACGCTCTACAAGCGCCTGATCGCGTTGCGGAAGGGCTGTCCGCCGCTAGTCGCGGGCGACTATCATCCGGTTGCCGCGCAAGGCGATCTCCTGGTCTATCGCCGCGAGGCCGCGGGCAGGGCGGTGACCGTGGTGCTCAATCTCGGCCCCGAGCCGATCGCGGTCACCACCAGCGCGATCAAGTTTGGCAGCGAGATTCTGCTGTCGACGTTTCTGGATCGCGAAGGGGAGCGGCTCGAAGGCGTGCTGGATTTGCGCGGCAATGAAGGGGTGGTGGTGATGCCGCCATGACCGTCGTCCTGGACAAGCGAAGCGCAGATCCAGGACCCATATGTGGACGGCCCCCGTGGCACAAGAGCTTAGTGAGGTTTGATCGGATCGCTTGCATCCATAT
>NZ_JBVVPL010000053.1:14808-39683 GCF_055807615.1 Bradyrhizobium sp. MV1.5 | reverse complement strand
GACATATGGATGCAAGCGATCCGATCAAACCTCACTAAGCTCTTGTGCCACGGGGGCCGTCCACATATGGGTCCTGGATCAGCGCTCACTCCGCTCGCTTGTCCAGGACGACGAGTTGTTTGCTGGATGGAGTCAGATCTCCACCACCTGCCCGGGCTTCATCGCCACAAATCTTTGCTGCGGAACCTTCGCGGCATCGAGTGCCTCGACCAGCGCCTTCGCTGGCGCATCGATTGCCTCATCCGTCAGCTGAAACGTGCCGTGGTGATGCCCGAGTGCGGCCTGCGCGCCGCAATCCGCCAGCGCCTTCACCGCGTCTTCCGGGTTCATGTGCTGATCGCGCATGAACCAGCGCGGCTCGTAGGCGCCGATCGGGAGGATCGCCAGGCGTAACGGCCCGTGCTTCTCGGCGACGCGGCGGAAATGCCTGCCATCGCCATAGCCGGAATCGCAGACGACGTAGATTTTCCCCGCAGGCGTCTCCAGCACGAAACTCGCCCACAGCGCCTTGTTGCGATCGAACATACCGCGCGCCGACCAATGCCGGGTCGGCACCAGCGTCACGGCAATACCGCCGCCGAGCTCGACGCGATCGTGCCAGTCGAAGGCTTCCACCTTGATCGTCGCATCGGTGCTGCGCATCGTGACGTCATTGCCGAGCGGGGTCACCACACGCGGCGCAAAATTCTTGGCGAGCCGCGACAGCGTCGCCATGTCGAGATGATCGTAATGGCCGTGCGAGACCAGCACGACATCGATCTTCGGCAGCTTGTCGAACACAATGCCGGGATCGTTGTGCCGCTTCGGCCCGGCAAAGCTGACGGGCGAGACCCGCATCGACCAGACGGGATCGACGAGAATGTTGAGGCCGCCGGTCTGGACCAGCCAGCTGGCGTGGCCGACGAAAGAGAGCCGCACCTTGTCGCCGTCGACGCGGTCCGGCGGGGTGTCGGCATGGGGACTCGGCACCCAATCCGGCCAGCTCGCGCGCTGCCGCTTGCCGCCGAATTGCCAGCGCAGGACCTCACGAAGCGATTTAGGCGGCACGCCGTCCGGATCGAAGAAGTTCAGGCCGTCGAAATGGTCGGAGACCGGGCCGTCATAGGTTTTCATGCGGGACATCCAAAGGGAGGGCACGCCGACCAATGCGCCGGCACCGGCGAGCAGTCCGAACAGGCGGCGGCGGGTGATCGGCACGGATCTGGCTTCAGGGATGGTCGGGACGGTAAGGCATCACCGCTATATGGGCGGGGTCTGCGGAAAAGGAACCCGCCGCCGGAAAGTTCATCTTTTCAAGGCTTTGCCTTCCAAAGCGGCCCCGGCCACCCTAACTTTTCTTGACTTTCGGGCGGCAGCGGCGTTTAACCCGGCCACTTTCTCGGAAAGGCTTTCTTTTCGACCCGCCCACTGGCCCCAGAGGCCAGAGGCCAACGCCCGACAGCGCGATGCGCCCTCGGGCGTAAAGGTGTTTGGAAGATCGCTTCGCGAAGTTGTCATCCCCCGCGAAGGCGGGGGATCCAGTATTCCAGAGGCAGCTCGGCTTGAGCCGACGCGCCGCGGCGTACTGGATGCCCCGGTCAAGCCGGGGCATGACGACGGTGAATACGGCAACCCTGCTTAGGCAGGACAAGGGACAACGGCATTGTTCGACAATCTGTCGGAACGGCTTGGCGGCATTCTCGATCGTCTGACGGGGCGCGGTGCGCTGACCGAAAAGGACGTCGACGCCGCGATGCGCGAGGTGCGCCGCGCACTGCTGGAAGCCGACGTCGCGTTAGAGGTGGTGCGCAGCTTCACCGAGCGGGTCCGCGAGCAGGCCATCGGCGCCACCGTCGTCAAGTCGGTGACGCCAGGCCAGATGGTGGTCAAGATCGTCCATGACGAGCTGATCAACACGCTCGGCGCCGAAAGCCAGACCATCGACATCAATTCCGTGCCGCCGGTGCCGATCATGATGGTCGGCCTGCAAGGCTCCGGCAAAACCACCACCACCGCAAAGCTTGCCCGTCGCATGGTCCAGCGCGACAAGCGCAAGGTGCTGATGGCCTCGCTCGACATCTACCGTCCCGCGGCGATGGAGCAGCTGGCCGTCCTGGGCCGCGACCTCGACATTCCGACACTGCCGATCGTCACCGGCCAGCAGCCGGCCCAAATCGCGAAACGCGCGCTGGAGGCCGGCAAGCTCGGCGGCTACGACGTCGTGCTGCTCGACACCGCCGGCCGCACCACGCTCGACGAGGAGATGATGGCGGAAGCGGCGGCCATCAAAGCCGCCGCCAATCCGCATGAAGTGCTGCTGGTCGCAGACAGCCTCACCGGCCAGGACGCCGTCAATCTCGCCCGCGCCTTCGACGAGCGCGTCGGCCTCACCGGAATCGTGCTGACACGAGTCGACGGCGACGGCCGCGGCGGTGCGGCGCTGTCGATGCGCGCGGTCACCGGCAAGCCGATCAAGCTGCTCGGCACCGGCGAAAAGACCGACGCGCTGGAGGATTTCCATCCTGATCGTATCGCCGGCCGCATCCTCGGCATGGGCGACGTGGTCTCGCTGGTCGAACGCGCGGCCGCCAACATCGACGCCGAAAAGGCCGCGCGCACCGCCGAGCGGATGCGCAAGGGTCAGTTCGACCTCAACGACATGCGCGAGCAGCTGTCGCAGATGGCCAACATGGGCGGCATCAGCGGGCTGATGGGCATGATGCCCGGCATCGCCAAGATGAAGAACCAGATCGCGGCCGCCGGCATCGACGACAAGATCTTGAAGCGTCAGGTCGCGGTGATCGATTCCATGACGCGCGACGAGCGCCGTCATCCCGATCTGCTCAAGGCCAGCCGCAAGAAGCGCATCGCCGCGGGTTCCGGCCAGAGCGTCGAGCAGGTCAACAAGCTGCTCAAGATGCACCGGAACATGGCCGACATGATGAAGGCCATGGGCTCCGGCAAGCGCGGTCCGCTCGCCGGCATCGCGCAGGCGATGGGCTTTGGCGGTGGCATGAAGCCGCCGTCGCCGGAAGAGATGAAGGCGCTGCAGGAGAAGATGCAGGGTGGCGGCGGACAAGGTCTGCCCAACCTGCCGAAGGATCTACCTGCCGGGCTACGCCAGGGTCTGCCGAACGTTCCCGGCCTGACCGGACTGAGCGGCAAGCCGATGCTGCCGGGCCTCGGCGGTTTCCCCGGCAAGAAGAAATGAGGAATTCGTCGCGGGAGATCGCAACGGTCTCGCGCAACGCGGAATACCAATCAACCGAACAAAACGTACTTTGAAGGAGAACTTAGATGTCCGTCGTTATCCGTCTCGCCCGTGCAGGCACCAAGAAGCGCCCCGTCTATCACGTCGTCGTCGCCGATTCGCGCTTTCCCCGCGATGGCCGCTTCATCGAGCGTCTCGGCTATTTCAACCCGCTGCTGCCGAAGGACAACGAGACCCGACTGAAGCTCGACATGGACAAGGTGAAGGCCTGGCTCGCCAAGGGCGCGCAGCCGTCGGACCGCGTGTCCCGCTTCCTCGACGCCGCCGGCGTCAAGAAGCGCGAAGTGCGCAACAACCCGGAAAAGGCCGTGCCGCGCAAGGAGCGCAAGGCGCAGGCCGAAGCCGCCGCGAAGGGTTAAGGCGCTTCGATGGCCGGGCCTTCATGCTTCGAGACGCACGGTCTGTGCCGTGCTCCTCAGCATAAGGGTCTATCTCCTCATCCTGAGGAGCCGCGAAGCGGCGTCTCGAAGGACGAGGCCAGCTGATGTCTCAGCTCGTCTGCGTCGCGCGGATCGGCGCCGCGCATGGTGTGCGCGGCGCGGTCAAACTGTGGACCTTCACCGAAGATCCCTTTGCTGTGCGGAGCTACGGCCTGCTCTCGTCCAAGGACGGCAAGCGCCAGTTCGAGGTCGCAACGGCGCGCGCGGCCAAGGATCATCTGGTTGCGACGTTCAAGGGCGTCACGACCCGCGATGAGGCCGAGCGCCTCAACGGCATCGAGCTCTACGTCGCGCGCGAAAAGCTGCCCGCGACGGACGAGGGCGAATATTACCACACCGATCTGATCGGGCTCGCAGCCGTCACCACGGCGGGCGATGCGCTCGGCCGCGTGCTCGCGATCCACAATTTCGGCGCCGGCGACATCATCGAGATCGCGCCGCCCCAGGGCACCACGATGCTGCTGCCGTTCACGGACGCGGTGGTGCCGGAGGTCGATCTCACGGGCGGCCGCGTCGTGATCGCGCTGCCCGAGGAGATCGAGGCAGAGGAAACGGAGGAGGATTCCTCCCCGAGTCGTCCCGGCCTAGTGCGCAACTTGCGCACGGGGGGCCGGGACCCATAACCACCGGCCAGAATTTTTAGCTAAGCTGATCGCTCCAGCCGTCGCAAAACAAAGTGCGGTGGTTATGGGTCCCGGATCTGCGCTCCGCTTGTCCGGGACGACAATAACTGAGATCCGATGACCAACCCCTCACCCTGGCGCGCGACGGTGCTGACGCTGTTTCCGGAGATGTTTCCGGGGCCGCTGGGCGTGAGCCTGGCCGGCCGGGCGTTGGCTGGCGGGCTCTGGGAGCTTGAGGCGCGGGACATCCGGACCTCGGCCACCGACCGCCACCGCAGCGTCGACGACACCCCGGCCGGCGGTGGGCCGGGCATGGTGCTTCGGGCCGATGTTCTGGCGGCCGCCATCGATTCCGCCGGGATCGGCCCGGACCGGCCGAAACTGCTGATGAGCCCGAGGGGTCGGCCATTGACCCAGGCCCGGGTTGTCGAACTCGCCAAGGGCCCGGGTCCCCTGATCGTCTGCGGGCGGTTCGAGGGGGTGGACCAGCGCGTGATCGACGGGCGGGGCCTGGAGGAGGTCTCGATCGGGGATTACGTGCTCTCCGGCGGCGAAATCGCGGCCCTGGCCCTGATCGACGCCTGTGTTCGGCTGCTGCCCGGCGTCATGGGCAAGGAAGCCTCGGGAACCGAGGAAAGCTTTTCGGACGGCCTGCTCGAATACCCCCAATACACCCGCCCGCAGCTGTTCGAGGGGGCACCGATCCCGGAGATCCTGACCTCCGGCGACCATGCCAAGGTCGCCAGCTGGCGGCGCGCCGAATCCGAGGCCCTGACGGCGGCCCGGCGACCG
Source organism: Bradyrhizobium sp. MV1.5 (assembly GCF_055807615.1). Taxonomy (NCBI): domain Bacteria; kingdom Pseudomonadati; phylum Pseudomonadota; class Alphaproteobacteria; order Hyphomicrobiales; family Nitrobacteraceae; genus Bradyrhizobium; species Bradyrhizobium sp. MV1.5. The sequence continues at coordinate 34,578 of NZ_JBVVPL010000053.1, read as the reverse complement.
GATTTGTGGGCCCAGATCCCGAGCAAAGTCCCGAATCGGGCCGGACGCCAAAAAACGCCAAAAAACAAGACAGACGGGTGACAAACGCTCCGGCTTGCCTTATAGCAGCGGCCACATCCGCAATGGCTGGATAAACGAATTTCGCGCAGCCCCCGTTTTCCAAGGCTGGGCGCGCCGATGGAGATTTACCCATGAACCTGATCCAACAGCTCGAAAAAGAGCAATTCGACAAGCTCTCCGCCAGCAAGGAGATTCCGGAATTCGGTCCCGGCGATACCGTGATCGTCAACGTGAAGGTCGTCGAAGGCGACCGCACCCGCGTGCAGGCCTATGAAGGCGTTTGCATCGGCCGTTCCGGCGGCGGTCTCAACGAGAGCTTCACGGTGCGCAAGATTTCGTACGGCGAAGGCGTGGAGCGCGTGTTCCCGGTGATGTCGCCGATGATCGACTCGATCAAGGTGGTGCGCCGCGGCAAGGTGCGTCGCGCCAAGCTCTATTATCTCCGCAACCTTCGCGGCAAGTCGGCCCGCATCGTCGAGAAGAAGCAGGACCGCCCGGCTGCTGCCGTCAACGAGTAAGCTCCGCTTACAGGCGAGTTATCGAGAGCGCGGGGCCAAACCCCGCGCTTTTTTGTTGGCTGTTCGCATGTCTCGACCCTCATCCTGAGGAGCGCGGAACGCGCGTCTCGAAGGATGCAGGCCCGCCTGTGGCCTCGCCCTTCGAGACGCGCGCTGAGGCGCGCTCCTCAGGGTGAGGGGCATGTCTTGCGCGAGCCTTGAAAGCCCTCGCGATTCCGGTTCGGCCTGCTATATATTCTTGGAATGTTTCCAGATTTGACCAGCCTCTCGCCCGTCAAGCGCGTCGTCATCGACGATCGTTCGCGGCTGCCCGGCCGGTTCTTCGGACGCTTCGCGACCTCGGCAACGTCAGAGCTTACGCGCGCAGCCTAAAAGCTGCGCTGACGATTTTGTTGCCCCGCGCGCCAGCCGCGCAACCCGCTCTACACACCATTCCTGGAGCTGACGCTCATGTCCAAGCCGACCACATTGTACGACAAGATCTGGAACGACCATCTGGTGCACGAAGCCGAGGACGGCACCTGCCTGCTCTATATTGATCGCCATCTGGTGCACGAGGTCACCTCACCGCAGGCGTTCGAAGGCCTGCGCGCCACGGGCCGCAAGGTCCACGCGCCGGAGAAGACGCTGGCCGTCGTCGATCACAACGTGCCGACCACCGATCGCACCAAGCCGAACCCCGACCCTGAAAGCATCGAGCAGATCAAGGCACTGGCCGACAACGCCAGGGAATTCGGCATCGAATATTACGACGAGTTCGACAAGCGCCAGGGCGTCGTCCACGTCATCGGCCCCGAGCAGGGCTTTACGTTGCCCGGCACCACCATCGTCTGCGGTGACAGCCACACCTCGACGCATGGTGCGTTCGGCGCGCTCGCGCACGGCATCGGCACGTCGGAAGTCGAACATGTGCTGGCGACGCAGACGCTGATCCAGAAGAAGGCGAAGAACATGCGCGTCACCGTCGACGGCAAATTGCCTGACGGCGTGACGGGCAAGGACATCATCCTCGCCATCATCGGCGAGATCGGCACCGCTGGCGGCACCGGCTACGTGCTCGAATACGCCGGCGACGCGATCCGCGCGCTCAGCATGGAAGGCCGCATGACGGTCTGCAACATGTCGATCGAAGGTGGCGCGCGCGCCGGCCTGGTCGCGCCGGACCAGAAGGCGTTCGACTTCCTGCGCGATCGTCCGAAGGCGCCGAAGGGCGCGGATTGGGACGCGGCGATGCGTTACTGGGAGAAGTTGCGCTCGGACGAAGGCGCGCATTTCGACCACGAGCTGCGGCTCGATGCAGCGAAGCTGCCGCCGATCGTGACCTGGGGCACTTCGCCTGAGGACGTCATCTCGGTCACCGGCAGCGTACCCGATCCCGACACGATCGCGGACGAGGCCAAGCGTCTCTCCAAGCACCGTGCCTTGAAGTACATGGGCCTGACCGCGGGGACGAAGATCACCGACATCAAGCTCGACCGCATCTTCATCGGCTCCTGCACCAACGGCCGGATCGAGGATCTGCGCGCCGCCGCCAAGATCGCGGAAGGCAAGCAGGTCGCAGGCGGCGTCAACGCCATGGTCGTGCCGGGCTCCGGCCTCGTGAAGGAGCAGGCCGAGGCTGAAGGTCTGGACAAGATCTTCATCAAGGCCGGCTTCGAATGGCGCGAGCCCGGTTGCTCAATGTGCCTCGCGATGAACCCCGACAAGCTGGCTCCGGAAGAGCGTTGCGCCTCGACCTCGAACCGCAATTTCGAGGGCCGTCAGGGCTTCAAGGGCCGCACCCATCTGGTGTCGCCAGCGATGGCCGCAGCCGCGGCGATCGCGGGTCACTTCGTCGACATCAGGGAGTGGCGGTAAGCCGCTCGCTTTAATTTGAGCGATCGCGGCAAACCGCCGTTAATCGGCAGCGCCGACACTGCGTCCTCGCGAGGGTTTCGCGAGGACACGAGCTCATGGCCAGCAAGCCTGAATATGTCGATCTGATCAGCGCGGCGACGCCCCAGCATCGGCGGCGCGCCGCGCCGCTGCGCATGGTCGCCAAGCCCGAGGTCGAGGAGACCTCGAAGCTCAGCCGCTGGCCGCCGGCGATGTTCAAGCAGTGGAAGATCGAGAACCTGACGCGATGGACGTCGGCGACGTGGAAACTGAAGGACTGGCTTTAACCGACGTTCTCCGTCATGGCCGGGCTCGTCCCGGCCATCCACGTTCTTCGACTTGCACAGAAAGATCGTGGATGCCCGAGACAAGCCCGGGCATGACGACACAACTCACATCACCAATAGCGGTACGGATGGTGCCAGCGATGCCAGCGGCAGACGCGGCGCGGGCCGTAGTAGGTCCAGATGACCCGGCAGCGGCGCGGATGGCTGTAATAGGGATAATAGCCGCCATAGTAGCGCCGGTGGAAATGGCGATGGCCGTAATAGGCGGGGCGATAGCCGCCATAGCGGTGATAGCCGCCGTAGTGATGAATTCCGCCGTAGCGATAGCCGCCGCCATGAAAGGCGGGCGCGGCGCGGAAGCCGCCAGCGTGGAAACCACCGCCGCGGAAGCCGCCGATATGTCCTCCGCCACCGTGGAAGCCGCCGCCACCGTGGAAACCGCCGCCGCCATGGAAGCCGCCGCCACCATGCCCACCGCCGCCACCGCCGCCGTGGCGAACCTGGATCATGTCGTCACTTGCGGCCTTCGCCGCAGGCAACGCGGTCGGATTGACTGGAGTCATCGCTTCAGCAGGACGCGTCGTTCCGGCCGACAGCATCAGCGTCGCGGCGGCCGCGATCCCGAGCAAGCGCATCGGGCTTGCCCTGAGACCCAATATTCTCAGCATGGACTTCTCCCTGAATCTGGACAGCAGAGTTGCGACGCTCGTTCGCGTCGCGCGTCAGCGCTGTTCATTGACGGCCGCTCCCAAGATTAAATTAGGGACAGCGACGTGAATGCCTCATGAATGAACAACGTGCCGGCCTCGCGCCGCGACGTCATCACCACGGTCCGAAGCCAAGCACGAACGGTGCAGGCACGCCGTAAGGGTAAGGACGGTAGTAGACAGGCCGCGCATAGTAATGCGGATCAGGACGCGGGGCGTATCGCACGACGTCGGACCGCACATGTCGGCGCCCGTCGAACACCGCGCGCCCGGCCGACGCATCGGGCAGCTTCGTCACCCTGTGCGCAGCGGACGCGTGAGGCAGGCCTGCGGCAAGCCCGACGGCAACCGCCAATGCGAACCATTTTGTCATGACGACCTCCGCCTGCAACACGGCACTTCATCGGAGCGCGACGGCATCGCGCTCGTATCAGCCTCGGCGCCAGTAGCAGCTCATATGCGGCACGATCACCGTGCCGCTCGGACGATATTCCTGCACATAGGTGGCGTTGCACTCGCGGACCGCGTCGGGACCGGGGTTGTAGCGGGGATAGACGCCATCCGGACTGTAATAGGGCGTGACGCGCAGGCGCGCCGGCGGCCGCTTGCGCGGCGGCGGCAGATCGTCTCGCGAGGCCGCCTGGGCCAGCCTGATCCCGGGAGCCGCGGTCTGGGCCTCCGCGCCAACGCAAAACTGCGAAAACAACCCCATGCACAGTAGCGTCAGCGCTGTTTTCGCTCGCATTTTCCCGCCCATTTGAACGTCCACTTCGAGGCCCTACGCTCCCCGTTTTGACGGCGCCCGTCAACCTCGCCGCGCTTATAAAGCCGGATGCATCGCCGCGAAACCCACGCTATGAGAAGCCCATGTGGACGGAATTGAAAGCGCCCTCGCTGGCCGAGATGGAAGCGATGGCACATGAAGTGTTCGAACGCCTGCCGGCGGAGTTTCGTAGGCTTTGCGAGGGCGTGATCATCCGCGTCGACGACTTCCCCACCGAGGAAGTCCTGGACGAAATGGAATGCGAGAGCGAGTTCGACCTGCTCGGCCTGTTCCAGGGCGTCGGCCTGCCGCAGCAGAGTTTTGGCGACGTGGCGCGGCTGCCCAACATGGTCTGGCTCTACCGCCGGCCGATCCTGGATTACTGGGCCGAGCACGACGAAAGCCTCGGCCATATCGTCCGCCACGTCCTGATCCACGAGATCGGCCATCATTTTGGCCTCTCGGACGACGATATGGGCGCGATCGAGGCTCAAGAGCCCGGTTAGGCAGACGAGATCTGCCGAATTCGGCCTAGGATTTCCGCCCCGATCGCGATAAATACCGGTTCCCTAGACCACCCCGGGAAAGCGCAACCATGGACAAGTTCACCACGCTGGAAGGCGTCGCGGCGCCGCTGAAGATCATCAATGTCGACACCGACATGATCATTCCGAAGCAGTACCTCAAGACCATCAAGCGCACCGGTCTTGGCAAGGGGCTCTTCTCCGAGCAGCGCTACAAGGACGACGGCAGCGAGAATCCTGATTTCGTCCTCAACCAGCCGGCCTATCGCAATGCGAAGGTGCTGGTCGCCGGCGACAATTTCGGCTGCGGCTCGAGCCGCGAGCACGCGCCCTGGGCGCTGCTCGACTTCGGCATCCGCTGCGTGATCTCGACCTCGTTCGGCGACATCTTCTACAACAACTGCTTCAAGAACGGCATCCTGCCGATCCGCGTGGCCCAGGAAGACCTCGACAAGCTGTTCGACGACGCCGAGCGCGGCGCCAACGCGACGCTGACGATCGACCTGCCGAACCAGGAGATTCGCGGTCCCGACGGCGGCAAGGTCAAGTTCGAGATCGACCCGTTCCGCAAGCACTGCCTGATCAACGGCCTCGACGACATCGGCCTGACCATGGAGAAGAAGGCCTCGATCGACACCTATGAGGAGAAGCTCAAGCGCGAACGTGCCTGGGCCTGATCTCAAGTTTTTATTCGAGCCCCGGTGCTACAAGCGCCGGGGCTTTTTCTTTGTCCTGATTATCCCATATCTCTCGAGCATGATCTTGTCGGAAAACCGCTGCACACTTTTCCGGATCATGCTCTAAGCTCCGCGCATGCTGCCTGACGTCGTCACCTTCTGGCACGGCCCGATGGACGCCCTGCGCCAGACCTGTCTGCGCTCGCAGCTGGCTGCCGGCCACAAGGTCACGGTCTACAGTTTCGACACCATTCCGGGCCTGCCCGCCGGCGTCGGCAACGCGGACGCCGAGGCGATCCTGCCGCATGCGTTCTCGGAACGATTGCGGCCGCCGCAGCCGGACGGCAGCTGGCGCGACTGGACCACGCTTCAGTTCAGCGACTTCTTCCGCATGAAGCTGATGGCGAAGAGCCTCGGCCTGTGGCTCGACGCCGACGTGCTGCTGCTCAAACCCGTCGAGATCGATCCGGCAAAGCCCTATTTCGCGTGGGAGCGGCCGCGCCAGCTCGGCAACTCCGTGATTTACCTTCCGCCCGGGCATGGCATCGTTGCCGCCTTCGAAGAGCTGATGGAGCAGGAGGAGCTGACGCCGAACTGGCTGTCGCTGCGCCATCGCGTCACGTTCGCGATGCGCCGCCTGCGCGGCGGCTCGAACCGCCTCTCCGACATCCGCGTCGCGATCTTCGGGCCGGCGGCACTCACCGCGCTCGCGCGCCGAACCGGCGAGCTGCACTGCGCCTTGCCGAAGCAATCGTTCTACGCCGTGCATGCCGAGCCAAAACTGTTCTTCGATCCCTCGAGCTATCTCGGCTTCGTCACCGACCGCGAGATCATCGGCCTGCACATCTCGCCCAAGGGCCGTGGCGGCGAGAAACCGATCCCGGGCAGCCTGTATGCGTGGGCGGCGGAGCGGTTCGCGTAATTTTCTCCGCTGTGCGGCGCACTCGTGCCCCGCACGCAGCGCAGCGCGAAGCGGTGCGTTGCTGAGCCGGGGCCCAGCATGAGGCGAGATGGGTCCCGGCTCTGCGCAGCAGCGTTTCACGCTGCGGCGCGTCCGGGACACCGGATTCCAATTTGATCCAGCGCAACGCGCACCTGCACCATTGTGCCTAATCTCGCTACAATTCCGCTATTCGAATGGAGCTTCGCATGAGCACCGCAAGCAGGCCTTATCCCATTGTCCAGGACCTCATCGAGTCCTTTGCAAGCTGGCTGAAGCATCGCCGCGAGCTGAACGAGATCCGGCAGCTCGACCGGGCTGATTTCGATCGGATCGCGCAAGATCTGCGGATCGCGCCTGACGATCTGGAAGAGCTGGTCCGCCACGGCAAGCACTCCGCCGACGAGCTGCCGAAGATGCTGGAGCAGCTCGGCATCAGCGCCGAAGGGCTCGGCCGCGCGCATCCGCTGCTGCTGCGCGACATGGAGCGGGTGTGCGCTCTTTGCAGCCACAAGGGCCAGTGCGATCGCGAGCTGGCCGACGGCACCGCCGCGGAGAACTACCACGGCTTCTGCGCGAATGCCTCGACGCTGGAGTCGCTCGATCGCGCGGATCACGCGCGTCGCTAACGGGAGCGGATTTCTGCGACAGCGGACGAACGGATAGCGGCCGCTCTCCTCGGACACCAGCCGTTCCTACTCGCGTTCGACGGCCGGCCTTGCAAATCCCGTAGCAGACCGTCAACGCGGTTCGCGCGAAGATCAAGCACTAGCGGCCATCGCGGCAGCTTCCGCTGCGGCGCGCTGCATGCTGGTCGACATCTCGTTGGTCACAGTGCTTTGCTCTTCGATTGCCGCGGCCGTCGACGTCACATATTCGCTGACGTTGTTGATGGCCGTCTTGATCGAAGCCAGGGCGGTGACGACGTCTCCCGAGATGCCGTTGAGGCTACCGATCTCGGCACCGATCTTGTCGGTCGCCTGCTTGGCCTGGTTAGCGAGGCTCTTGACCTCCGAGGCCACCACCGCGAAGCCCCGACCGGCTTCGCCGGCGCGGGCGGATTCGATGGTGGCGTTGAGCGCCAGGAGATTGATCTGCCCGGTGATGTTGTTGATGAGCTCGACGATCCCGCTCATCGCCAGCGCCGCTTCCGTGAGGCGCTGGGCCTGGGCGTCGGCGGCGGCGACCTGATCGACCGCACTGCTGGCAGTTTGGCGGGACTTGGTCATGGCCTCGGAGATCTCCCGCACCGAGGCATTCAATTCCTCCGAACCCGCGGCGACCGATTCCATCATGCCGCGGACGCGCTCGTTGCCCATGCGGACCAGCACCTGCTTCGTGACGTCGGTCGCATATTTCACGACCTTGAACGGCTTGCCGTTGAGATCCATGATCGGGTTATAGGAGGCCTGGATGTAGACCTCCTTGCCGCCCTTGCCGATGCGCTTGTATTCGGCCGCCTGGTACTGACCGCGGTTGAGCGCCGCCCAGAACTCGCGATAGCCATTGCCATCGCGCTCCGAGGGCTCGACGAACATGCTGTGGTGCTTGCCTTTGATCTCCGCCAGCGAATAGCCGAGCGCGCCGAGGAAGTTGGCGTTGGCGGTGATGATCGTGCCGTCCATGTTGAACTCGATCACCGCCTGCGCCTTGTCGATCGCCGCGATCTGACCGGCGAGATCGGCGGTCTTTAGCTTCTCGGCGGTGACGTCGGTGGCGAACTTGACGACGCCGAACGGCTTGCCGTTCTCGTCGAGCAATGGATTGTAGGAGGCGAGGATCCAGACCTCGCGCCCCCCCTTGCCGATCCGCTTGTATTCGCCGGACTGGTATTCGCCGCGGTTGAGCTTGGCCCAGAGTTCGCGATAGGCCGAGCCGTCGTGCTCGCTCTGGGGTACGAACAGGCGGTGATGCTTGCCCTCGATCTCGGCGAACGAATAGCCGAGCGCCTTGCAGAAATTCTCGTTCGCCGTGACGATGGTGCCATCGAGCTTGAACTCGATCACGGCCTGCGCACGGCTGATGGCGGCGATCTTCGACGCGTCCGCCATGCTGCGGATCTTCTTCGCGGTGATGTCGGTCGCAATCTTGGCAACCATCACCGTCTTGCCGTTGCCGTCGAGCACCGGATTGTAGGACGCTTCGATCCAGACCTCGCGGCCGCCTTTCGCGATTCGCTTGAACTCGCGCGCCTGATACTCGCCGCGGTTCAACGCGCCCCAGAACGCCTTGTACTCGGCGCCGTCGCGCTGGTCGGCGGGAACGAACATGGAATGATGTTTGCCCTGGATTTCATCGAGCCGATAGCCGAGGGCGTCGAGAAAATTCTTGTTAGCCGTGATGATGGTCCCGTCAAGATTGAATTCGATCATGGCCTGCGAACGGCCGATTGCTTCAATCTGAGATTGTGCATCGATGCGGGATTTACGACCGAACATTTCATCGCTCCGAAATTGATGCTTCGTCGGCAGCGCATGTGCTTCCAAACGGTTTAAGCATTCATGGTCTTGCTCGGGATTTCGTAGGGACCAGCTGTTCGTCCGATACGCGACCCTGCGCATGAAGCAGATAAACGAATCGAATTATCAGAGTATTTGTCCGATCGAAGACACGGTGGCCGGATTCTGCCAGCTCGACCGGCCGGGCAGAGTCGCATCGAGCTTTGCGGACGCCTCAGAGAGGCCAGTGGCCCTGAACTGCGAACGCCGGCCCGAGATCGTTATCGGTATTCGGCAAAGCGGCCGGCATTATTCGCTCTCACCCCGGCTTACGGTGATCCATGAGCACAAGAAAAACGTTCAGACATTTGCGTCGGGTGTCCAGACATTTTGTCGCAGCGGCACAACTTCGCATGCAGGTTCACGCTCCGGCTAGTGTCAACCACTCCCGCGGCGTCATGCCATGCAATTTCCAATTGGTAGCGCCGGAATGGCGATCCAGTAGTTTGAGCCTTTGAGGATTCTGATTTGGGCGGCGTCTCTTATCTCGACCGATATCCTTTGCTTCAATCCTGCGATAGCGAGTTCGCGCGCGACCGCCTGTTCGCCGAATATGGCGCCGACCGCTTCGACAGGCACGGCCGCGAGTTCGGTATCCAGGCCAATTTCGCTCGTTTGCAATCGACCGGCCTCGCGTTCTGCAGCTACGACGGCGCGGCGTCGCTCTCCTTTCCCGAATCGCAAGTTCTCCGCCAGATGTTTTCCATCCAGGGGGCTGCGAGCTTCAGGACCAATGGGAGCAGCGAGTCCATTGGCGCCTTTAGTCCGATCATCTCCGGAGACGCCAGGCTGGATCTGGAGTTTGCGCCCGGCTATCGCCAATTGGTGCTGAGGATCGATGCCGGCGCACTCGAGCGGTTGCTGAAGACAATCCTGGGCGATGATAGCGACATGGAGCTGCGCTTCGTCCCTGGCGAAGCTGATCCGGCGGTGATGACTTATGTTCGTCAGGACGTCTTCAGATTCGCGGAGGAGTTGGACAGGTTCGGACAGGATTACTCGCCCATAGCCATCGGCGAACTTGAGCGGGCGTTGATGGTGCGGATCCTTCTGGCGCACCGGCACAATTTCACCGATCGGCTTCAGGGCCCGGCGCCGGGCGCCAACCGGTCCGTCATCGACATCGTCGAATCCTACATCGAGGCTCATTGGGACAAACCAATCGACCTGGAGAAGATTGCCGCAATCGCCAACGTCAGTGTGCGGACGATTTATCGGGAATTCTCCGTGACGGGGCGGGGATCTCCGGGCCAGTGCGCGCGGCGCATCAGGCTTCAGCGCGCGACGGAACTCTTGCGACATCCCGATGAGCAGACCAGCGTCGTTGCCGTCGCGTTCAAATGTGGCTTCCAAAATCTTGGGCGCTTTGCATCGGAATATCGGCGAGCGGTCGGCGAGCTGCCATCCGAAACCTTGAAGAATGCGAGACGGAGGCAGTGACGCGACGACGCAATTCCTGAATTCGCAGCAAAGCGCCGTCGAAAGCGGCGAGTCCTCAGCCCCTGCCCATCGCCGCAATCGCGTCCGCGATCTCGATCGTGCGCCGCGCCATGTCGGCGTGCAGGCGCTCCACCATGGCGCCGTCGAGACGGATCGCGCCGCGCGAGACGTTCTCCGGCAGTTCGAACGCCGCGATGATCTTTCGGGCGCGCGCGACTTCCTCTTCGGGCGGGGTGAAGATCGCGTTGCAGGCTTCGATCTGCGAGGGATGGATCAGCGTCTTGCCGTCGAAACCGAGATCGCGGGCCTGCGCGCATTCGGTGGCGAAACCGTCGGAATTGGCGATGTCGCTGTAGGGGCCGTCGAGAATTTCGAGGCCATGGGCACGCGTCGCCAGGATGCAATGGGTGATCATCGGGATCATCGCGGCGCGGCCCGGCAGCATCTTGATGCGCGTCTCGCGCGAGATGTCGTTCGGGCCGAACACGAAGCCTGACAGGCGCCGCGCTGGATCGCGCCCCGCGGCCGCCAGCTCTTCGGCATGCAGCACAGCGCGTGCGGGCTCGATCATGGCCCAGACTTTTACGGGCGGCGCCGCGCCGAGCTCGGCGAGGCGGCGGCCGATCGTTTCGAGGTCCTCGACGCTTGAAACCTTTGGAACCAGGATTCCGTCGGGCGAGGCCTTCGCCGCCATCGCGACGTCGTCGGCCCACCAGGGCGTGTCGAGGCCGTTGGTCCGGATCAGAATCTCGCGCTTGCCGAACCCTTTGGCCGTGATCGCGGCGGCGATGCCGTCGCGCGCCACCGCCTTGGCATCGGGCGCGACCGAGTCTTCAAGATCGAGGATCAGGCCGTCGGCTGCGAGATTACGCGCCTTTTCCAGCGCGCGGGGGTTGGAGCCGGGCATGAACAGATGGCTGCGGCGCGGGCGGGTCATGCAAGCGTTCCTTCCGTTTCCTCGTCTTACTTCCGACCGAAGCCGATAGCACTTGGCCTGCCTATTCGAAAGGCTTGTTCGCCCCAGCGGTATATGATTAGGCATAGGCCATGAACACATTCCCAGAGCATTTGCTGGAAGGCTACAAGGCCTTCGCCACCCAGCGGCTGCCGACCGAGCAGACCCGCTACCGCGAGCTGTCGGTGAAGGGGCAGTTCCCCGAAGTGATGGTGATCGGCTGCTGCGATAGCCGCGTCTCGCCCGAAGTGATCTTCGACGTCGGGCCGGGCGAACTTTTCGTGGTCCGCAACATCGCCAATCTGGTGCCGGTGTATCAGCCCGACGGCAACGCGCATGGCGTCTCGGCGGCGCTGGAATATGCCGTGACGGTGCTGAAGGTGAAGCACATCGTGGTGCTCGGGCACGCCCAGTGCGGCGGCATCCGCGCCTTCGTCGACAAGATCGAGCCGCTCACGCCGGGCGACTTCATCGGCAAATGGATGCAGATGTTCATCAAGCCGGGCGAGGTGGTCGAGCAGCGCGACCACGAGACCATGGCGCAATTCGTCGAGCGGATCGAGAAGGCCGCGGTGTTCCGCAGCCTGGAAAACCTGATGACCTTCCCCTTCGTGCAGAAGGCGGTCGATTCCGGCCAGATGCAGACCCACGGCGCATATTTCGGCGTCGCGGAGGGATCGCTGTTCGTGCTGGACAAGGCCGCGAAGGAATTCAGGAACGCGCGAAGCGTGGCGTAAGCCTGCCTCGGCTCGGCTTGAATTCGTAGGGTGGGCAAAGCGTAGCGTGCCCACCGCTTCTATCGCGATCGTGGAGAGATGGTGGGCACGGCGCTCCGCGCCTTTGCCCACCCTACGGCAGCGGAGTTACGCCGCCTTCTTCTTCGCGCTGATCAGCTTGCGGTTGATCAAAACTTCCGCGATCTGGATCGCGTTGAGCGCGGCGCCCTTGCGTAGATTGTCCGACACGCACCACAGCACGAGGCCGTTCTCCACCGTCGCGTCCTCACGGATGCGGCTGATATAGGTAGCGTCCTCACCGGCGGCTTCATACGGGGTGGCGTAACCGCCGGGCTCATGCTTGTCGATGACGAGGCAGCCCGGCGCCTTGCGCAGGATGTCGCGCGCTTCGTCCGCGCTGATCGGGTTCTCGAACTCGATGTTGACGGCCTCGGAATGGCCGACGAAAACAGGCACGCGCACGCAGGTCGCGGAGAGCTTGATCTTGGGATCAAGAATCTTCTTGGTCTCCGCCATCATCTTCCACTCTTCCTTGGTGTAGCCGTCCTCCATGAAAACGTCGATCTGGGGGATGACGTTGAAGGCGATGCGCGCGGGAAACTTCTTATTGACCAGCTCCTGGTTGGTGTACACGGCCTTGGTCTGCGAGAACAGTTCGTCCATCGCATCCTTGCCGGCGCCCGACACCGATTGATAGGTCGAGACCACGACGCGCTTGATCGTCGCCTTGTCGTGCAGCGGCTTGAGCGCGACCACGAGCTGCGCGGTCGAGCAGTTCGGATTGGCGATGATGTTCTTCTTCTTGAAGCCCGCGGTCGCGTCCGCATTCACTTCCGGCACGATCAACGGCACGTCCGGATCCATGCGCCAGGCCGAGGAATTGTCGATCACGACGGTGCCGGCGGCGCCGATCTTCGGCGACCATTCCTTCGACACCTCGCCGCCCGCCGACATCAGGCAGATGTCGACGTCGGAGAAATCGTAATGCTCGAGCGCTTTGACCTTCAGCGTGCGGTCGCCGTAGGAGACCTCGACGCCCATGCTGCGGCGTGAGGCCAGGGCCACCACCTCGTCCGCGGGGAATTTGCGCTCATCGAGAATGTTGAGCATTTCCCGTCCGACATTGCCGGTCGCGCCGACGACTGCGACTTTGTAACCCATCGTTCACTCTCCGACGAAAAAGCTCTTTCCTGAAGCTGAGGCTTAAACAGGAAGAGCAGCGCTTCTATGCGAGAACCGGCCTCAAGACAACGTTGGACCATGCCTTAGGGACGTGGATGCAGTCGCCCGAGGCCAGCACGGCCGCAAACCCCACCCAGATCCATCTGGCGCTTGCAGCCTTCGCCGACGAGGTCGTCGGCACGCTGGCGCGCCTGTTCGCCTATGTGGGGATTTTGGTGCTGTTTGCCATCCTCGGCCTTGCGGCACTCGGCCAGCTGCCAAACTTGAGCGACGATGAGCCGGTGCTGAAGCCGGGTTGGAGCGTGGCCGACCGCTCGCCTCCGGCCTTCGCCCTCAGCCGGCTCGATTCGTCAGAAAGAACAGCCTCTTACACCATCCTCAGGCACCCCGAAGGCGGCCGCAGGGACGTGATGCGCTGGGCGGGCGAGGCGGACAAGCCCATGGCCGAACTCATGGCGGAGCTCGAGATCTACCGGGAAGGCGGCGAATTCGACGTGGCGCGTCCGGCAGCAATGGATCTGGCCGTCCGGATGGGACTGGGCACCGCGACCCCCTTGGAGCAGGCCGGCCTGATCGACACGAAATTCGGCCCCGTCGCCCTGTTCCGGCCGACCGGCACCGCGGAGGGCGCGCGGGCCTGCCTCGGCTACCTCAAGCGCAGCGAGGAGCCGGCACTCCAGATCTCCGGCTTCTCCTGCCAGGGCGACAGCCTGCCCGCCCGGCGCGCGGCGATCGCCTGCACGCTGAACCGGCTGACGCTGCTGACCTCGGGCAACGAGCCGAAGCTGGCCGAATTGTTCGCCCATGCGGAGCTGAAGCGCCGCCCCTGCGCGCTCCCAAGCGCGTCGGACTGGCTGCTCGGCGCGGCCAATGCGCAATTGCGCGGCGCGCTCTGACCGGCATCAAGCTCAAGTGGCTGTATCCATGCAACTTTTGCCGACGCGCACGATTATTCAGCGCTGGTGTGACCCAATAGACCTAGTTGCAGCCGCCCCGGCCGGGTTAGTATGAGGGCGAAATTGATTGGCGGCTTGCCGCCTGAAGGGGACGTGATGAGCTCGAATTTCTCTGCCGCGAACAAACTGGCGATGTGGCTTGCGGCCGGCGCCGTGATTGCCATGTCCTCAGCCTTCGCGACACCCGCCTCGGCCGACACCAAGAAGCAGCGCTATGACAGCGGCCGTCACTATTACGGCCCGAGCGGCCCCAATTCGAGCTATCAGCAGGGCCGCACCCGCATCTATGTGAGCAAGCGCTCCTGGCTCGACGGCGGCACCGAGGTCAATCCCGGCGACCGCAAGTTCTCGGACTACGCCTTCCCGCCGGCGGTGGGCTATCCGACCTTCGCGCGCGAAAATCTCAACCGCCCGATCGATCGCCAGCCGCTGAGCACGCCGCAGGATGTTGGCGGCTATCCGCAGAATTTCCCGCTGTACTGAGGCGGACAAATCGACCGAATCAAAATGGCCGGGCTCGCGCCCGGCCATTTTTGTTTGTGATGTAGCCCGGATGGAGCGAAGCGCAATCCGGGATTTTCGACGCGTGGCAAGAACCCCGGATTTCGCTTCGCTCCATCCGGGCTACGACTCTAGGCGTGCAGCTTCTGCAATTCCTTCAAGATCGCTTCGCCCATCTGCGTGGTCGATGCGGGCGTGGTGCCTTCCGACTTGATGTCGGCGGTGCGCAGGCCGCTGGCCAGCACCGCGGCGATCGCGGCGTCGACCTTGTCGGCGAGATCGCCCATGTCGAAGGAGTAACGCAGCGCCATGCCGAAGGACGAGATCATCGCGATCGGATTGGCGAGGCCCTGGCCTGCGATATCGGGCGCCGAGCCGTGCACGGGCTCGTACAACGCCTTGCGCTTCTTGCTCTTGACGTCGACCTCGCCGAGTGATGCCGAGGGCAGCATGCCGAGCGATCCCGTCAGCATCGCAGCGATGTCGGACAGCATATCGCCGAACAGATTGTCGGTGACGATGACGTCGAACTGCTTCGGCCACTTCACCAGCATCATGCCGCCGGAATCGGCGAGCTGGTGCTCGAGCGTGACGTCGGGGTATTCGCGCTTGTGGACCTGGGTCACGACCTCGTTCCAGAGAACGCCCGACTTCATGACGTTGCGCTTCTCCATCGACGTCACCTTGTTCTTGCGCTTCTTCGCAAGCTCGAAGGCGACGCGGGCGATGCGCTCGATCTCATAGGTGTCGTAGACCTGGGTATCGATGGCGCGCTTCTGGCCGTTGCCGAGATCGGTGATGGTCTTGGGCTCGCCGAAATAGACGCCGCCCGTGAGCTCGCGCACGATCATGATGTCGAGGCCCTCGACCGCCTCGCGCTTCAGGCTCGAGGCATCCGCCAGCGCCGGGTAGCACACCGCGGGACGGAGGTTGGCGAACAGACCGAGATCCTTGCGCAGGCGCAGCAGGCCGGCTTCCGGGCGCACCTCGTAGGGCACCGCGTCCCACTTGGGACCGCCGACCGCGCCGAAGATGATCGCGTCGGCGTCCTTGGCCTTGGCCATGTCGCCTTCCGAGATCGACACCTTGTGCGCGTCATAGGCCGAACCGCCGACGAGGCCGGTGTCGGTCTCGAACTTGGCGATCCCGGCCGAATTGAGCCAGTCGATCAGCCGCTTCACCTCGCCCATCACCTCGGGGCCGATACCGTCGCCGGGAAGCAGCAGCAGTTTGTGGGTCGCCATGGTCGTTTCCTCTGAGGTCGATTTCGGCCGGAGTGCTAGAGCGGCGATGCGTGCTTGGCAAGACACCATTGCCGCCTCGCGGCTGTGCAAGGCGGGCAGGGCCTGCCACACTGCGCATGCCGGAGTACCCCTTGCACGCACCTGACCGCCCTCCACCCGATGCCCATCCCGCGCGGTTGATCCTGACCCTGTCGCTCGCGGCGACGGTCGGGCTCGGGATCGGCCGCTTCGCCTATTCGCTGGTGCTGCCCGACATGCGGGAGGACCTCGGCTGGTCCTACTCGGCGGCCGGTTTCATGAACACCATCAACGCCGTCGGCTATCTCGCGGGCGCGCTTGTGGCGTCCCGGCTGATCCAGCGCGTGGGCTGGTCGGCCGCGATCCGCGGCGGAACCCTGGCCTGCGTCGCCGCGCTCGCGACTTGCGCGCTGACCGGGAATTTCGTCGCGCTGAGCCTGGCCCGTCTAGTGCTGGGCGTGGGCGCCGCGGCCGGCTTCGTCGCCGGCGGCGCGCTGGCCGCTTCCATCGCGCAGTCGCGCCCGGAGCGGGCCAATTTCCTGCTCAGCCTGTTCTATGCCGGGCCCGGCATCGGCATTCTCTCCTCCGGGCTAATCGCCCCGTTCACGCTGCAATATTTCGGGCCGGGCTCGTGGTGGATCGTGTGGTGGGCGATGACCCTGCTGTCCGTCGTCATGACCGTGCCGCTGTTCCTGGTCCGCATCGAGAGCGGCGTGCGTTTCTCGCAAGGCAGCCACGGCGCCTTCGCGATTTTTCCCGTGCTGATCTATCTCGCAGGCTACTTCCTCTTCGGCGCCGGCTACATCGCCTATATGACCTTCATGATCGCCTATGTGCGCGACGGCGGCGGCGGGGCCGCGGCGCAGGCCGCGTTCTGGAGCCTGATCGGCTTGAGCGCCTTCGTCACGCCGTGGGCCTGGCGCCGCGTGCTCGCGCTCGATCGCGGCGGGCTGGCCACCGCCATCATCCTCGGCACCAACGCGCTCGGCGCCGCCGTGCCAATGCTCGGGCATTCGCCGGCATGGCTCGCGGTCTCCGCGATCGTGTTCGGTGTCGCCTTCTTCGCCGTGGTCGGCTCGACCACCGCCTTCGTGCGCTTCAACTATCCGCCCGAGGTGTGGCCGACCGCGATCGCGGCGATGACGATCTCGTTCGGCGTCGGCCAGACGCTCGGCCCGATCGTTGTCGGCGCGATCACGGACGCGCTGGGGAGCTTGAGTTACGCGCTGAACGTGTCGGCGGCGCTGCTGGCGCTGGGCGCGGTTGCGGCGCTGTGCCAGCGGAAGGTGGGGCCGGCCAAAAGACCGGTGCAGTAGGGTGGGTTAGCCGAAGGCGTAACCCACCACTTCTTTCGCCGCGGAAACAAAAGAGGTGGGTTACGCCGAGCAGATGCGCTTCGCGGATCTGCAGGGCTAACCCACCCTACTGCAGCTTCGCCGGAGCGACGATCAGCTCCCGCTGAACGAATTGTACCCCTGGTCTTCCCAATAACCGCCCTTGTAGTCGTTGGTGACTTCCATCGACACCACGTATTTCGGGTTCTTGAAGCCGAGCTTGGTCGGCACGCGGATCTTCATCGGGAAGCCGTAGGCGCGCGGCAGGATTTCGCCGGCGTATTTGAACGTCATCTGGGTCTGCGGATGCAGCGCGGTGCGCATGTCGAGCGGAGAATTGTAGCCGTCCTTGTCGGCGCACTGGAACCAGACGTATTTGGCGCGCGTGTCGGCGCCGATCAGCTTGAGGAAGTCGCGCATCGGCGTGCCGGTCCAGCTGCCGATCGCGCTCCAGCCCTCGACGCAGATGTGACGGGTGATCTGCGTGACCTGCGGCAGCTTGTACAATTCCGGAAGCGTCCAAGACTTCTTGTTGTCGACGAGGCCGCGGACCTCGAGCTTCCAGTCGGCACCGTCGACGTCAGGCGCGTCGTCGAGATCGTAATAGGCGTTGAACGGAAACGGCTTTGTGATCGCGCTCTCGGGAAACGTCGGCGCCAGCGCGTCGGGATTGAAGATGAAGGCCTGTACGGCGTCGTTGAATTTCGAGACGGATTTCAGCATCTCCTCGGCGGAGGACGAGTCGATCACGTCGCAGCCGGTGAGGAGCGTCAGCGCCCCTAAGCTGGCGCCGCCCGCGATGAAGCGGCGGCGGGTGACATCGGGCATCGTCTTGATGGAATCCTTGATCAGCAGCCGCTTGTCGACGCCGGGGATCAGGAATGAGCGCTTCGCCATGACTCTCTCTCCGCTCTAGCGGCCGATGATCATCGCGCGCAGGCTCTTCGGCACCAGCAGCGCGAGTAAAACGTGAATGACGAGGAAGGCGCAGATCGCGGCCATGCAGAAGAAATGGATGTAGCGCGCGGTCGGATAGTCGCCGAACAGGGACACGAGCCAGTGCAGCTGCACCGGCTTCCACATTCCCAGCCCCGACAGCACAATGATCACGCCGATCAGGATGATGCCGGCATAGAGCGTCCGCTGCACGTAATTGTAGACGGTGAGGTCGGCATGGCCGAGCTTGAAAGTCAGGGCAGCCCTGACATCGTGGAGCACGCCGGACGGGGTGATCGGCAGCAGTTTTTTCCGGAAGCGGCCGGTGGCAAAACCGGTGACGAGATAGGCGAGGCCGTTGATCATCAACAGCCACATCGCCGCAAAGTGCCAGAGCAGGCCGCCGCCGAGCCAGCCGCCGAGCGTGTAGTCGCGCGGAAAGCTGAAACCGAACAGCGGCGAGGCGTTGTAGATCTGCCAACCCGACAGGATCATCAGGATCATGGCGAGGGCGTTGATCCAGTGCATGACCCGGACCCAGGCCGGCTGGATCACTTTGGCCGGGGTGGCGCTGACCTGCTCGTCGGTGACAGTGAGGCTCGACATGGCGGTTCCGTCCTGAACATCGTCTGACAGCAATTATACGCCGATGCGTCAGCTTTCGTTACGCCCTGCCCGGCATCGAATCGATACCGGCGGGGTATCATGTTCACAATAAAGCGAGCCGGGCACCCCCGGCTCGCCATTTCGTCGCATCCGGTTCGGGGGATGAAGCCGGACCGCGCGGTATTACGTCGCCGGCATCAGCACGGTGTCGACCACATGGATCACACCGTTCGACTGGTTGACGTTGGAGATCGTCACCATCGAGGTGCCGCCCTTGGCGTCGACGATCCAGACCTTGCCGTCCATCTTCTTCACCGTCAGCTCCTCGCCTTCGGCGGTCTTCATCTTCTTGCCGTCGGTGAGGTCGGACGCCTCGAGCTTGCCGGGCACGACATGATAGGTGAGGATCTTGGTCAGCGTCGCCTTGTTCTCGGGCTTGACCAGAGTGTCGACGGTGCCGGCCGGCAGCTTGCCGAAGGCGGCGTTGGTCGGTGCGAACACCGTGAACGGGCCCTTGCCTTCCAGCGTCGGCACCAGGCCGGCCGCCTTCACCGCCGCCACCAGCGTGGTGTGGTCCTTCGAGTTGACGGCGTTCTGGACGATGTTCTTGGACGGGAACATCGCGGCGCCGCCGACCATGACGGTCTTTTCCTCGGCGCGGGCGGGCGCGACAACCGTCGCGGTGATGGCCAGGGTGCTGAACGCGGCGGCAGCGAGATAGGCAATGCGCTTCGACATGGAGGGTCTCCCGATTGGATTGTGACCGGCGATTGCCGGCGTTCGAGTGGGCAACAACGGTGGCTGCGACCTGTGAGCGCAAAGCAGCAGCGACGTCGTTGGCTCGAATTACGGGAGGGTTTGCGAAGCGGTTTCGAACAAAACTTCTTTGTGATGCGTGAAACTAAGTGCGGGTGTGTTCGTGGGGTGAGGCGTTGTAGCCCGGATGGAGCGAAGCGTAATCCGGGTTGTTGCATACGGAGGGACTGGTCCCGGATTACGCTTCGCTCCATCC
>NZ_JBVVPL010000053.1:2712-14798 GCF_055807615.1 Bradyrhizobium sp. MV1.5 | reverse complement strand
CTCGGGTGGGGGGGTGGGGGGGGGGGGCGCTGTGCGCGCCCGGCTCCCGCTTCTGTTCGGGGGGTTTGTTTCCCGGGGCGCCCGCCCCCCGGCCCCCCCCCCCCCCCCCCCCGCGCTACTTGCTGCCGCTCAATCCCTGTTGTGCGGCGTTTGAATAAACCCGCGGTTATGCGTCGGGCTGATCAGCAGTTCGTTGATGCACACTCGCGCCGGCATGCTCGCGATGAAGGCGATGGTGCGGCCGAGATCTTCGGATTGCAGCATCCTGGCCTGCTCCTCCTCGCTTGGCACCACCGGGCGCAGCTTCAGGATCGGGGTCGCCACCTCGCCCGGCATCAGGCAGCAGGCGCGCAAGCCGTTGACGCATTCATCCATGTTGAAGGAATGGGTCAGCGCCAGCACCGCATGCTTGGTCGTGGTGTAGGCGGGGCCCGGCATTTTCGAGACGTGGCGGCCGGCCCAGGAAGAGACGTTGATGATGGAGCCGTCCTGCTGCTTGCGCATCGTCGGCAGCACCGCGCGCATGCAATAGAGCACGCCGTTGAGATTGACCTGGACCAACTTATCCCAGCCCTCCAGTTCCATGTCCTTCCAGCTGCGCTTGGGGACATTGATGCCGGCATTGTTGACCAGCAGGTCGATCCGGCCGTGCTTCGCGACGATTTGATCGGCCGCCTTCTGAGCCGCGGCGGCGACCGACACGTCCAGCGCGATGGCCTCGGCGGCCCCGCCCGCCCCGGTGATCTTCGCAACCACGGTATCGAGGGCGTCCTTGCGCCGGCCCGAGACCACCACCGTCCAGCCGTCGGCCGCCAGCGCTTCGGCGCCGGCCTCCCCGATCCCACTGCCGCCGCCCGTGACCCAGGCCACGCGTTTCCCGTTTTTGGTCATGCAAACTGTCTCCGTTGCTTCATCGGGGCGGTTTTTGCTAATCCAGCCCTCGGTTTTGACCGGCCTTGTCTGACGAGCCTTGTGGTCGAGGAAATCTTGCATGAACCAAGCTGCCAACGCCAATCTGTTTTCCCGCCTGTTCGACGGCCTCGACGATCCGAAACGCCTCGCGATCGAGACGCATGACGGGGCCCGCATCATCTATGGCGATTTGATCGCCCGGGCCGGACAGATGGCCAATGTGCTGGTCGCGCGCGGCGTGAAGCCCGGCGACCGCGTTGCGGTTCAGGTCGAGAAATCCGTGGCCAACATCGTGCTTTATTTGGCCACGGTGCGGGCCGGCGCGGTCTACCTGCCGCTCAACACCGCTTATACGCTGAACGAGCTCGACTATTTCATCGGCGATGCCGAGCCCTCGCTGGTGGTCTGCGATCCCTCCAAGGCGGAGGGCCTCGGTCCCATCGCGGCCAAGGTGAAGGCGAAAATCGAGACACTCGGGCCTGACGGCAAGGGCTCGCTGACGGACGCCGCCGACAAGGCGAGCAGCGAATTCACCACGGTGTCGCGCGCAAACGACGATCTCGCCGCGATCCTCTACACCTCCGGCACCACCGGCCGCTCCAAGGGCGCGATGCTGACCCACGACAATCTGGCGTCGAACTCGCTCTCGCTGGTCGGCTTCTGGCGCTTCACCGACAAGGACGTGCTGATCCACGCGCTGCCGATCTACCACACCCACGGCCTGTTCGTGGCGACCAACGTGACGCTGTTCGCGCGGGCGTCGATGATCTTCCTGCCGAAGCTCGACCCGGATCTGATCATCAAGCTGATGGCGCGCGCCACGGTGCTGATGGGCGTGCCGACGTTCTATACCCGCCTGCTCCAGAACGCCGCGCTGTCGCGAGAAACCACACGACACATGCGGCTGTTCATCTCGGGCTCCGCGCCGCTGCTGGCCGAAACCCATCGCGAATGGTCGGCCCGCACGGGGCATGCGGTGCTCGAGCGCTACGGCATGACCGAGACCAACATGAACACCTCGAATCCCTATGACGGGGAGCGCGTGCCCGGCGCAGTCGGCTTTCCGCTCCCCGGCGTCTCCGTTCGCGTCACCGATCCCGAGACCGGCAAGGAGCTGCCGCGCGACGAGATCGGCATGATCGAGGTCAAGGGCCCGAACGTGTTCAAGGGCTATTGGCGCATGCCGGAGAAGACGAAGGCGGAATTCCGCGACGACGGTTTCTTTATCACCGGCGACCTCGGCAAGATCGACGCCAAGGGTTACGTCCACATTCTCGGCCGCGGCAAGGATCTCGTCATATCCGGCGGCTTCAACGTCTACCCAAAAGAAATCGAGAGCGAGATCGACGCCATGCCAGGCGTGATCGAATCCGCCGTGATCGGCGTGCCCCACGCCGATTTCGGCGAGGGCGTTACGGCGGTGCTGGTCTGCAACAAGGGCGCCGATGTGACCGAGGCCGCGGTGTTGAAGGCACTCGACGGGCGCTTGGCAAAGTTCAAGATGCCCAAGCGCGTCTTCGTCGTCGACGAGCTGCCGCGCAACACGATGGGCAAGGTGCAGAAAAACGTGCTGCGGGATACGTACAAGGATCTTTACGCGAAGAAATAGGGGCGTGCTGTAACAGTATGACAGCGCCAATTTCGCTGTCGTCCTGGCGAAAGCCAGGACCCCTTACCCCGAGGGGTGGTTTGGCGAAGACTCGTGGTTGTCAGTCTCGAGTCACACTTCTGGCTGGGGCAATGGGTCCTGGATCGGCGCTCGCTCCGCGAGCTTGTCCAGGACGACGATGAAGAGACAGTGCGCGATAAGCTCCGTCACAGCCCGCCCACCAAGCTCATCACAAACCGGCTGCCGACAATAAACAGATAGCACCCGAACGCGACTTCCAGCCTCCGCTTCGACATCGCATGCGCGGCTCTGACGCCAAGCGGCGCCGTCACAAGGCTCATTGGCATCACCAGGACCGCGCCGATCAGCGAGACGTAGCCGAGCGCGAACGGGACTTGCAGGGCTGCAACGCCGGGATAGTGCGCGGCCGCAGGCCAGCCGGCATAGATGTAGCCGAGCGCACCGGGGATCGAGATCAGCACCGCGAGGGCCGACGAGGTCGCGACCGCCTGATGGATTGGGCGGCCGTAGAAGGTCATCAGCAGATTCGAAAACAGTCCGCCGCCGATGCCCATCAAGGTCGATAAAATGCCGACGCAGAAGCCGTAGACTCGCATCAGCGGCCCCTTCGGCAAATCATCGGCGAGCTTCCAGCTCGCGCGCGCGAAGATCAGCCGTACCGCGGCCGACCAGGCAACGGCGACGAACACGATCTTGAACAGCCGCTCCGGTGCGTAGCGCGCGACCACGCTGCCGGCGACGACGCCGATCAGGATCGGCAGCCACCAGACCCGAAGGATCGCAAGATCGACGGCGCCGCGCCTGTAATGCGCCTGGAACGAACGGATCGAGGTCGGAACAATGACAGCAAGCGAGGTACCGATGCAGAGCGGCATCCGCACCTCCAGCGGCACACCCGCGATGCGGAAGCACTCGTAGAATACCGGCACCAGAATCGCGCCGCCGCCGATGCCGAACACGCCGGCCAAAAATCCGGAGAGCGCGCCCGTTGCGATCAGCAGCAGCGCGAGCTCGGCGATCTCCTTGATATCAAGTCCTGCAATCACCCCTGACCCGCCCCGGCGATGGCTCGCAGCTTCTCCGAGGCATCGCTCGGACAGCTACCCGCAATGCTCTAGGCGATCTGATTTGGCGGGTCGACCGCCGCATCGCCGGTCTGGGGTGGGATGCGGGGTGCGCATATCCGCCCGTCCCGCGAAAAATCGGCGCGCTCGGCGGAAATTAGGGGTTGCTCGCCGACCGTCCCTGCCGGCTCGGACGTCATGAACCGACTGGTTCGAACCCTGGCCGGCCCGTAGCGGCTTAGAGCCGTTCCAATAGTAATTTCAATGCGTCTCGGGGCCCATTGTAAGAGATGAATTTATGTTCGATCTTTAGCCGGTGCGCCACCGCTCTGGTATACCAAGTGCCCGATTGGCCTTGTTACATCAAGGGCCTAGAGCTGAACCCAAGTTCGATTTATGGCGATTTGGTGATTGCGCAGGTGAAATCGACTCCGTAAATAGAGCCGACCTTTCGCGATCCCCGCGCGCCCCATGCTGGGCCGCAATAAAGCAATTGAAGCCCATGACCGCACGGATCGAACGACCGCTTTCACCGCACATACAGACCTACCGCTGGACGCTGACGATGGCCCTTTCCATCGTCCATCGCGCCACCGGAATTGCCCTCTACGCCGGAACGCTGCTGCTGGCCTGGTGGCTGATTGCGGCGGCCTCAGGCCCCGCCGCCTATAGCCACGTCCAGGCCTTCACCGGCAGCATCATCGGCCGGCTGATCGTGTTCGGCTTCACCTGGGCGCTGATGCACCACATGCTCAGCGGCATCCGGCATTTCGTCTGGGACCTCGGCTACGGCTTCAAGGCCAATGAGCGCGAAGCGTTGACCTGGGGCGCGTTGATCGGTGGCGTCGTGCTCACGGTCCTGGTCTGGATCATCGCCTACGCGATCGGAGGCGGACGATGAGTTTCGACGAATCCCACGGCGCTCCGAAGGGCTCCTCCATGCGCACCCCGCTCGGCCGCGTGCGCAATCTCGGCGCGGCGCATTCGGGCACCTCCGATTTCTGGCGCCAGCGCATCACCGGCGTCGCCATGACGCTGCTGATGATCCCTGTGATCGTGATCGTGATGATGCTGCTCGGCCGCAACCAGGCCGGTGCCGCACAGATCCTGGGCTCGCTGCCGGTCGCGGTGATCCTGCTGCTCTTCATCTTCGCCAGCGCCTGGCACATGAAGATCGGCATGCAGGTCGTGATCGAGGACTACATCCATAACGAGAAGCTGAAGCTCATCTCGATCATGCTCAACAACTTCTTCTCGTTCGCCGTGGCGCTGGCCTCGACCTACGCGATCCTGAAACTTTCCTCCGGAGTCTAAGCCATGCCAACCGGAACATCGGCCACAGATACCAATGGCAAGGCCAACGGCGCTCCCGCCACCAACGGCAAAGCCTATCCGATCGAAGACCACACCTACGACGTCGTCGTGGTCGGCGCCGGCGGCGCGGGCTTGCGCGCCGTGGTCGGCTGCAGCGAAGCCGGCCTCCGCACCGCCTGCATTACCAAGGTGTTTCCGACCCGCTCGCACACGGTCGCGGCGCAGGGCGGCATCTCGGCGTCCCTCGGCAACATGCACAAGGACGACTGGCGCTGGCACATGTACGACACCGTGAAGGGGTCGGACTGGCTGGGCGACCAGGACGCGATCGAATACATGGTTCGCAACGCGCCCGAGGCGGTCTACGAGCTCGAGCACTGGGGCGTGCCGTTCTCGCGCACCGAAGACGGCAAGATCTACCAGCGCCCGTTCGGCGGCATGACGCTGGACTACGGCAAGGGCCAGGCGCAGCGCACCTGCGCTGCCGCCGACCGCACCGGCCACGCCATGCTGCACACGATGTACGGCCAGTCGCTGCGCCACGCGGCCGAGTTCTTCATCGAGTTCTTTGCCATCGACCTGATCATGGACGACCAGGGCACCTGCCGCGGCGTCATCGCGCTCAAGCTCGACGACGGCACGCTGCACCGCTTCCGCGCCCAGTCCGTGATTCTGGCGACCGGCGGCTATGGCCGCGCCTACGCGTCCTGCACCTCGGCGCACACCTGCACCGGCGATGGCGGCGGCATGGTGCTGCGCGCCGGCCTGCCGATGCAGGACATGGAGTTCGTGCAGTTCCACCCGACCGGCATCTACGGTTCGGG
Organism: Bradyrhizobium sp. MV1.5; assembly: GCF_055807615.1. Classification (NCBI taxonomy): domain Bacteria; kingdom Pseudomonadati; phylum Pseudomonadota; class Alphaproteobacteria; order Hyphomicrobiales; family Nitrobacteraceae; genus Bradyrhizobium; species Bradyrhizobium sp. MV1.5. Next base: position 9,054 of record NZ_JBVVPL010000053.1, on the reverse strand, counting down.
CTGTCTCGTCACCGAAGGCGCGCGCGGCGAAGGCGGCTATCTCGTCAACTCCGAGGGCGAGCGCTTCATGGAGCGTTATGCGCCCTCCGCCAAGGATCTCGCCTCGCGTGACGTCGTCTCGCGCGCGATGACCATCGAGATCCGGGAGGGGCGCGGCGTCGGCAAGAAGAAGGACCACATCTTCCTTCATCTCGACCATCTCGATCCCGCGGTGCTGGCCGAGCGCCTGCCGGGCATCTCGGAATCCGCAAAGATCTTCGCCAATGTCGACGTGACGCGCGAGCCGATCCCGATCGTGCCGACCGTGCACTACAACATGGGCGGCATCCCGACGAATTATCACGGCGAAGTCCTGACCAAGAAGGACGGCGACGACAACGCCATCATCCCCGGCCTGATGGCGATCGGCGAGGCCGCCTGTGTGTCAGTGCACGGCGCCAACCGTCTCGGCTCCAACTCGCTGATCGACCTCGTCGTGTTCGGCCGCGCCGCGGCGCTGCGCCTCGCCGAGAAGCTCACGCCGAACGCCAGCCAGCCGGAATTGCCGGCGAACTCGTCCGACCTGGCGCTCGGCCGGCTCGACCATTACCGCTACGCCTCCGGCGGCACGCCGACCGCGAAGCTGCGCGAAGGCATGCAGCACGTGATGCAGAACAATTGCGCGGTGTTCCGCACCGGCGACATCCTGAGCGAAGGCCAGAACCTGATCGAGAAGGTCCATAGCGGCATCACCGACATCGCCGTGTCCGACCGTTCGCTGGTGTGGAATTCCGACCTGATCGAGACGCTCGAATTCGACAATCTGATCGCGCAGGCGGTGGTGACGATGAACTCGGCCGCCAACCGCACCGAGAGCCGCGGCGCGCATGCCCGCGAGGACTTCTCCGAGCGCGACGACAAGAACTGGATGAAGCACACGCTGGCCTGGCTGGAAGATTCCGGCAAGGTCAAGATCGAGTACCGCCCGGTTCACGACTACACCATGACCAACGACGTGCAGTACATCCCGCCGAAAGCTCGCGTTTACTAAACGGCACGCGTGTACTGAGCGAACAGCGAAAGCTTTATCGAAATGGTTGAATTCGCACTTCCGAAGAACTCAAAGATCACCGGCGGCAAGACCTGGCCGAAGCCCGCGGGCGCGACTGAAACTCGCGAATTCCGCGTCTACCGCTGGAATCCGGACGACGGCAAGAATCCGAGCGTCGACACCTATTACGTCGACACCCAGGATTGCGGGCCGATGGTGCTGGACGGCCTGATCTGGATCAAGAACAACATCGACCCGTCGCTGACCTTCCGCCGCTCCTGCCGCGAAGGCGTCTGCGGCTCCTGTGCGATGAACATCGACGGCCAGAACACGCTGGCCTGCACCCGCTCGATGCACGACGTGAAGGACGGCGCGGTGAAGATCAATCCGCTGCCGCACCAGCCTGTCGTGAAGGACCTCATCCCCGACCTCACCAATTTCTATGCACAGTACGCTTCGGTCGAGCCGTGGCTGAAGACGACGTCGCCGACGCCGCAGAAGGAATGGAAGCAGAGCCACGAGGACCGCGAGAAGCTCGACGGCCTCTACGAGTGCATCCTCTGCGCCTGCTGCTCGACCTCGTGCCCGAGCTATTGGTGGAACAGCGAGCGCTATCTCGGTCCCGCCGCGCTGCTCCAGGCCAACCGCTGGGTGTCGGATTCGCGGGATGAAGCGACCGGCGAGCGGCTCGACAATCTCGAGGATCCGTTCCGCCTCTATCGCTGCCACACCATCATGAATTGCGCCAAGGCCTGCCCGAAGGGCCTCAACCCGGCGGAGGCCATCGCGGAGCTCAAGCTCAAGATGGTCGAGCGCCAGATCTAGGCGTCATTCATGCTGCGATCCCCGGCCGGAACGGCCGGGGCATTCTACGGCGGGCAGGTGTTCGAGTGGATTTTGCCTCCGCCCCTGCGCGCGCGAGCCGGGGGATTGCAACCTCTGGTTCCCGCTACAAGCCGCTTCCTTCCCGGCGCGAAATTCAAGTAAGCTCTCCGGTGTGGGACCGGAGCGACCGTGCAGGGCGCACAACGCAATTCGCTGAGATTGCTGCAGTGGATGATGGCCACGTCCCTGGCGCTGCCGATTGCACTGTTCGCGATCGCCGCCTCGATCTCCTACACCTCGACAAAAGCCATCGCAGACCGCGAGATCGAGCGCACCCTCGATGTCGCGCACGAGCACGCGCTCAAGGTGTTCGAGACCATCGACCGGAGCCTCGCCGAGATCAACGAGGTGGTGCGCGGCATGCCCGACGACATCATCCGCGCGCGCGAACCGGCCCTGCACCGCCGCCTGAAGCAGCTGACCGATTCGCTGCCGCAGCTGAAATCAGCCTGGATCTTCGATGCGGACGGAAAGTCGCTCGTCAACAGCCTGGCCTCACCGCCGCCGGCGCAGAGCTTTGCGGACCGCGACTACTTTGCGGCCCATGTCGATCAGACTATCGGCAGCTACATCGGCGTTCCCCTGACGCCGCGCCAGCCCTATCAGGGCGCGCGCTTCTTCGGAGTCAGCCGCCGCCGCGGCTCCGACGACGGCAGCTTCATCGGCGTGATCCAGGCCTCTGTCCTGCCGGAATATTTCGAGAGCTTTTACGCCAGGATCGGCTCCGATCCCGGCAGCTTCCTCGCGATGGGGCGCACGGACGGCGTGGTGCTGGCGCATCTTCCGCGGCTGGACCGCGACGTCAGGCTCGATCCTAACGGGCCGGTCGGCCGGAGCATCGCAGCTCACCCCGAGCATGGCCTCATCACCATCGTCTGGCCGTCGGACGAGGTCGAGCGGCGCATCGGCTACCGACGCATCGCCGAATACCCGATCTATGTCAGCGCGGGGCTGGAGACCTCGGCGATCCGCAAGCGCTGGTTCGCCACCATGGGCCAGCATCTGGTGTTCGGCATTCCCGCCACCGCGCTGCTGTTTCTGCTGCTGGCGTTCGCGTTCCGGCGCACCCAGCATCTCCAGGCCGAGGCCGCAGCGCGGCGCGAAGCCGAGGAGGCGCTCAAGCACAGCCAGCGCCTGGAGGCACTCGGGCAGCTCACCGGCGGCGTCGCGCACGACTTCAACAACCTCCTGACCGTGATTCGCGCTTCCGTCGACCTGCTGAACCGGCCGCAACTGAGCGAGGAGCGGCGGCAGCGCTACATCACCGCCATCGCGGACGCGGTCGGGCGCGCGGCCAAGCTGACCTCGCAGCTGCTCGCCTTCGCACGGCGCCAGACCTTGAAGCCGGAAGTGTTCGATGTCGGCGCGCGGCTGCAGTCGCTGCAGGACATGCTCGCGACGCTGCTCGGGCCCGCGATCGAAATCGCGATGCGGCTGCCGACCGAGCCCTGCCTCGTCGATGCCGATGCGAGCCAGTTCGAGACGGCGCTGATCAACATGGCGACGAATGCGCGCGATGCCATGCACGGCAAGGGCAGGATCGTCTTCAAGGTCGAGGCCGCGGCGACCATTGCGGACACACGGGCTCCCGTCTCGGGCAACGCTGACCTTCCTGGCAACCACGACCTTTCCGGCAAACATGGCTTCGTCGGCATTGCCGTCAGCGACACCGGCATCGGCATTCCGGCTGCGCGGCTGGAGCGCATCTTCGAGCCGTTCTTCACCACCAAGCAGGTCGGCCACGGCACCGGTCTCGGCCTGTCGCAGGTGTTCGGCTTCGCCCGGCAGTCCGGCGGCGAAGTGACAGTCACCAGCGAGGTGGGCTGCGGCAGCACCTTCGCGCTCTATCTGCCGCGCGTGGCGCCGCATTTGTTGCCGCAGCGGCAGGCACCGAACACCGCGCCGGCCGTGGCCGGCAGCGGCATGTCGGTGCTGCTGGTCGAGGACAATATCGAGCTCGCCAATTTCGCGGCCGACGGCCTCACCGAGCTCGGCTACAGCATCACGCTGATCGACAATGCAACCGATGCACTCGCCGAGCTGATTATGGATTCCGATCGCTTCGATGTCGTCTTCTCGGACATCGTGATGCCCGGCATGACCGGGCTCGATCTCGCGCAGGCGGTCCGCGACCGCGGCATCGGCGTGCCGGTCGTGCTGACCACCGGCTACAGCGAGGCGCTGTCCCAGGACGGCAACATCGATGTCGAGCTCGTGCAGAAGCCCTACGCGATCGATCAGTTGTCGCGTGTGCTGCACCGGTTCGCACGGCTCCGCCGGGTCCGCGACGGCGCCGCTGAGTGAGTCGACACTGGGAACCTGCGGGAACCTTTTGATTTAGCTTGCGTTATCCGACCATGCAAAAGCCGGCCAGAAAGCGCGAATCGGGCAAGAAGCCGCCCATTGTCGAAATCGTCGGCGAGACCGGCGAGGAAGTGGCTCCGCCGCCGCCCGAGCTGGTCGAACCCGACCCGGAGCTATCGCCCGAAGAGGCCGAGCAGGCCCGCAAGGACTATCTCCTCACCCGCTTCTGGATCAGCGCGCGCGGCTTCTGGGGCCGCAACGGCGACCGGCTGGCGTGGCTCTACTCCATCGGCCTCGGCGTGCTGATCGTCCTCACCGTCGGTTTCCAATACGGCATCAATGTCTGGAATCGCGCGATCTTCGACGCGATCGAGAAGCGCGAGGCGTCCACCGTCTTCCATCTCACCGCGGTGTTCTTCCCGCTCGCGATCGGCAGCATCGTGCTCGGCGTGGCGCAAGTGTTCGCGCGCATGGGCATCCAGCGGCGCTGGCGGGCGTGGCTGACGGCCAGCGTGCTGACGCGCTGGCTCGGCAATGGCCGCTATTACCAGCTCAATCTCGTCAGCGGCGACCATAAGAATCCGGAATACCGGATCGCGGAGGATCTGCGCGTCGCGACCGATTCGCCGGTGGATTTCCTCGCCGGCGTGACGTCCGCGCTGCTGTCGGCCGTGACCTTCATCGTCGTGCTCTGGACCATCGGCGGCGCGCTCACCGTCACGCTTGCGGGATCGTCGGTGACCATTCCCGGCTTCCTGGTGATCGCCGCGATGCTTTATGCGGGAATCGCATCGGGCTCGATCCTGGTGATCGGCCGCCAATTCGTGCAGGTCTCGGAGGACAAGAACCAGGCCGAAGCCGATTTCCGCTACACGCTGACGCGCGTGCGCGAGAACGGCGAGAGCATCGCGCTGCTCGGCGGCGAGGCGGAAGAGCGCGACGGCATCGACCGCAATTTCACCAACGTACTGCGGCAATGGGCGCGGCTCGCGGGTCAGCACATGCGCACCACGCTGGTGTCGCAGGGATCGAGCCTCGTTGCGCCGGTCGTGCCGCTGCTGCTCTGCGCGCCAAAATTCCTCGACGGCAGCATGACGCTGGGTCAGGTGATGCAGGCGGCTTCCGCCTTCACCATCGTGCAGAGCGCGTTTGGCTGGCTGGTCGACAATTATCCGCGGCTCGCCGATTGGAATGCCTGCGCTCGCCGCATCGCCTCGCTGATGATGTCGCTCGACGGCCTCGAGCGCGCGGAGCAGGGCGACGGCTTCGGCCGCATCAAGCGCGGCGAGACCAGCAACGACGCCATGCTGGAGCTGAAGGATCTCTCGGTCACGCTCGACGACGGTACCGCCGTGGTTGGCGAGACGGAGGTGGTGGTCGAACGTGGCGAGCGGCTGCTGGTGGCCGGCGAATCCGGCACCGGCAAGAGCACGCTGGTGCGCGCCATCGCCGGGCTCTGGCCATGGGGTGGCGGCAGCGTCAATTTCCATCCCGACCGGCGGCTGTTCATGCTGCCACAGCGGCCCTACGTACCATCCGGCTCCTTGCGTCGCGCCGTTGCCTATCCCGGCGCGGAAGACGACTGGACCGTCGAGGAGATCGGCGAGGCCCTGCACAAGGTCGGCCTCGACCATCTCAAGGAGAAGATCGAGGAAGAAGCACCGTGGGACCAGACGCTGTCCGGCGGCGAGAAGCAGCGCCTCGCTTTCGCGCGACTGTTGCTGCACAACCCTGATATCGTGGTGCTCGACGAGGCGACCTCGGCGCTCGACGAGAAGAGCCAGGACAAGATGATGAAGATGGTCACCGACGAGCTGCCGAAGGCCACCATCGTCAGCGTCGCGCACCGTGTCGAGCTGGAAGCCTTCCACAGCCGCAAGATCGTGCTGGAGCGCCGCAAGGGCGGCGCCAAGCTCGTCAGCGACATCGACCTGATCCCGCGCAAGGGCAAGCGCAAGCTGCTCGGCCGCTTCCTGCGCCAGCGCAAGGCGCCACCGAAGAAGGCGGCTTGACCTGTAGCGGGGGGGGGGGGGGGGGGGGGGGCGGGGGGGGGGTGGGGGGGGGGGGGCCCCCCCCCGGGGGGGGGGGGGGGGGGGGGGGGGGGGGGGGGGGGGGGGGGGGGG
>NZ_JBVVPL010000053.1:0-2702 GCF_055807615.1 Bradyrhizobium sp. MV1.5 | reverse complement strand
TGCGACCCTGAGGCGGCCAGACTTCTCGGGCGTCTTCGTGGGGCCGGTTCTCGCGCCTCGCATATTGGTTTTATTTGTCGCGCGCCGCGAGTCCGCCCCGGATTGCGCTGCGCTCCATCCGGGCTACATTCTTCCCCCACAACGTTGGAGTCCCCGGCAAAACCGGCTATGCATGCGCCGCTTGCAATGAGGACTTTGACTTGGCGACCGACAATGCCCCTTCGTCCGCGCCGTTCGGCGCGTTTGCGCCGAACGCGGCGCAGGCCGCGATCATTCGCCTCGCGACACAATCGAGGCTGAAGCGCGGCGCGTTCCGGCCCTGGATGTCGCGGCTGGTGAACCTGCTGCGCGGCGGCCCGATCGACGTGCAATACCAGGGTGCATCGTTTCGCTTCTATCACCAGGGCAGCGCGACCGAGCGCGGCGCGCTGTTCAATCCGGACTACAATCTCGACGAGCTCGACTTCCTGCGCCGGCACACTCCGGAGGGCGGCGTGTTCGTCGACGTCGGCGCCAATGTCGGCACCTTCGCACTGGTGATGGCGCGACAGGTCGGGCCATCAGGGAAAGTGATCGCGATCGAGCCGCATCCGATGACCTTTGGGCGGCTCTCATTCAACCAGGCCGCGTCGAAAGCGACGCAGGTGCGCCTGTTGCAGGCGGCCGCCGGCGACAGCGACGGCGAGCTGATGATCGAGAGCGGCGGCGGCAATCTCGGTGCCACGCATGTCGTCACCGGCACGGCCAGCGCGGAGGCCATCAAGGTTCCCTCGCTGCGGTTGACGCGCATTCTCGACGAGGCCGGCGTGACGAAGGTGGACGCGTTGAAGATCGACGTCGAGGGCTTCGAGGATCGCGTGCTGATCGGCTTCTTCCGCGACGCGCCGCAATCGCTATGGCCGCGCGCGGTGGTGATCGAGCATTTGTCACAGAAGGAATGGCGGGAAGATTGCATCGCCGACATGGTCGCGCGCGGCTTTGTGGTTGCGCGCAAGACGCGGAGCAATACGTTCCTGTCGCGCTGACGACGAACGACGGAGGTTGCGATGATCGACCATATGGGCTTCCCGGTCTCCGACTATGAGCGCGCCAAGGCGTTCTACGCCAAGGCATTGGCGCCGCTCGGCTACGGCCTGATCATGGAGGTCACGCAGGAGCAGACCGGACACGATCCGGCCGCCGGCTTCGGCGCCGACGGCAAGCCGGATTTCTGGATCGGCGGCGAGGGCGCGCTGAACAAGCCGGTGCATGTCGCGATCCTGGCGAAAGACCGCGCCACGGTGGACGCGTTCTACAAGGCGGCGATTGCGGCGGGCGGGCGCGACAACGGGCCGCCCGGCATCCGGGCCCATTATCATCCGACCTATTATGGCGCCTTCGTGCTCGATCCTGACGGTCACAACATCGAGGCGGTTTGCCACGCGCCGGAATAGACAAGTTCCATCCTTCGGCCGGAACCTCGTTCCGCGCGCGCCGTTGTCGTCCCTTGCAAGAAGGAGCACGACATGGCCAACGACAATGCCCGCGACGTCGATCGCGTATGGGATCTGATGAAGACGATCGGATTCGCGATGCTGGTGACGCGCGATGGCGACAAGCTCCGCGCGCGGCCGATGAGCGCCTATCTCGACCGCAACGCGAACACGATTTATTTCCTCACCGACGCGCGGCGTCACAAGGACGAGGAGATCGCGCGCAATCCGTCGATCAATCTGTCGTTCGCGGATGCGGGCAGCCAGAAATACGTGTCGCTGACGGGCACCGTAACGGTCTCCAACGACCGCGCGAAGATCAAGGAGCTGTTCTCGACGCCGGCCAAGGCGTGGTGGGATTCTGCGGAAGATCCCAACATCCGCGTGCTCAAGATCACGCCTGACGATGCCGAGTTCTGGGACTCGCCGGGCACCGTGATCTCCTATGTGAAGATGGCGGCCGCGGCAGTGACGAACACGCGGCCCGATCTCGGCGACAACCGCAAGGTCCAGATGTAATGCCGATCGAGCCGCCCGAGATTCCGCCGTCGACACCGGGCACGCCGACCGAGCCGCCGCCGGGGATTCCACCGGGTAATCCCCAGCCTGAAATCGCGCCGCCGGTGCGCGAGCCCGGCTCGCCAGCACCGCCCGACGAATTGCCGGGCCGCATGCCTGAAGAGATTCCATCGCGCGGGCCGAACGGGCCGCTCACGCCGAATCCCGCGACGGACGCAAGTCCGCCGCGGGATCGCGCATGAGGCGACGCATCACATCCGAGCCAATTGCAACCTGCGTCTGAATGCGCAATGAACGTCACCATAGTGAGGTGATTTGCGTGCAGAAATAAATCGGGCCGCGTCCGCTTCGTCCGCCACAATCCGGCCTAACGCGTAGCTGTTCATCCCAGCACTTCGTCAAAGAACCTTCCGGGGAAGTTCACCATCATGACTAATCTTCGTTTCGTGCTGCTTGCCACCACGGCTCTGACCGCGATGCAGTTCGCAAGCTCCGCATCGCATGCGCAAGGCGCGCAGCCGCTCGTCGTCGCGCAGGCGCAGCCACAAGAGACCGGCCCTGACGGAAAACCGAAGCAGGCGCCGAAGGGACCGCCAGCGGCCGCGCCGCCTGCGGCGCCCGCGCGCCCGGCCGCACCGCCGCCCGCAGCTGCACCGCCCCATCCGCCCGCGCCGCCTCCTCCGGCTGCCGCACCGCCGCGCCCAGCAGCGC
>NZ_JBVVPL010000052.1:21841-40002 GCF_055807615.1 Bradyrhizobium sp. MV1.5 | reverse complement strand
AGATCCTCTTCAAACGTCTCTTAGAGAATCGCAGATTCGCGATTTACGCAAAGCTCTCGCTTGCGGGAGAGGTCGGCGCGCAGCGCCGGGTGAGGGCTCTCCTCTTGGGGGTTCTCGATTGCTGAGACACCCTCTCCCCGACCCTCCCCCGCAAACGGGGGAGGGAGCGCACAATTCGCAGCAAGCTGCCTACGGCCGCAGATAGAGATAGCCCTGCGACTGAAGCTCGGCCAAACGGACCACACCGCCCTTCTCCGCGCTGACGAAGCCCGGCAAGAGATCCGTGAGGGTAACGTTCTGCGCCTTCATCGTGTTGCCGCAGGCGGCGAGCTCGACGCCGTCCTTGGAGAAATCGCCGACGCGCTTGCTGATGTCAGGATTGGCCTGCGCCGAATGAAACGCCTTCAGCGCCGGCCCGTGGATCACCAGCGCGATCGTCACATGGTCGGGGCCGCCGACGCCGTCGATGTGGCTCTGGATGTTGCCGAGGACGAAATTGACCTTCTCGGCATCGCTCAAATGATACACCACCTTCAGCTTGTTGCCCGTGCCGGCGTCCGTCGCGGCCTTCGCGCTGGAGGCGCCAAGCGCCGCGCCCAGGCCCGAGACGGCGCTCCACAACATGTTCCGGCGGTTCATGACGATCTCCGTCGATTGCGCTGGACACATATCATTTGTGGCGGAGCGCGGCGAGTTCCTTGCGGTCGGTCACGAGCGAGGCGCATTCCTTATTGTCCGTTCGATCGAGGCGGAAAATCCCGTCATCGGCCCCGGCGACCAGTGATAGTTCGGCATCCTCATCCGGCTTGTTGTTCTGCCAGACCCTGACCCGCGCCAGCCGCACGATCGCCGATTTGTCGTCCTTTGAAAGCGCAACGCCGATGCCGCCGCCCTCGCAGTCGACGCCGCAACCGAGGCGGATCTCGGTGCCGTCCTTGGTGAACACCGCGTGATGACAGGAGCCGCTGGAGTCGAAATCGCCGGAACGGTGACGATATCTGAAGCCGAGGCGGAAGGAGTTGTGGAGCTGCTTGTCTTCGGTGTCCATCTCCGCCGAGATCAGCAGCTTCATCGCGGCGACCTTCTGCTTCGGATGACGCGCCAGGTGCTCGGCATCGTAGCGCCGCACGAAGCAGGCATAGGCCTTGTTGGCGGGTGCGCCGGCATACATGCGCGCGTTGAAGGTCTCGGCTTCGGCCTTGCTGGCCTCACGGATATCGTCGGCTTCCTCGGCGTGAGCGGCGCCGCCAAGCGCGGCAAACAAGATGGCAGCAACGAGAGAAAGCTTCATGATGGCCTCGAATGCAGCAGCTGAGCTGTACGCTGTAGACGCGGCCCAGGTGCGACGCGTTCAACGTTCGCACATCTGACATGATCTTAGCTGGGTGGAGGGAGGATGAGGTTCCACGCCGGGCATTAGTCATCGGTGTGGTCATGAAGGTTCATTCGATGTGGCGCCTTCGACTACCGGAACTGGACGCCCTCCGTTCGCTCCGAGATTGCCCGATTTCATCGATGTGATAGCCTTCACAGACGATCGCCTTTGGCAGTCGTAGGCTGGGGTCTGCCTTTGTAAGTGTGTGGAGTCCCCCGCAATGGGCGAAATTCGCAACTTCAGATCCGGGAATGACGAGCCGCCTTCGCACGGCCCTATGCCTCGTCGTCTCGCGGCCATCATTGTCGGTGACATCGCGTCCTACAGCCGCCTGATGCAGGCCGACGAGGAGGGCACGCACGTCCGCGTCAAGCGGATCGAGCGGGATCTCATCCAGCCCAGCATCGTCGAGCACCACGGAAGTCTGGTGAAGACGACGGGCGATGGCTTCATCGCGATTTTCGACAGTCCGGTCGAGGCCGTCCGCTGCAGCATCGTCATCCAGCAGAATCTCATCGGCCGCAACGCCTCGCTTCCGAAGGAGACCCGGATCGAGTACCGGATTGGCGTCAATCTCGGTGACGTCATCGTGGAGCCTGATGACGTCTACGGCGATGGTGTCAACATCGCGACGCGCATCGAGGGCATCGCCGAGCCAGGCCAGGTCTTTATCTCCGGCGCGATCTACGAGCAGATCAAGCACAAGGTCGTGTGCGGCTACGAGTCGCTCGGGGACCGCAAAGTCAAGAACATCACCGATCCCGTGCGCGTCTATAAAGTGCTGCCGGATGCAGACGCGGTCGGCAGGACGCGGGGGCGGCGCGAGAATGCCCTGATCTTTCTGCTGGGGATCACGCTGTCGGTGATGGCCGCCGGCGTGCTGTGGTATCTGCTGGCTCAGGCACCGGGCAGGGTGGGCGAGCAGGCTGCCGTCACTACCGTTTCTCCTAACGCTTCTCCTGCCGCATCACCGAGCCCGCAGCCTCCGCCGCGCGAAGCGGCGCCTCAGACGCCGCAGCCATCTCCCACCTCGGCTTCGTCATCTCCGTCGCCCGCTCCCGCGCCAAGTCAATCGACAAGTCAATCGGCACCCCCCGTCCGCGAACCCGAGATGGTCGCCATTCGCGGCGGCAGCTTTGCGATGGGAAGCAATGACGACCCGACCGAGCGTCCTGTCCATCAGGTGACGGTCAAGCCGTTCTCGATCGGCAAATATCCGGTGACCGTGCAGGAATGGAACGAGTGCGCCGCTGCGAAGGCGTGCGGCTTCACTGCTATCGGCAAGGACGATGCGCCGGTCGGCAATGTGAGCTGGACCGACGCGCAGCAATATGCGGCCTATCTCGCTCAGGCGACAAAGAAGACTTATCGGCTTCCGAGCGAAGCCGAATGGGAATATGCCGCGCGGGGCGGAACGCAGACCAAATATTGGTGGGGCGACAAGCTGCAGCCGGGCATGGCCGGTTGCAAGGATTGCGGTGATCTCGCCGCCGAGCAGCCGGCGAAGGTCGGGAGCTTCAGGCCGAATCCGTTCGGGCTCCACGACATGGGCGGCGGTGTCGATCAGTGGGTCGAGGACTGCTGGCACAAGACCTATCAGGGCGCGCCCACCGACGGCTCGGCATGGAGCAGCGGGGACTGCAGCGCTCATGTCCTGCGCTCGGGCTCCTGGAAGAACGATTCGAGATATGTGCGGCCGTCTAACCGCGATGGCTACGACACCAACGTTCGCTATCCCACGCACGGATTCCGCGTGGCGCTCAGCCCTTAAGTGGAGGAGTTGGTTTGATGCAGATCCTTCGTTGCGTCGCGCTGGCAGCGGCGCTCGCATTGCTCCCGGGGGCAGCCTTTTCGCAAGGCAAGACGGCGCCCAAGGACGCAAAGCTCTATTTCATCACCCCGCATGACGGGCAGAAGGTCCGCGGCGGATTCTGGGTCCGGTTCGGCTTGCGCAACATGGGAGTGACCCATGCCGGCGACGAGTACCAGAACGCCGGTCACCATCATCTGCTGATCGACGTCAACGACCCCATCGATCCCAAGGAGCCGATCCTGCAGGACAAGTCGCATCTGCATTTCGGGGCAGGGCAGACCGAAACGCTGCTCGAGCTTCCACCCGGGACGCATACGCTTCAACTCGTGCTGGGCGATGCCAGGCACTATCCGTTCGAGCCGCCCATCGTGTCGGAGAAGATCACCATACGTGTCAGGCAGCCCGCCACGGCGCGGTAGGCGATCACCGCAGGCTGGCGTTGAACTTGTCCAGCGCCGCCGAGCCCGGACAGAGCGTGTCCGCTTCCAGCGTGTTGAGCGGCGTCTCCACCGTGTTGAGATGCTCGTGCAGATCTTCCGCGTCGGGATCGACGTAGAGCAGGCCGGTGACGATCTGTCCCTTGGCGGCGTGCTTTTGCAGGAAGGTCTGGGCGCCGAGCCGGTCGTGCGGATCGTAGTCGGCGTCGATCTTGCGCAGCGCGATCCTGCTGCCGTCATGCTGCTCGACCATTTGCACCGTGCCCGGAGCGTAATCCACCGCAATCGGATCGCGGCCGACCAGCACGTCGAGCCGGTTCACCGCGTCATTGTGCTCGCGGACATAGTCGAAGCTCTTGGTGGAGCCGGCGTGGTTGTTGAAGGCGATGCAGGGGCTGATGACGTCGATGAACGACGCGCCCTTGTGGCGGATCGCGGCGGCGATCAGCGGCACGAGCTGAGTCTTGTCGCCGGAGAACGAGCGCGCGACGAAAGTCGCGCCCAACTGCAGCGCGATGGCGACGAGGTCGATGGCGTTGTCGGTGTTGGTGACGCCCTTCTTGGATTTCGAGCCGCGGTCGGCGGTCGCCGAGAACTGGCCCTTGGTCAGGCCGTAGACGCCGTTGTTCTCGACGATATAGGTCATGTTGACGCCGCGCCGGATCGAATGCGCGAACTGGCCGAAGCCGATCGAGGCGGAATCGCCGTCGCCGGAGACGCCGAGATAGATCAGGTCGCGATTGGCGAGATTGGCGCCGGTCAGCACGCTTGGCATGCGGCCGTGCACGGAGTTGAAGCCGTGCGAATTGCCGAGGAAATAGTCCGGCGTCTTCGACGAGCAGCCGATGCCCGAGATCTTGGCGACCCGGTGCGGCTCGATCGAAAGCTCATAGCAGGCCTCGATGATCGAGGCCGTGATCGAGTCGTGGCCGCAGCCCGCGCACAGCGTCGAGATCTTGCCTTCGTAGTCGCGATGGGTGTAGCCGAGCTCGTTCTTCTTCAGCCCGGGATGGTGGAATTTCGGCTTTGCAATGTAGGTCATGCGAGCACCTGCGATCCCAAGCCCGTCATGGCCGGGCTTGACCCGGCCATCCACGTCTTGGCCAGGAAGAAGAAAGGCGTGGATGCCCGGGTCAAGCCCGGGCATGACGACGGAGAGAATGACGCGTAAATCATGACACGGCCTTGCGGAGCGGGGTCACCTTGAGGTGATCCTGGTGGTCGCCAATGGCTTTTGCGATGAAGCGGGCGGTGATCGGCGAACCGTCGTAGTGCACGATCGGCACCAGCCGCACCGGGTCGATGCCGTTTTCGTTGACGATGAGCTGGCGCAGCTGGCTGTCGCGGTTCTGTTCGACGACGTAGACGAAATCGTGCTCCGCGAGGAAGCTCGCCACGCTGGAGTGGAACGGGAAGGCGCGGATGCGCAGGCGATCGAGCTGATGGCCTCGTGCCTCCAACAATCCGATCGCCTCGTCCATCGCCGGCGTGGTCGAGCCGAAATAGATCACGCCGTATTTGGTCGGTCGTTCCGCATTGGCCTGGAGCGGCCGCGGCACCAGATCCTGCGCGGTCTCGAACTTGCGCATGAGACGCTGCATGTTGTCGGCGTAGACCGAGCCTTCTTCGGAGTAACGAGCATAGCGGTCACGCGACGTGCCGCGGGTAAAAAAGGAGCCCTTGGTCGGATGCGTGCCGGGATAGGTCCGGTACGGGATGCCGTCGCCGTCGACGTCGAGATAGCGGCCGAAGTCGCGGCCTTCGTCCAGCATCTCCGCGGTCATCACCTTGCCGCGGTCATATTGCCTGGCATCGTCCCATTTCAGCGGACGGCAGAGCCGGTGGTTCATGCCGATGTCGAGGTCGAGCATCAGGAAGATGGTGGTCTGGAGCCGCTCGGCGAGATCGAAAGCCGCGGCCGCGAACTCGAACGCCTCGGCGGGATCCTCAGGAAACAGCAGCACATGCTTGGTGTCGCCATGCGAGGCATAGGCGCAGGCGATGATGTCGCATTGCTGGGTGCGGGTCGGCATGCCGGTCGAGGGACCGGCGCGCTGGATGTTCATGATCACGGCCGGGATTTCGGCGAAGTATGACAGGCCGATGAACTCGGTCATCAACGAGATGCCGGGGCCGGAGGTCGCGGTGAAGGCGCGCGCGCCGTTCCAGGAGGCGCCGATCACGATGCCGATCGAAGCCAGCTCGTCCTCGCCCTGCACGATCGCGTATTTCGCCTTGCCGGTTTCCGGGTCGTGCCGGTACTTCTTGCAGTGCGCGGTGAAGGCCTCCGCCACCGACGAGGACGGCGTGATCGGATACCAGGCGCACACCGTGGCACCGCCATAGACGGCGCCGAGCGCGGCGGCGCTGTTGCCTTCGATGAAGATGCGGTCGCCGACCTTGTCGGACTTTTTCACCCGCAGCCCGGTCGGGCATTTCAGATTTTGCAGAGCCCAGTCGCGGCCGAGATGCAGCGCGTGGACGTTGGACGAGAGCAGCTTCTCCTTGCCCTTGTACTGCTCGCCGATCAGCTGCTCGATCAGTTTCGGGTCCATGTCGAGCAGCGCCGAAAGCGCGCCGAGGTAGATGATGTTCTTGAACAGCTGGCGCTGGCGCGGATCGGTGTAGGTCGAGTTGGTGATCGCGGTCAGAGGGACGCCGATCACGGTGATGTCGTCGCGGAATTTGGTCGACGGCATCGGCTTGGTGGAATCGTAGAACAGATAGCCGCCGGGCTCGATGCCGGAGACGTCCTTGTCCCAGGTCTGCGGGTTCATCGCGACCATCATGTCGACGCCGCCGCGGGCGCCGAGATGGCCGTCTTCCGTCACCCGCACCTCGTACCAGGTCGGCAGGCCCTGGATGTTGGAGGGGAAGATGTTACGGGGGCTCACCGGAACGCCATGGCGCAGGATCGCGCGTGCAAACATCTCGTTGGCGCTGGCCGAGCCCGAGCCGTTGACGTTGGCGAAGCGGACGACGAAGTCGTTTACGCTGCTGATCGGCTTTTTGTCGGACATGTCGAACCCGCTTGAGTCATCTCGATCAAATATTTCTGCATGTCCCAGGCGCCGGTGGGACA
Source organism: Bradyrhizobium sp. MV1.5 (assembly GCF_055807615.1). Taxonomy (NCBI): domain Bacteria; kingdom Pseudomonadati; phylum Pseudomonadota; class Alphaproteobacteria; order Hyphomicrobiales; family Nitrobacteraceae; genus Bradyrhizobium; species Bradyrhizobium sp. MV1.5. The sequence continues at coordinate 33,295 of NZ_JBVVPL010000052.1, read as the reverse complement.
ACGCTCGGCGCACAGCCCGCAATGCAGGCAGACGTCCTCGTCCTTGACCATCACGCGCCCGGTCTTGAGATCGCTGGACACATAGAGATCCTGGTCCGGATGCAACGAGGGCGCTTTCAGCCGCTGACGGAGATCGCCTTCCTCGCCATTGTCCGTGAAGGTGATGCAATCCATCGGACAGATGTCGACGCAGGCATCGCACTCGATGCAGAGCGAGGTCGAGAACACGGTCTGGACGTCGCAGTTCAGGCACCGATGGGCCTCGCCCAGCGCCAGCTTGACGTCGTAGCCGAGTTCGACCTCGGTGCGGATGTCCTTTAGCGCGATCACCTTGTCGCGATGCGGCACCTTGTAGCGCTTGTCGTTGGAGATGTCGTTGTCATAGCTCCATTCGTGGATGCCCATCTTCTGCGAGGAGATGTGCACCTCGGGCAATGGACGCTCGGTGACGTCCTCGCCCGAGAGCATTTTGTGGATCGACAGCGCGGCGTCATGGCCCTGCGCCACCGCCCAGATGATATTCTTCGGCCCGAACGCGGCGTCGCCGCCGAAAAACACCTTCGGGTTGGTCGAGACGAAGGTTTGCGGATCGACCTTGGGCATGTGCCATTTGTCGAACTCGATGCCGCAGTCCTGCTCGATCCAGGGGAAGGCGTTCTCCTGGCCGACCGCGACCAGCACGTCGTCGCATTCGATGGTCTGGTCCGGCTCGCCCGAGGGCACGAGGTTGCGCCGGCCCTTGGCGTCGTATTCGGCCTTCACCTTCTGGAAGGTGATGCCGGTGAGCTTGCCGTTGTCATGGACGAAGGCTGTGGGCACGAGGAAGTTGAGGATCGGAATGTCCTCGTGCAGCGCGTCTTCCTTCTCCCAGGGCGAGGCCTTCATTTCCTCGAAGCCGGAGCGCACCACGACCTTCACCTCTTCGCCGCCGAGGCGGCGCGCGGTGCGGCAGCAATCCATCGCGGTATTGCCGCCGCCGAGCACGATGACGCGCTTGCCGATCTTGTCGGTATGACCGAACGAGACCGAGGACAGCCAATCGATGCCGATATGGACGTTGGCGGCGGCTTCCTTGCGTCCGGGAATGTCGAGCTCGCGGCCGCGCGGTGCTCCGGAGCCGACGAAGATCGCGTCGTACTTCTCCGCGAGCAGCGCCTTCATGCTCTCGATGCGGTGGCCGCCCTTGAAGTCGACGCCGAGATTCAGGATGTAGCCGGTCTCCTCGTCGATGACCGAGTCGGGCAGGCGGAATTTCGGGATCTGCGAGCGCATCATGCCGCCGGCTTGCGGATCGGCGTCGAACACGGTGCAGTGATAGCCGAGCGGCGCGAGATCGCGGGCCACTGTCAGCGAAGCGGGACCGCCGCCGACGAATGCAACGCGCTTGCCGTTCTTGGCCGAGGGCCGCGGCAGGCGTTGCGTGATGTCGTCCTTGAAGTCGGCGGCGACGCGCTTGAGGCGGCAGATCGCGACCGGGGTCTCCTCGACGCGTCCGCGGCGGCACGCCGGCTCGCATGGACGATCGCAGGTGCGGCCCAGAATTCCGGGAAACACGTTCGATTTCCAATTGATCATATAGGCGTCGCTGTAGCGGCCTTGGGCGATCAGTCGGATGTATTCGGGAACGGGAGTGTGCGCAGGACAGGCCCATTGGCAATCGACCACTTTGTGAAAGTAGTCGGGGGCCGCAATATCGGTCGGTTTCATTCCTACCCTGTCCGCGCAGGCTCAAAGACCCCGCGGCCTTTTCTTGAGCTTGCGAACGCTAACGCGCGGCGATCTGGTTTCTGAATGACGTCATTGGGTTAGCTTATTAGAACCGGTCCGAAGTACAACGGCAAATTTGGGGGATCACCGGCTTTCATAGGAGCCCAGCGCGCACATCATTAATGGCCGTGGGCAATATGTGGCGGTGCAGCATGTTGCGATGCGTCCGACGGCTTAGTTGCGCGCGATGTCGCTCTTCGCGAGGTCCCACATCAGCGCATACGTGCCGACCGACACGGGAAGCGGGAATGGCGCGGCGGCAGGGCCGGTGAAGCGCGCGGCGATCACGGCCGAGACCGCGCCGACATGCGTGCCGTCGATCAGCGCGAACCAGTCGCGCGCGCCTTCGTTGCGGACCGCCGGGATATCCGCCGTCGCGCCCGACAATTCCGGTTCGCTTTCGAGCAGATGCATCGAGATGATGCCGTCGTGCTTTTCCGGCGCCAGCCTCTCTTGCAGTGCATCACGCCACGCGGGTGCATTGTCCGGCGTCGGCCGCAGCCGCACGAGCCCGAGCGCCGCGCCCCGTCCGGTACCGTTGCTGATCGTGATGCGCGCGACCACGCGCAGCATGTCCTTGAAATGCGCCATGCTCCGCCGCGACCATTCAGTCTGATTGGCGAGCCGCGCCCGGTAGGCGGGACTGTCGAGCACGTCGAGCGTCGCGGTCGAATACAGCGACAGATATTTGGGATTGGCGGCGTGCGCGACATAGCGCCGCGCCTCCAGAAAACCCTCGATCGCAACGCGCTCTTCCAGATGCTCGCGATCGTACCAGCGATTGAAATCGGCTTCATCTGAAACGTCGATATTCATCGACGTCAGCAGCATGCCTTTTCCAGCGAGTGGCATTTTCTTGTGTCCTTCCAACTATCCCCTCATGGTGAGGAGCCACGAAGTGGCGTCTCGAACCATGAAGGCCCCCGCTGCTGCAACTCGGCCCTTCATCCTTTGAGACGCGCTCTTCGAGCGCTCCTCAGGATGAGGAGATAGATCTAGCGCGAGATCTTCGAAGCGATATCCGCGATCGACTTCATGACCGCGTCCCGCACGCCGGTATCATAGAGGGAATGGCCGGCTTCTTCCACGATGCGAATCTCGGAACCCGGCCACGCTGTCGCGAGCGCCTGCGACGTCTCGGGAGGGCACAACAGATCGTAGCGGCCCTGGACGATGATGCCGGGAATGCCGTCGAGCTTGCCGGCGTTCCGCAACAACTGGTTCTCCGACATGAAGCTGTCCTGGACGAAATAATGCGCCTCCATGAACGGTGTCGCCGGCAATGTGCGCCATACATTCAGCGACGCCAGGTCGATCCGCGTCTTTGCCGCCTTGTGTTCCGACAAGGCGCGCTCGGTGTCGTGCCAGGCGCGCGAGGCCGGGCCATGCACGGCCGGATCGGCATCAAGGATGCGGCGATAGTAGGCTTCCACCGGCCGCGCGCGTTCCTCGACCGGCAGCACGCTGAGAAAATCCTCGTAGAGCGCGGGGTAGAATTGCGACAGGCGCGAGGTGAAAGCGGTCTCGACTTCAACACGCGTGCCGAGAAACGTCGCGCGCAGCGCAATCCCGGAGACGCGATCGGGATGCGCCTGCGCATAAGCCAGCGCCAGCGTCGCGCCCCAGGAGCCGCCGACCACCATCCAGCGCGCGACGCCGAATTTCTCGCGGATCTTTTCCATGTCCGCGATCAGATGCTGCGTGGTGTTGTGCGCGCGCGATCCCTTCGGCCGGCTGCGGCCGCAGCCGCGCTGGTCGAACAGCACGGCATGGAAACGGTCGGGATCAAACAGCCGGCGGTGGTCGGGCTGGCAGCCGCTGCCGGGGCCGCCATGCAGGTAGACCGCGGGGATTCCATCGGTGCGGCCGACGCTCTCGACATAGAGCTCGTGGCCGTCGCCGACGTCAAGCATTTCGGAGGTCAGCGGCGCAAAGGGATCGGCGCGCTTGACTGAGCTGGCCGCGTCGGCGTCAGGCATCATTCCCGGATTCCAGAGTGCCGCCGGCGAAATTGCGGTAGACGAAGCGGTTGGTTTCGCCCTCGGCCTCGCGCTCGGCCTGCTTGAAGATGGTCTCGTGCAGCGGCGACAGCGCACAGGCGGGATCGGTGTTGGCGGCATCGCCGGTCAGCGCAAAGGCCTGGCAGCGGCAGCCGCCGAAATCGATCTCGCGGAATTCGCAGGTCTTGCACGGCTCCTTCATCCAGCCGGTGCCGCGATAGCGGTTGAAGGCCTCCGAGTTCTGCCAGATCCAGGCGATCGAATGGTTGGAGCGCACCGATTCGAAGTCGAGCCCGGTGATGCTCTCGGCGGCATGGCAAGGCAGCACCTTGCCGGCCGGCGAAATGTTGAAGAACTGCCGGCCCCAGCCGCCCATGCACTTCTTCGGCCGCAGCGCATAATAGTCGGGCACGACATAGTCGATCGTCAGCCGGCCCTTCAGCCGCTCGCGCGCCTCCTCGACGATGCGGGTGCACTCGTCGAGCTGCGTCACGGTCGGCATCAGCGCGGCGCGGTTCTTCAGCGCCCAGCCGTAATATTGCACATTGGCGACCTCGAGCCGGTCGGCGTCGAGATCGATCGACATCTGGATGATATCGGGCAGTTGATGCAGGTTCTGCCGGTGCATCACCGCATTCACGGTGAGCGGCAAATCAAGCTCGCGCGTCCATTTTGCCACTTCGAGCTTCTTGCGGTGCCCGTTTTTGTAACCGCCAACGCGATCGGCCAAGCCCTCTTCGGTGCCCTGGAAGCTGATCTGCACATGGCAGAGCCCGGCATCCGCAAGCTCGCTCAGCCGCTCGCGCGTCAGCAGCACGGCCGAGGTGATGAGGTTGGTGTAGAGGCCGACGTCGCTCGCATGCTTGACCAGTTCGACGAGGTCCTTGCGCGCCGTCGGCTCGCCGCCGGAGAAATGCACCTGGAGCACGCCGATCTCGGCGAGCTCGCTCAGAACTTTCTTCCATTCCTCGGTGGTCAGCTCCTTGCCCGAGCGGTCGAGCTCGACCGGGTTGGAGCAATAGGGGCATTGCAGCGGGCAGCGATGGGTGATCTCGAGCAGCACGGCGAGCGGAATGCCGAACGCCTCCGCCGTCGAGCGGCTCTTCTCCAGCACCGCGAGGCTGTCGCTGGCGTCGGGCGGGATGGTGGGATTGCCGAGCACATCGCTCATGACGTCTTCTCCCGGGCCTCCGTGAGAAAGCCCTTGTCGGCGAGATCCTGCAGCATGACGATGACGTCGGCCAGGATCGCCTCGCGCGGCGCGGCGTATTTTGCCGCGAGCTGGTCGGACATTTCGCCGACATTGCGCTCGCCATCGCAGAGCTGCAAGACCTCGACCGCGATCTCGTCGGGCGCCAGCACGCGTTCGGGCGCCAGGATCACCCAGACTTTCCGCGTCTCGTCATATTTCAGCTTGGCGTGCCGCGGCAGAACCGGCCGGCTGGTCTCGCTGACGCTGATGTGACGCGGCCCGGCCATCGGTGTTCCTCAGCTCGCCTTTGAGTGTTCTTGGGGCACGAACGCGCCCGGCGGAATGTGGCCCTCGACATAGGCGTGTTGGAGCGCGTCGAGCTGCACCCATAGCACGTTGGTCTTGAAGATCAGCGCGTTGCAGACGGACGCGCGTTGCTCGGGCGTGGTGGCATGCGCCTTGACATAGTCGAGCGCAAAGCCGGCATCGCGCGGCGCCTGGGTCAGGCGCCGCTTGAAGTAGCTCATGATGTCGGGATTGACGAAGTCGTAGTGCTCCAGCATGCCGGCAATGCGCTCTTCGTGCAGGTTCGGCGCGAACAATTCGGTGAGCGAGGAGGCGATCGCCTCCAGCGGCGACTTCTCACGGCAATAATGCACATAGGCTTCCACGGCAAAGCGCGTCGCCGGCAGGATGCCTTCGGTCGATTCCACGTAAGCCGTGTCCAGCCCGAGGCCGTCGGTCAGCTTCAGCCAGCGTTCGATGCCGCCTTCGGAGCCAATGTCGCCGTCATGGTCCTCGATGCGGTGGCGCCATTCCACGCGCGTGGCACGATCGCGGAAGCGCGAGATCACCACCGCGTCCTTGATCGGGATGGTGCTCTGGTAATAGTAACGGTTCAGCGCCCAGGCCTGGACCTGGCCCTTGTTGAGCTTGCCGCCGTGCAGCAGCTTGTGGAACGGATGCAGGCTGTGATAGCGCGTCGCGCCGATATGGCGCAGCGTCGCCTCCAACTCCTCGGCCGAGTTGAGCCTGATGTCCTTGCCGATCGAGAGCGCGGTCATTCCAGTCAGTGACGCGGCATTCACAGTTCGATCTCCGTTCCGTCAGCGGGTATCTGCCAGCCCGCCGCTTCAGCGGCCTTGCGCTCGGGGGACGCGGGCAGCAGCGCGGGGTTCGAGTTATTGATATGCAGAAATATCTTCCTGTCGAGTGCGAGGCCGGCGAGCCGCGCGATGGCGCCGTGGTCGCCGGACATCGCGACATGGCCCATGCTCTTGCCGGTCTTGTGGCCGAGCCCGGCCTTGATCATCTCGTCGTCCTGCCACACCGTGCCGTCGAAGAACACCAGCGAAGCGCCGTCGATTTCGGCCTTGAGCGCGTCGGTGACCTCGGCGCAGGCGGCAATGAAGTAGAAGCATTTGCCGGTCGCTTTGTCGGTGATCTTCAGCCCCAGCGTATCGCCCTCGCCGGTGTCGCCGCCCGGATGCGCCTTGCCTTCCAGGTACCAGGCCGATTTGCCCGAGACCGCGAAGGGCAGCACCTCAAGCCCTGAGCGCGCCCCGTCCGGCAGCCGCGGCTCGAACGGCTCATTAATCCCGATCGGCAGGCGCTGCACGTTCTTCTCGTTCAGCACGTTGAAGATGCTGTTGGCCTTCAGGATCGCCAGCACCTTCTCATGCGCATAGACCGTGAAGGGCGAGCCCTCGCGCATCGACAGCAGGCCTGCCACTGCGTCAACTTCGCTGTTGGTCAGGATCACGCCTGCGATCGGCGTATGGCGCAGCGCGCCTGCCTTCGGATGCAGCTGCGGCGTGGCATTCAATTGCTGGCGGAGGTCGGGAGAGGCGTTGATCAAAAACCAGTGCTCGCCGTCGCCAGTGAAGGCGACCGAGGCTTGGGTCCGTTGCAGCTCTTGGCCGTTTTCACGGGCCGTCCGGCAGCCCTCGCAGCCGCAATTCCATTGCGGCACTCCGCCGCCTGCTGCGGCGCCCAGGACGACGACGCGAAGCATGATCCGTCTCCTGGAGACAATGTCGCGAGGTGGACCTCACGCCAACACAAATCCTGTCTTCCGGACATGCATCGTGACCGAAAGATCCACCTGCGCAGAACGCGAACCAACCGCTTACTTGCGGGTGGCACTCACATACATGTTGATTTCCATGCCACAGGGCACTTCGACGATCTTTGGGGCTTTCCAGGCCATTTCGGCTCTCCATTTTCGAGATTTCGGACGTATCCGCCCGGAGCTAAGTTACTGCGAGCACAAAAGTTCGCCAGTGAAATTTTCCCGAGCAAGGGCATATTGCGCCGCGAAAAAAGCGTCGGGAACAGTACTTTCTGGTGATGCGGCTCTGCGCTTGGGCGTATTCGGTCGCGAACCCTGTCCTGATAAAGCAGTTGTGAGTGCAGTGCAGCTTTCAATCCGGTACAGGCGACCCAACTGGAACTTCGTGATGCCCAGATATTTCTTCAACACCCGTATCGGCGACGAACTGATCGTGGATCCTGAGGGAGAGGATTTGCGCAATCCCGACCGTGCCTGGGAGGTTGCCCGCCAGATGATTCTGGAGGTGCTGCGATCGGAAGGCACCCAGCCGGCCCTGCTCGAGGCCGTCATCGAGGTCACCGACCGCGAAGGCGAGATCGTGCTCGAATTCCCCTTTACCGAGGCATTGCTGGACATTCCGGACCAATCCGCGACGCGGCATTAGCCCCCGACTCTCTCCCCGTCATGGCGAGCGTAGCGAAGCAATCCAGTCTGCCTCCGCGGAGGCAGACTGGATTGCTTCGTCGCAAGCGCTCCTCGCAATGACGGAGAATGAGCCTCACCCGGCATCCCCCGCCCTTCGCCCCTGCGAAATCCGCATGGCTTTGCCGCGTTCCCGGGGCTAAAAGACGCCGGTTAAACGGAGCAAGCCATGCAAGATCTCTGGCGCCTGTCGGCGGCCGACCTCGCCAACCTCGTCAAAACCAAAAAGGTCTCCGCCAGGGAGGCCGCGCAGGCCGGCCTGGCCCGGCTCGACGCCGTCAATCCCAGCCTCAACGCCGTGATCGACCACCGCCCGGAGGACGTGCTCAAGCAGGCCGACGCCGTCGATGCCGCCCTCGCCAGGGGCGAGGACCCCGGCGTGCTCGCCGGCGTGCCCGTCACCATCAAGGCCAATGTCGACCAGGAGGGCTTTGCCACCACCAACGGCCTCAAGCTCCAGCGCGACCTGGTCGCGCGCGAGGACAATCCGGTGGTCGCCAATTTCCGCAAGGCCGGCGCCGTCCTGCTTGGGCGCACCAATTGTCCGGCCTTCTCCTATCGCTGGTTCACCACCAACTTGGTCCACGGCGACACCAAGAACCCTCGCGACGCCTCGCTGACGCCGGGCGGATCGTCCGGCGGCGCCGGTTCGGCGGTCGCGGCCGGCATCGGCCATATCGCCCATGGCACCGACATCGCCGGCTCGATCCGCTATCCCGCCTATGCCTGCGGCGTGCATGGTCTGCGCCCGACGCTCGGCCGCATCCCGGCCTTCAATCCGGCCCTGCCGGAGCGTCCGATCGGGCCGCAGATCATGGCGGTGTCGGGACCGCTGGCGCGCACCGTCAACGACATCAGGATTTCGCTCGCGGCGATGTCGGCCCGCGACATCCGCGATCCCTGGTTCGTGCCCGTGCCGCTGGAAGGCCCCGCGCGGCCCAAGCGCGCCGCGCTCTGCCTCAACCCGGATGGCCTTGCGACCGCGCCCGAGGTGAAGGCCGCGGTCATCGATGCCGGCAAGCGGCTCGAGCGTGCCGGCTGGACCGTCGAGACAATCGAGAACACCCCGCCGATGCGCGAAGCCGTCGAGTGGCAGATCAAGCTCTGGCTCGGCGACGGCTACGAGGCGCAGCTCGAGATGGCCGAGCGTGAAGGCGATCCCGGCGCGCTGGCGTGCCTGCACGGCAACCGCGGCAGGGTCACGCCAATGGACCAGGCCAATTACGCCAAGGCATTGACCCGCCGCGCCACGCTGACCCGCGACTGGATGCTGTTCTTCGAGACCTATGCCGTGCTGCTGACACCGGTGTCCGGCGAGCTGCCGTTCCCCGATCATCTCGACCGCAAGGACGACGCTTCCTTCAAACGCGTCTGGGAAGCGCAACTGCCGCAGATCGCGATTCCCTTCATGGGGCTGCCAGGCCTCGTGGTCTCCACCGGTCTCGTCGGCAAGGCGCCGGTCGGCGTGCACATCGTGTCCGGCCGCTATCGCGAGGATCTCTGCCTGCTCGCAGGCGAGGCGATCGAGGCGGGCGGCGTGCCACCGTCGCCGATCGACCCCGTGGGTTAGCGATGTCCGTGATCTACGACTTCAAGGCCAACTCGCTTCTCGGCGAAGAAGTCGCCCTGCGCAGCTTCGAGGGACAGGTGCTGCTGATCGTCAACACCGCGAGCAAATGCGGCTTCACGCCGCAATATCGCGGGCTGGAGGATCTGCATCGAGATCTCAATCCGCGCGGCTTCTCGGTGCTCGGCTTTCCCTGCAACCAATTCGGTGCGCAGGAGCCGGGACCGGCGAGCGAAATCCAGGCGTTCTGCTCGACCAACTACGACGTCACCTTTCCCCTGTTCGAGAAGATCGACGTCAACGGCAGCAATGCGCATCCGTTGTATGAGTACCTGAAACGCCAGCAATCCGGCCTGCTGGGTGCCTCCATCAAATGGAATTTCACGAAATTCCTGGTGGACCGTACCGGCAAGGTGGTCGCGCGCCACGCGCCGACCGCCCGGCCCGAAGGATTGCGGCAGCAAATCGAGACCCTGTTATGAGCGAGACAATCATGAGCGACGAATTTCCGGACCGCCTTTCGGTCGATCCGAACAGCCCCTTTTACAATGCGGACATCCTGGCGCGCGACGTCGGCATCCGCTTCAAGGGTGTCGAGAAGACCAATGTCGAGGAATACTGCATCAGCGAAGGCTGGGTCCGCGTCACCGCCGGCAACGCCAAGGACCGCCACGGCAACCCGCTGACCATCAAGGTGCACGGCCCGGTCGAGCCGTATTTCAGGGATAAGAAGTGACGGCGAAGCCGTCATTCCGGGGCGCGCGATAGCGCGAACTATGGTGCGCGGTTGCGCACCTGAGAATCTCGAGATTCCGGGTTCGATGCTGCGCATCGCCCCGGAATGACAGGAGCCAACACCATGTCCGTCCGCATCGTCGACGTCCGCGAGATCACGAAACCGATCTCTTCGCCGATCCGCAACGCCTATATCGATTTCACCAAGATGACGACGAGCCTGGTGGCCGTCGTCACCGATTTCGTGCGCGACGGCAAGCGCGTCGTCGGCTACGGCTTCAACTCCAATGGCCGCTACGGCCAAGGCGGCCTGATCCGCGAGCGTTTTGCCTCGCGCATCCTGGAGGCCGATCCGAAATCGCTGCTGAACGCGGCCGGCGACAATCTCGATCCCGACAAGGTCTGGGGCGCGATGATGACCAACGAGAAGCCGGGTGGACATGGCGAGCGCTCGGTCGCGGTCGGCACCATCGACATGGCGGTGTGGGATGCCGTGGCGAAGATCGCGGGACAACCGCTGTTCCGGCTGCTGGCTGAGCGTCATGGCGTCAAAGCCAATCCGCGCGTGTTCGTCTACGCCGCCGGCGGCTATTATTATCCGGGCAAGGACCTCTCGATGCTGCGCGGCGAGATGCGCGGCTATCTCGATCGCGGCTACAACGTCGTGAAGATGAAGATCGGCGGCGCCGCTATCGAGGACGACCGCACCCGTATCGAGGCGGTGCTGAAGGAGATCGGCAACGACGCGCAGCTCGCCGTCGACGCCAACGGCCGCTTCGATCTCGAGACCGGCATCGCCTATGCCAAGATGCTGCGGGATTATCCCTTGTTCTGGTACGAGGAAGTCGGCGATCCCCTCGACTACGCGCTGCAGGCAGCCCTCGCCGAATTCTATCCGGGACCGATGGCGACAGGCGAAAACCTGTTCAGCCACCAGGACGCCCGCAATTTGATCCGCTACGGCGGCATGCGGCCCGACCGCGACTGGCTGCAATTCGACTGCGCGCTGTCCTACGGCCTGTGCGAATACCAGCGCACGCTGGAGGTGCTGAAGACCCACGGCTGGTCGCCGAGCCGCTGCATCCCGCACGGCGGCCACCAGATGTCGCTCAACATCGCAGCCGGCTTAGGCCTTGGCGGCAATGAGAGCTACCCCGACCTGTTCCAGCCCTATGGCGGCTTCCCCGACGGCATCAGCGTCGAGAATGGCCACATCACCATGCCGGAGCTGTCAGGCATCGGCTTCGAAGGCAAGTCGGATCTCTACAAGGAGATGAAGGCGCTGGCGGAGTAATTCACGCGGCTGCGGCGGCATGCGCCGTTGCGATAGTCGCGCGCCCCCTCAACGTGGGGGGGGGGGGGGGGGGGGGGGGGCGGGGGGGGGAGGGGGCGGGGGGGGGGGGGGGGGCCCCCCCCCCCCCCCGCCCCCCCCCCCCCC
>NZ_JBVVPL010000052.1:0-21831 GCF_055807615.1 Bradyrhizobium sp. MV1.5 | reverse complement strand
GCGTTCATCAAATCGTATATCATGGGGGGGGGGTTTAATTTCCGGGGGCGGCGGGGGCTTGCGCCGTTGCTATTGGCGCGCGCCCCCTCAATGTCGTCCTGGCTTTCGCCAGGACGACGATGGAATACGAAGCGAGTGCGTCTCTACGACAACCGCATGTCCAGCAGCCGCCGCCCTTCGGCCTTCAGCAGCTTCTTCACCGCGCTGGAGGCCACGACCTCGCCGTCATTCGCATAAGCTTCGTGGTTCTTCTCGATGTCGTCGAGGCGGTAGAGGTAGTTGACCATCACGCCGGCGGACTCGCGCACGCCCTTGGGCGAGAGATCCCCTAACCAGTTGATGCGCTCGAGGCGGGCGCCGTTGCCGAGATGGAAGCGCGCGACGGAGTCGATCAGCTTGCCCTTCGGCGTGCGCGCCTTGAGGAAGTAATGCGCGGCGAGCGGTTCAATCACGCCACGCAGCAGCGTCGTGGTCTCGGGGTTCTCGAACCATTTGGGATCGTCGAGGCGCTTCAGCACTTCGCGGTCCTCGTCCGACAGCGGCAAATCCTTGTCCTGCTTCACCCAAGGCATGAAGCCCGGCACCGGCGACAGCGTCACGAAATTGTCGAGCTTGGGCAATTCGCGGCGCAGCTCCTCCACCACCTGCTTGATCAGGAAGCTGCCGAAGGAGATGCCGCCGAGACCGCGCTGGGTGTTGGAGATCGAGTAGAACACGGCGGTGCGGGCGCGCTCGATCGGGACGGAGGGGCGATCGACCGCGAGCAGCGGCGCGATCGCGCCGGGGATCGTCTCGGTCAGTGCCACCTCGACGAAGATCAGGGGCTCGTCGACCATTGCGGGATGGAAGAAGGCGTAGCAGCGGCGGTCGACCGGATCGATGCGGCGGCGCAGATCGTCCCAGTCGCTGATCTCGTGTACGGCTTCGTAACGGATGATCTTTTCGAGGATGTTGGCCGGGGTCGACCAGTCGATCCTGCGCAGCACGAGAAACCCCCTGTTGAACCATGACGAGAGAAGATGCGAGACGTCGCGATCGAGTGCGGCGAGATCGGCGTGCCCGTTCATCATGTCGAGCAGGTCGGCGCGCATCTTGACGAGATCGCCGGTGCCGCCGGGCGCGCGGTTGAGGCGACGGATCAGCTCCTGCCGGCGCGGCTCGGAGGCGAAATGCAGGGCGCTGGCATCCTCGTCGGCCGGCTTGGCGCGCCATGTCTCGATCGCCTTGGACAGGCGTTCCCGATCCGGGCCGAAATCGCGCACCAGGGCTTCGAAAAAGGCGCGACGTCCCGCCGCATCCAGGTCCTGGTAGATGTCGAGCACCTCACGCGCCATGGCGGTGCCCGAAGCTTCGCCCCGGCCCGACAGCAGCGCGCCGCAGAGCTCGATCAGCCCATCGGCGTCCGGCTTGGTGTCGGCAGAATCCCCGCGGCGAAGCAGCGTGCGGCCGCGCTCGGAGATGGTGGTGAGCAGGTCGGAGAAGAAGGCGTTGGCCATCGGGGCTTTCGTCTCAGGTTTGTGCGGTGCGGGAATCTTACACGGGATTTGGGCGGAAGCCGATCACAATCAAGCGCAAGAATTTGGCAAGTTTAGCTGGGGTGTGCGTTTCCAAAACCCAAAGAAAGCTGTCATGCCCCGGCTTGACCGGGGCATCCAGTACGCCGCAGCTTTTCGGTTCTAGCCGCGCCGTCCCGGAGTACTGGATCGCCCGGTCAAGCCGGGCGATGACACCGAGTGTGTGGCAAACTCCGTCGGCGTCCGCCCCGTCACCTGGCGGAACGCCGCCGAAAACGCCGGCACGCTGGCATAGCCGAGCTGGGTCGCGAGCTGCTTCACCGAGACATTGGCATCCGTCGACAGCCGCTGGATCGCCGCCGCAATTCTTGCGCGCTGGCACCAGCTCTTGAAGCTCAATTGTGTTTCCGTCGAAAACAGCCGCGACAGCGTGCGCGCGGAGGTTCCGACCTCGCGCGCCAGCGCGTCGAGGTCGTGCAGGCCGGTGGGATCGTCGAGCACGATCATGGCCGCGCGCCGGCAGCGCGGCTCGTGTGGCAGCGGCACGAAGGTCGCGGAATCCTCGGCCTGGACCAGTTCCAGCATCACCAGGCGAACCAGCAGATCGGTCCGCTCCTCGGTATTGCGCGCGTCGAACAGCGCGAGGATCGCCTGGTTCAGCAGCGGCGACACCCGCACCACGAATTCCCTGGTCAGTCCCTCATGGCGCTGCTCGCGCTTCAGCCAGGCGAGGTCGAAATACAGCGTGCGCATCTCGATATCGGCGAGCAGATCGATGGCGTGCTGGAGCCCGGCGGGGACCCAGACCGCGCGATCCGGCGGCACCAGCCAGCGTCCCCCGGGCGTCGTCACCTGCATGGTGCCCCTGGCGGCATAGATCAGCTGAGCCTCGCGGTGCATGTGCGGATCGATCCGCATGCCCTTCGGGTAGTCGCGCGCGACCAGATGCACGCCCGCGGGCGAGCGATGGTTGCTCCGGACCTCCCGAAGGATTGGCGTTTCCAAGACAGTCATTGGCGGCATCCCGTCATGCCCAAGACATATAACTCATTTCGGAGCAGGAGAGGATTCGGAATGAACAGCCCCAGCCGGGTGATCAGTTTCGTCAATGCGGGCCATTTCATCGACCATTACGCGATGCTGATTTTCGCCGCCGCGGTGATCATCATGGGACCGGCGCTCGGCATGGCCTATTCGGAACTCCTGCCTTATGCGACGCCGGGCTTCGTCGCCTTCGGCGCGGGCTCGCTGCTCACCGGCTGGCTCGGCGACCGCTGGAGCCGCCGCCACATGATGCTGATCTTCTTCGTCGGCATCGGCGCCTCCATGATCTCGGTCGGCTTCGTGCAGACGCAGGCGCAGCTCGGCGCGGCGCTGTTCGCGATCGGCATTTTTGCCTCGATCTATCATCCCGTCGGCACTGCGATGATCGTCTCCTACGCCGACAGGCTCGGCCGCGAGATGGGCATCAACGGCGTCTGGGGCAATCTCGGCGTCGCGTCGTCGGCGCTGGTCACCGGCGTGATCGGCCAGTATCTCGGCTGGCGGTTCGCCTTCATCGTCCCGGGCATCGTCACGATCCTGATCGGCATCGCGTTTGCGATGATGGTCGTGCACGAGGACCGCAAGGGCTCGAAGCAGGCGGCAGCGCAGGCGCGCGTCGCCAAGCAGGACATGTGGCGCGTGATCCTGTCGCTGCTGATCGTGGTGATCGCGATCTCCACCACCTTCAACGCCGTCACCGTGGCGCTGCCAAAGCTGTTCGCGGAGCGGCTCGCCGATCTCACCAAAAGCCCGGCGCTACTCGGCGTCATCGCCGCCTGCGTCTACGTGTTCGGCGCGATGACGCAGTACACGATCGGCCGGCTGCTCGACCGCTATTCGCTGAAGACGGTGGCGCTGCCGCTGTCCTTCATGCTGGCGCCGTTCCTGTATCTGGCCGCGAGCCTGTCCAATCTGCCGCTGATCCTGGTCTCGATCGGCATCGTCATGGGCGCGTTCGGACAGGTCACGGTCAACGACGCCATGGTCGGCAAATACACCAGCGAGGAATGGCGCTCGCGCGCCTATGCGGTGCGCTATTTCATCGGCTTCACCGCCGCCGGCGCGTCCGTCGGCCTGGTCGCCTGGCTCTACGAGCAGGGCGGCTTCGTCACCATGCTGCATGCCTTCGCCGCACTCTGCCTGCTCGCGATCGCAGCCGCGATCATTCTCCCGCGCGAGATCGGGACACCGCAGGCGGTGTGAGGGGAATGCTCTCGTGTCCCGGACGCGCTGCAGCGTGCAACGCTGCTGCGCAGAGCCGGGACCCAGACGCTGCGAATTCCTGTGCCGCATGGGCCCCGGCTCTGCAGCGCACCGCCGAAGAGGCGCTGCGCTGCATCCGGGGCACGAGGCCGGCACTCTCTCCACGCGTCATTGCGAGGAGCGTAGCGACGAAGCAATGACGGGGGGATGTGGCGGCGGCTCGCTTAGTCTGCCGATGATGCCATTATGCCGGTGTTTTGCCCGACGACGCAAGCAATTTCGGCAAAGCCGAAACCTGAGCTTCGTAGAGACAAAATTTTCTCCAGCCTTTTCAACCTCATCTCTACTGTGCATGGGGTTGTTTTCGCGCTTTTTGGTGTTGCCTCCCCAATCCACTGCAAGCGCGGGGAACCCGCTCCACCTCCCGCGGGTTCTATCCCCGTGATCCCGGCACCTTGCGGGGCCAGATGAAGGGGGAAAATTCCTGCATGCAGTGGAGCCTGCTCCGACCGGTCGGCCTTGTCCCCGCGGCGCTTGTCCTCACCACCATTGCGGCCAGTGCCGAGGGCGGCAAATCGGCCGGTCCCTCGGAATTCCTGCTGGTGGCGCAGATCGTGCTGTTGATCGCGGTCGGCCGCGGTCTCGGCGAGATCATGCAGCGCCTCGGCCAGCCCTCGGTGATCGGCGAATTGCTCGCCGGCATCCTGCTCGGGCCGTCGCTGTTCGGTTGGGTCTGGCCCGACGCGCAGCACGCGATCTTCCCAAGCACGCCCGAGCAGAAGGCGATGATCGACGGCATCGCGCAGTTCGGCATCCTGCTGCTGTTGCTGCTGACCGGCATGGAGACCGACCTGAAGCTGGTCAGGAAGGTCGGCAAGGCCGCGATCGCGATCTCGATCGCCGGCATCCTCGTGCCCTTCGCCTGCGGTTTTGCGCTCGGCGAGTTCCTCCCCGACGCGCTGTTGCCGAATCCGCAAGCCCGCCTGGTGGCGTCGCTGTTCATGGGCACGGCGCTGTCGATCTCCTCGGTGAAGATCGTCGCGGTGGTCGTCCGTGAGATGAACTTCATGCGCCGCAATGTCGGACAGATCATCGTCGCCACCGCCGTCATCGACGACACCATCGGCTGGATCATCATCGCCGTCATCTTCAGCCTGGCCTCGCACGGCACGCTGGATATCGCCTCGGTGGCAAAGGCCGTGCTTGGCACGCTGGCCTTCCTCGCCATCAGCTTCACCATCGGCCGCCGCCTCGCATTTCAGTTGATCCGCTGGGCCAACGACAATCTCGTCAGCACCGCGCCCGTCATCACGGTGATCTTGCTGCTGATGAGCGTGATGGCGCTGATCACGCATCTGATCGGCGTCCACACCGTGCTCGGCGCCTTCGTCGCCGGCATTCTGGTCGGCGAGTCCCCGATCCTGACGCGGCAGATCGACGAGCGTCTGCGGGGGCTGATCTCGAGCTTCTTCATGCCGGTGTTCTTCGGTCTCGCCGGCCTGAGCGCCGACCTCACGGTGCTGCGCGATCCCCATCTGTTGATGCTCACCGGCCTGCTGGTCGTGATCGCCAGCGTCGGAAAGTTCGGCGGCGCTTTCGTCGGCGGAACCGTGGGCGGGCTGAACACACGGGAGTCGTTGGCGCTCGCGAGCGGCATGAACGCGCGCGGCTCGACCGAGGTGATCATCGCGAGCATCGGTCTTTCGATCGGCGTGCTCAGCCAGAACCTGTTCACGATGATCGTGACCATGGCGATCGTGACCACGATGGCAATGCCGCCGATGCTGCGCGCGGCGCTGGCGAAGCTGCCGATGAACAAGGACGAGAAGGAGCGCCTGGAGCGTGAAGAGTTCGAGAAGCGCGGCTTCGTCGCCAATCTCGAACGTCCTCTGCTGGCGGTGGACGAGAGCGTCAACGCCAGCTTCGCCGCCCACATCGCCGGCCTGATCGCCGGGATGCGCGGCCTGCCGATCACCGTGCTGCACATCGGCAAGCGCGCCAAGGAGCAGGAGAAGGGCCGCGACGAGGAAGAAAGCCACGAGGCGGTGGTGAAGAAGGCGGCTGAAGCGGTATCAGCGACCAGTGACCAGGACGTCCGTAACGTCGATGTCACGACGCGGGTCCGCAAATCCGGGCTCGGTGAAACCATAGGAGACGAAGCGAAGAAGGGCTTCGATCTCCTTGTCGTCGGCATCGACAAGGTCACGGCTACCAAGGAGCGATTCGACCGCAAGATCGAGGACATCGCAGCGGAGTTCGAAGGACCGCTCGCGATCGTCGCGGCCAAGGGCAAGCACCTGAAGCAGCCGATGCCCGAGGCGCTCAACATCCTCGTTCCGGTCTCCGGCAGCGGCGTCTCCAAGCGCGGCGCCGAGGTCGCGGTCGCGCTGGCGCAGGCGGGATCAGGCTCGCTCCGGGTGATCTATGTCGCGACGACGCGCGACAAGGGCGCGCAGCGCGGCGCCTCGCGTGGTCTGAACCAGGAGGCCGGCATCCTGAAGGACGCCAGCGATCTCGCCGCCCGCTACGAGGTCGACATCACCACGACCTTGCGCGCGAACCGGGCGCCTGAAGCGGCGATCCTGCGCGAGATCGAGACCACCGACGTCGATCTCGTGGTGATGGGCGTCGATCGCATCCAGGCCGATCACCTCTCCTTCGGCGGCGTCGCCGACGCCGTGCTCAGGCAGGCAAAGGTCTCGGTGCTCCTGGTCTCGAGCGGCGAGGCGCGGCAGGTGGCGGCGGATAAGGCGTAGTAGAAGGTGCGCTGCCTCTCCCGCCTGCGGGAGAGGGTTGGGGAGAGGTGTCTCCGCAGAGGGACTCCCCAAGAGGAGAAAGCCCTCACCCGGCGCCGACCTCTCCCGCAAGCGGGAGAGGTCGCAGCGAGTCTGTAGCGACGCCGATGTAACCCAACGGCTCCTAGGACTTCACCTCGGCCACAGCCACCGCCTTCGGCGTCTTCTTCGACGCACGCCAGTTCTCGAAGCGCTGCACCACCACGAAGAACGCCGGCACGAACAGCACCGCGAGGCAGGTCGAGGCCAGCATGCCCGAGAACACCGTGATGCCGATCGACTTGCGCGCGCTGGCGCCGGCGCCGGTCGCGATCACCAGCGGCACCACGCCGAGGATGAAGGCGAACGACGTCATCAGGATCGGGCGGAAGCGGGCGCGCGCGGCTTCAATCGCGGATTCCAGCACCGGCTTGCCGTCGCGGCCGTGCAGCTCGAGCCCGACCTCGACGATCAGGATGGCGTTCTTGGCCGACAGCGCGATCAGGAGGATCAGGCCGATCTGGCAATAGAGGTTGTTGTCGATCTTCAGGGCATTGAGGATCAGCATGGGGCCGAGCAACGACAGCGGCACCGCCAGGATCACCGAGACCGGTGCGTACCAGCTCTCGTATTGGCCGGCGAGCACGAGATAGACCAGCAGCATGGCGAGCCCGAACACCCAGTAGATCTGGTTGGAGACGGCCTTCTCCTGATAGGACATCGCAGTCCATTCGTAGCCGGTGCCCGGCGGCAACGTCTTGTCGGCGATCTCCTCCATCAGCTTGAGCGACTGGCCGGAGGAGGAGCCCTGTGCGGGCAGGCCGATGACGGTCGAGGACGGATAGAGATTGTAGAGGCTGATCAGCGAGGGGCCGGTGGCCGGCGTGATCGTGGCGACGGTGCCGATCGGGATCATGTCGCCGTTCGAGTTTCGCACCATCATGTTGGCGATATCGCGCTCGGTGACGCGGAAGGCGGGATCGGCTTGGGTGTAGACCTGGAACACGCGGCCGAACTTGTTGAACTGGTTGACATACGATGAGCCGAGATAGGTCGACAGCGCCGCGAACACCTGGTCCGTCGTGACGTGCAGCGTCTGGGTCTTGATGCGGTCGATCTCGACGTTGAACTGCGGCACCGAGGAGCGGAACGAGGACTGCACCCGCTGCAGCGCGCTCTGGCTCTGGCCGTTGGAGACCATCGCGCCGGTGATGGCCTGGAGCTTGGCGAAATCGCTGTTGCCGTCGCGCAGCTCGACCTGCATCGAGAATCCGGCCGCGTTGCCGATGCCCTGGATCGGCGGCGGCGGCAGCACCAGCGTACGCGCCTCCATGATCACCGCAAGCTTGTCGTTCAGCCCGTAGACTAGCGAGCGCAGATCCTCGCCCGGTCCTTTGCGCGCGTCCCAGTCCTTCAGGATGATGTACGCGACGCCGGCATTGGCAAGGCTGGCGCTATTGTCGAGCGCGGAGATGCCGGCGATGGTGATGACCTGCTGGACTCCAGGCGTGTCCTTGATCAGCTCGCTCGCTCTGTCGAGCACCTTCTGGGTCCGCTCCAGCGCGGCACCGTCGGGCAGTTGCACCGCGGCGATCAAATAGCCCTGATCCTCGATCGGCAGGAAGCCGGTCGGCACCCGCGACAGGCCGTAGCCGCCGATCCCGATCAGCACCAGCGCGAACGCGACCGAGATCGTGGCATGCCTGCACAGGAAGCTGATCAGCCTCGTGTAGCCGCGCTCGACGCGGTTGTAGACCGCGTTGAAGCCGCGATAGAAGAAATTGCGCTGTTCCGGCGGCACGGTCGGCCGCAGCCAGAGCGCACATTGCGTCGGCTTCAGCGTCGCCGCGTTGATGGCGGACAGCAGCGCGGTTGCCGCGATCACCAGTGCGAATTGCGAATAGATCCGACCCGTGAGGCCCGCGAGGAACGAGGCCGGCAGGAACACCGAGATCAGCACCAGCGTGATGCCGACGATCGGTGCGAACAGCTGGTCCATCGCCTTGATCGCGGCGTCGTGGCCGTTCATGCCCTGCTCGATGTTGTGGGCAGCGCCTTCCACCACGACGATGGCGTCGTCGACGACGATGCCGATCGCGAGCACGATCGCGAACAGGGTCGACATGTTGATGGTGAAGCCGAGCGCGGCCATGGCGGCGAAAGCGCCGATGATGGTGACGGGCACCGTGGTCGCCGGCACCAGCATCGCGCGCCAGTCCTGCAGGAACACCAGGATGACGACCAGCACCAGAAGGCCTGCCTCGATCAGCGTCATGTAGACTTCGTGGACCGAGGCCTGCACGAATTTGGTGGTGTCGAACGGCGTGTCGTACTTCATGCCCTGCGGGAAGGCCTTCGCAAGCTCCGCCATCTTCTTTTCGACGGCCTGCTCGACCTGCAGTGCATTGGCGCCCGGCGACTGGAACACGCCGATGCCGGTGGCCGGCTGCTTGTTCAGGGAGAAGATCTGGCTGTAGGTCTGCGCGCCGAGCTCGACCCAGCCGACGTCGCGCACCCGCGTGACGTCGCCGCTGGTGCCCGATTTGACGATGATGTTCTCGAACTCGGTGGTATCGTCGAGCCTGCCGTTGACGTTGAGGGTGTACTGGAAGGCCTGACCCGACGGTGTCGGCGGTGCGCCGACCTGGCCGGCCGAGACCTGCTGGCTCTGCTGCTGGATCGCCTGGATGACGTCCTGCGGCACCAGGCCACGGACCTGCAGCTTGTTCGGATCGAGCCACACCCGCATCGAATACTGGCCGGCGCCGAATACGGTGACGTTGCCGACGCCGGGCAGGCGCGAGAGTTCGTCGCGGAGGTTGATGGTGGCGTAGTTGCTCAAATAAAGGCTGTCGAACGTCTTGTCGGGCGAGGTCAGCGTCACGAACAGCAGGATCGACGTCGACCGCTTCTGCACGGTGACGCCCTGGTTCTGCACCGACTGCGGCAATTGCGACAGCGCGCTGGAGACGCGGTTCTGCACCAGCACCTGCGCGAAGTTGAGGTCGGTGCCGATCTTGAAGGTCACGGTCAGCGTATAGGTGCCGTCCGAACCGCTGTAGGACTGCATGTAGAGCATGTCCTCGACGCCGTTGACCTGTTGTTCGATCGGCAAGGCAACGGTGTCGATCACGGTCTTGGCGCTGGCGCCGGGATAGCGCGTCGTGACCTGCACCGTCGGCGGCACCACGTCGGGATATTGCGCGATCGCGAGGTTGAACAGCGCGACGCCGCCGATCAGGATCATCAGCAGCGCGATGACGTTCGAGAGGACCGGACGCTCGATGAAGAACTTTGAGATCATGGCAGGCGCTCCTACTTACTTGGCAGACGCCTGCGGCTGCTCGATCTTCGTCACCTGCGGATCGATCTTCTGGCCCGGAATCACCCGCAGCAGCCCTGCGGTCACCACGCGATCGTCCGGTTTCAAGCCGCTCTCGATCACGCGCAGGCCGTTGTCGACGGGACCGATCTGCACCTTGCGCTGCTCGACGACGTTGTCGCCGTTGACGACAAGGAGATAGCGGCCGCCCTGATCGCTGCCGAGCGCGGTGTCGGGCACGAGCAGGGCGTCCTTCTCCTGGGTGAAGGGCACGCGTACGCGGACGAAATAGCCGGGCAGCAGGACGCGCTTGTCGTTGGGGACGAGGCCGCGCACCGCGAGTGTGCCGGTCGACTGGGTGAGGGTCGGGGCGACATAGTCGAGCTTGCCCTCATGCGGATAGCCGGCCTCGGTCTGCAAACCGACTTGAATCGGAAATTGCTTCATGTCGGCGGCGGTCAGCCCCCGGCGAGCGGCCTCGGCGCGGATGCGCAGCACGTCCTGCTCGTTGACGGTGAAGTTCACATAGATCGGGTCCATCGCGACGATGGAGGCGAGTTGAGTCGGCGAGGAGACCCCGACGAGTTCGCCGATCGAGACCATATGCGCGCTGACGACGCCGTCGAATGGTGCGCTCACCTTGGTGTAGCCGTAGTTGACTTCGGCGAGGCGGGTGTTGGCCTGGGCCTGCTGGAGGTTGGCCTGTGCGTTGTCGCGATTCGATGTCGAGCTATCGAGCGTGGCCTGCGAGACGGCCTGGCGCTGCACGAGATCGCTCTGCCGCTTGTAGTCGGCTTCCGCCTGCCGGAGCGAGGCCTGCGCGCCGGCCTCGGCCGCCTGCGCCTGATCGAGCTTGAGCTTGTAGGTCTCGGGCTCGATCGTGAACAGCTGGGTGCCTTGTTTGACGAACGCGCCGTCCTGGTAGTCGATCGATTGCAGGAATCCCTGCACGCGCGCGACGAGATCGACATTCTTGACCGGCGCGGTGTTGCCGGTGGCCTCGACATACCGCGTCACCGGGCGCTGCACGGGCGCGGCGACGTCCACCTTGGGCGGCGGCGGGGCGACGAACGTGTTCTTGTCCTCGCAGCCGGTGAGCGCGGCCACGGCCATCGCGGCGGCCAGTGCTCGCCCGACATGTCTCCACGCTCCGTTGCGCCGTGCGGGAGAGGCGGGATTCGCGCAGGTCATTCGGTGGCCCCCGGTTGCTGTCTGTCGGGGCGGGAGGCTACCAACAAATGCCCGAACGTGGAACACCATAGCCATGGCAGTCATCGGCCTTGCACGACAGCCTGCGCTGTGGCCTTTGGCAGTTTTGCCAGTCGCTGTGCCGCTCGGTCATCCCCAAGCGCTCACGTTCGTCGCCAAATTCATGAACGAGGCGGTGACGAAAGGCACCTTGCGCAACGCCTATGACAACAACGGCGGGCTCCTCACCATGAGGGTTTGACGTCCCGCCGCAAACTGCGACCTCAGCGCGGCTTGATCTCCGCATATTTCGCCATCGCCTTCTCGAATTTCCGCTTGAACAGCCACATCGCGCCAAGGATTTCCCGGAAACTCGCCGAGGTGCGCGCCCGGTCGGCCTGTCCGAATGCGAAGATGCTGTTGTTGCGCAGGTGCTTCATGATGGTCGGACTGGACACCCTGTAGTTCAGGAGATCGCCCGACTTGAGCGCCGCCCGCGTCGGCGTGGGAACGATCTGGATCAGCTCGAACAGCTTCATCTGGTCGATGGGGTCGGGCAGCGTCTTCACGATTCCCGGGATCTCCCGGAAAATATCTGCATGCGCGTTCATCAGGCCGTCGCGTACGTTGGTCCAGTGATTGAAGCGATGATCGGTGCCGCGGGCCCGCGCCTCCTCCTTCTCGTCGCGCGCGCTCAAGTCGGGATCGGCCGCCGCGATCTCGCCCTTGATGGCCGCCCATTTCCTGCGGCCGTTGCGGTCCTCGGACGGGCCGGTCTGGAAGCTGCCCATATAGGTGTTCGAGCGCCCGTTGCGGACGTTCTGCTTGCCGTTGGTCTCGGCGAAGAACAGCCCGAGGCTGATCCGGCCTGCGGCTTCGGCGTGGTCAGGCGCAAGCCCCTTGGCGCGCGCGATCGCGACCGCGAGATCGACCACGTCCTTGAACGGCGTCGCCGAGTTCTGCGCGCCGGCCGGCGGCGCTTCCATGATGTCGAACAGCTTTGAGTATTCGTCGACCAGCGGCTCGATGTCGGCATCGAAATAGGCCGGTGGTATCTCGAACTTGTTGGGCCTGCCGATCCGCGACGGCATGGCATCGGTGAGATCCTTGTAAGCACTGATCACGGCGACGCGTGCCAGATACAGCGCCTGGCCCGGCAGGTTCGGCAGCGGCTGCTTGGCGTCGATCTGGCGGCGCCGCTCGGCAAGAATGGATTTGAAATCGCCGAGCGCACGCTCGTAGGTCGCAACCGCTTCCGATTGCCTGGCGGTGAGCGTTTGCGCCCGGCTCGGGACGAACGTCGTAAGGAGCAGCCCAAGCGCCCCGATGGCGAGGAGTTGACGTCGTGCAGGCATGGCCGGTTCCCCCAACGATTCGTCGGTCGGGGGATCGTAGCCTAGTCGTTGGCTTCGGGCGGCAGGAAGTCGACCTCGTGCAGCGCCGAGATGCGCACGACCTCGGCCGGGTCAGTCAGGTCATGGAGCTGGTTGAACAGCGCCTCCAGCTTCTGCATCGGCGAGACCCAGAACAACGCGCGGGCCGGTTTGTCGGATTTGTTGAAATAGCCGTGCGGGATACCGCGCGGCAGGCGCACGAGGTCGCCGGCATGGGCCTTGACCCATTTGCCGTCGAGCTTGAGGTCGAGCGTGCCTTCCTGCACCAGGATGAATTCGTCCTGGGTCGGATGGATGTGCACCGGCACGAACTGGCCGGGATCGCTATTGGTCTCGAACGCGAAGGTGGACTCGGTGACGGCCTTCGGGAAATAGACCTGGCCCAGGATGTTCCAGGTCTTGCCGCCATAGCCCGTACCATTCGCGGTGATGCCCTTTTCGAGTGCAGTCATGGCTCGTCTCCAATGGGATTGTAACTGAGACGAGTGTTGCGCAGCAGCCATGCGCTGTCCATGCGCAAGACTGGCACTAACGCCCGTCGCGCTCAGCCGCCTGCTTGCGCAGAAAGCTTTCGACATCGGCCTGCACCGAATAGGGCGTCGGAATCGGATCGCCAGCCGCGTCGACGGCGGTGTCGAGGGAGCGGCGCAGCATGCGCGCGAGCTCGGCCTTGCGGTAGGGTTTTGTCAGAAGCGGCGCGCCCTTGGTGGCGCCTCCCTGCGCATGCGGGGCGTCGTGGGCATAGCCCGATGTGAACAGCACCCGCAGCGAGGGGCGCGCCGCCACCATCTCGTCGGCGAGCTCTCGTCCATTCAAGCTGCCGGCCATCACGATGTCGGTGAAGAGCAGATCGAAAGGCGTGCCTTTGGCTGCGATGGCGAGCGCCTCGGCCGCATTGGCGGCCGGAATCACCTTGTAGCCGAGGCTTTCGAGCTGGACCGTGACGTACTGGCGGACGTCGCGGTCGTCCTCGACACAAAGAATGGTTTCCGTCCCACCCACGACCTTGCGCTCGTCATAGCCGGTGGGGCGAAGCGTGCTCGCCTCCGCCTTCGGCAGGTAGATCGTGAAAATCGTGCCGCGTTCTTCTTCGGAAGCGACCTTGATGCCGCCGCCGGACTGCTTGATGAATCCGAACACCATGCTGAGCCCGAGCCCCGTGCCCTTGCCGACGTCCTTGGTCGAGAAGAAGGGATCGAAGATCCGCTCCAGAATGGCTGGCGGAATGCCGGTGCCGGTGTCGGCGATCTCGATCTCGACATAGTCGCCGGCATAGCCGGCCCCGACCGCCACGGCCTCGCGGACGCCGAACACGACGTTGCGCGTCGTCAGCGTCAGTCTGCCGCCGTCCAGCATCGCGTCGCGAGCGTTGATCGCGAGGTTGAGAAGCGCCGAGCTCAATTGGCCGCGATCGACCAGGGCAAGCCAGATGTTGCCGTCGAGCCGGGTCACGATCTCGATCTTCTTGTCGAAGGTTGCCCGAAGCAGCTTTGCGAGTTCTTCGAGCAGTTCGTTGACGTCGCTCTCGGACGGCTTGAGCGCCTGCTTGCGGGCAAAGGACAACAGGCTCGACGTCAGCGCGGCGCCGCGATCGGCCGCGTCGCTGATCAGCTTGGTGATGGTCGCGAGCGGCGGATTATCCTTCACGGCATCGGCGAGGATCTCGATCGTGCCCGTGATCACGGTGAGCATGTTGTTGAATTCGTGGGCGATGCCGCCGGTGAGCTGGCCGACCGCCTCCATCTTCTGCGCCTGGATCAGTTGCTCCTCGGCGGCGCGCTTCCGGGTGACGTCCTTGACGAAATTGTTGATGAGGGTGCGCCCCCCAATGTGGAGCGCCGTGCTGGACGCCTCGATCAGGATCTCGTCGCCGTCCCGGTGCAGCAAGGTCGCTTCGAACCGGATGCCGATCGGCGTATCCGACAGTTCGGGCAGCAGCCGCATCATGCGTTGCCTGAAGCCGTCGCGCAGCGGCTCGGCGATCAGGAGGTTGACGACGTCGGTGCCGAGCGCCTCCTTGCGCGTCCATCCGGTCAGGGCCTCGGCCTGAAGGCTCCATTCCAGCACGATGCCGTTCTGGTCGGTCTGAACGAAGGCATCGAGCGCGGTCTTGATGACGGCTTGCGTCATCTGTGCGCTGGCCCGCGCCTGCTCGGCCAGTTGCGCGGCGGCGCGTTTTTCCTGCGCGGTTTCGATCGTGCGCGTGCACAGACGAGCGAGCAGGACGGCAATGGCGCCGCTTGCGAGCAGGGCGACAATCTGGGCAATGCCAAACCCGATGCCGGTCGCGGCATAGGAGACGAGGAGAGCCGCCGCGGTCACGATGACCTGCGCGGCCATCGAGAGTGTCAGAAGCCCCCTGAGTTTCATGGTCTCACACCAACGCGTCAGTCGCGGACCCCGGTGTCCGCCCTGGCAATGTCCGGCTCACGTGAGCTACAGATGTGAGCTACAGATTCCGCGCGGCGGCGTCGAGGGACAATTTGCGACAGGGCCGGATGGTGGCGCTTCAACCTGCCGGCGAATCGGTCTGGCGCAGCGTCGTCACCCAGATCACGCGGGCCGTCTGCTGGGTCGGGTTGTCGAACATGTGCGGCACGATGCTCGGAAAGCGAAAGCTGTCGCCGGCCTCGAGCAGATGGGCCTCGTTGTCGAGCCACAGTCGCAGGCTGCCCGAGAGGATATAGCCCGCCTTCTCGCCGGTGTGCTGCAGGAAGTCGGTGCCGGACGAGGCGCCGGGATTGAGCGTGAGCTCGTAGAATTCGAGCTGGCCTTTGTCTGCCGGCGTCAGCGCTTCCTTGACGACGCCGCTGGCGGTGAGCCGCAGCAGGCGCCGGCTGTTCTTGCGCACGATATAGCGCTGCACGTCGGCGGGATCGGTGATCTCGAAGAAATAGGAGATGGGAACGTCGAGCGCGATGCTGAGCAGGCGCAGCGTGCGTATCGACGGCATGGCGCGCGCGCGTTCGAGCTGGCTGATCATGCCGTTGGAGAGGCCGGTCTTGTTGGCGACGTCCTGGATCGACAGGCCCGCACGCTGCCGCAGTAGCCGCACGGTCTCGCCGAGGCGCTGGTCGACCGCATCGTCGGCTTCGATCGCCGGGGCATCCTTCGAATCGTTGATCTCGCCGCGACCATCCATGTCGCTCTCCCATGCATCATCTCAGCCCGGACAACGCGGTCCGGAGCTTCAGTCGAAGTGAAAAGGTCGCGCATCCTAGCAATACGATTGACAGCTGTATTTAGTCGTGATGAACTTTTGATGGAAAAATTTAGAAGCACTAAAGCCCACTCCTGTCCCTTTGCCGGGGATCTCGGGGGCGCGGGAGACGGTGCCACGTGCGACAACGGAGAGTGGTCATGGCGGACGACACCGGGAAGTTCGGCGTTGGGGCACTGCATCTCGGCAGTCCGAATCGCCGTCAGATCTTTCAGCTCGGCGCGGGCGCCGCGGCGGGATGGACGCTTTCAGGCAACGCATTCGCGCAGACCGAACGCCCGACCCATCCGCCTGACAAGCCGCGCGGGCAGGTGATCGCGGCGCTGTCGCAGGAGCCGACGGTCTTTCATCCCCTGATGCCGGGCATCGAAGTCGATCAGGGCATCTGGTGGCAGGTGTTCTCGCCGCTCTGGTTCATCGATCCCGATGGCAAGTTCGTTCCCGACCTGGCCCGCGAGGTCCCGACGATCGAGAATGGCGGCCTCTCGGCCGACGGCCTGACCTGGAAGATCAAGCTCCGCAGCGACGTGAAATGGCACGACGGCACGTCGTTCACGGCCGACGACGTCAAGTTCTCGCTGGAGCTGATCAACAATCCCGATTTCCGCGCGCGCAGCCGCGTCGGCCATAGTCTCGTGAAGGACATCAAGGTCGTCGCGCCGGACGAGATTCATTGGCGCATGGAAGCTCCCTATTCGCCCTACATGTCGATCCTGGGATCGCTGACCTTCATCGTGCCCAAGCACATTTTGGAGAAGGTGACCGATCCGAACGCCTCGCCGTTCCACAATGCGCCTGTCGGCACCGGACCGTTCCGCTGGGGCGAGCGCGTGCCGGGCGACCACATTCAGCTGAATGCCCACACCGGCTATCACGGCAAGGGGCCGTATGTGGAACGCGTGGTGTTCAAATACATTCCAGATCTCACCGTGCTCTACACCCAGTTCCGCACCGGCCAGGTCGATTACACTGGCCTGCAAGGCATTCTGCCGAACTTCGTGCAGGAAGCGAAGACGCTGAAGGGCCGCAAGATCTTCGTCTCCTCGACGTCCTCGGTCGAGCACATCGCACCGAATCTGGAGTTCGGCGCGTTGGCGGACCGCACCGTGCGCGAGGCGCTTTATCTCGCGATTAACAAGCAAGCGATCATCGATGCCCTGAACTACGGCTTGCCGACGCAGACCGAAAGCTTCGTGCCGCAACAGGCATGGTCGTTCCAGCAGGGACTGCCGCAGCACAAATACGATCCGGCCAAGGCCAACACGCTGCTCGATGCGGCCGGTTGGGTTCGCGGCGCCGGCGGCGTGCGCGAGAAGGGCGGCGTCAAGCTCGAATTCGCCAATTCCACGACGTCGGGCAACGCGGTACGCGAGCAGACCCAGCAGTTGCTGATCCAGGACTGGCGCGCGATCGGTGCCGCGATGCGCGTCAACAACATGCCAGCCGCCGTGATCTGGGGCGACTTCTGGCAGCAATCGAAATTCAACTCGGTGATCGTGGGGGTGAATTTCATGCTCGGCAGCGACCCTGATGTGACGCCCCGCTTCGGCTCCGGCGCTATTCCTGCCAAGGGTGGCCGCGGCTACAACACCTATCAGTATCGCAACCCGGAGGCGGATCGGCTTCTCGCCGAAGGTGCCAAGCAGTTCGATCTGGCGCAGCGCAAGACGACCTATGGCAATCTGCAGAAGCTCATACGCGACGACCTCGCGATCCTGCCGCTGTTCCAGGGCTTCATCGCCGAAGGCGTGAAGGAAGGGCTCCAGGGTTTCCGCCCCAACATCAACATGTCGATCAACTGCTGGAACATCCGCGAATGGTATTGGGCCTGATGGTTCAGGTGCGCGAGATCGCCTGAGATGGCCCGTTACGTCGCCAATCGCCTGGCGCAGGCGATCATGTTGCTGGTGATCGTGTCCGCGATCGGCTTCGCCATCCTGCATCTGGCGCCCGGCGGTCCGCTCTCGCAATTCGCGGCGTCCGCGCAGATGACGCAGGAGGATCTCGATCGCGTCACCCGGCAGCTTGGCCTCGATCGTTCGCTGCCGATCCAGTATCTCGACTGGTTCGGCCGGATGCTGAGGGGCGATTGGGGCCGCTCGTATCGCGACGGCGAGGCGGTGCTGGCGGTGATCTCGTCGCATCTCGGCGCTACACTTGAGCTAATGGCGACGGCGACCATCATCGCGGTGCTGCTCGGCTGCTGGATCGGCGTGCTCGGTGCGCTGCGCCGTTATTCGCTGTTCGATTCGCTCGCAACCGTCGGCGCCATGATCGCGCTGTCGATCCCGACCTTCTGGTTCGGCCTCGTCACCATCTATGTCTTCTCGGTGAAGCTCGGCTGGCTGCCGGCCGGCAACCGGCAGACCGTCGGCGACGGCTCGCCGCTCGATCTGCTCCATCATCTCATCGCGCCGGCGCTCGTTCTGGCGCTGGTCGAGACCGCGATGTGGGGCCGCTTCATGCGCTCCTCGATGCTC
The DNA here is from genome assembly GCF_055807615.1 of Bradyrhizobium sp. MV1.5. Classification (NCBI taxonomy): domain Bacteria; kingdom Pseudomonadati; phylum Pseudomonadota; class Alphaproteobacteria; order Hyphomicrobiales; family Nitrobacteraceae; genus Bradyrhizobium; species Bradyrhizobium sp. MV1.5. Next base: position 3,692 of record NZ_JBVVPL010000052.1, on the reverse strand, counting down.
GAAGTCATTAACCAGGACTACATTCGCACCGCGCGCGCCAAGGGCATGCCGGAATGGCGAATCCTTACGGTTCACGCCCTGCGCAACGCGCTGCTGCCGATGATCACGGTGGGCGGCCTTCAGTTTCCGACGCTGCTCGGTGGTGCGCTGGTCGCTGAGACCGTGTTCACCTGGCCCGGCATGGGCCGGCTGTTCCTCGATTCGATCGGCTATCGCGACTATCCCGTGGTGATGGGCATCCTGATGTTCTCGGCGATCATGGTTCTGATCGGGTCGCTGCTCGCCGACATCCTCTATGCCGTCGTCGATCCCCGCATCCGGGTGGGCTAGGCATGGCGACTGCGGCCCTCTCCACCAATCAACTTGCACCGGGCCAGGCGGCGTGGCGGCGCTTCCGCCGGCATCGCCTTGCGCTCGCGGGCGCGTTGATCATTCTGCTTCTCATCCTTGGTTCGGCATTCGGCCCGTACCTCCTGCCGTTCGACGACACCTATATCGACATCATGAAGCGGTTCGCACCGCCGCTGTCGGGCGCGCACATCCTCGGCACCGACGAGCTCGGCCGAGACGTGCTGGCGCGGCTGATGATGGGCGCGCGTGTCTCGCTGTCGATCGGCTTCGTCGCGATGGTGATCGCGATGGCGGTGGGCATCGTCGTCGGCGCCTTCGCCGGCTTCTATGGCGGCGTGGTCGGCGCGGTGCTGATGCGGCTCGTCGATGCCATGCTGTGCTTTCCGACCATCTTCCTGCTGCTTGCGCTCGCGGCGCTCATCGAGCCCGGCTTCGTCACCACCACCGTGCTGATCGCGGCAACCGCCTGGATGTGGGTGGCCCGCGTCGTCGAGGCCCAGGTGCGCTCGCTGCGAGAACGCGAGTTTGCGGTTGCTGCACTCGCGTTCGGCTCGTCGAACCTGCGGATCATGTTCCGCGAGCTCGTGCCCAATGCTATTGCGCCGATCGTGGTGGCGGCGACGCTGAACGTCGCCAAGGCAATTCTGCTGGAATCCTATCTCAGCTATCTCGGTTACGGCATCCAGCCGCCGGCCGCGAGCCTCGGCAACATGCTCAACAATGCGCAGATCTATCTCACCAGCGCGCCCTGGCTCGCGATTGCGCCGGGCCTCGCCATCACGCTGGCGGTGACGAGCTTCAACTTCCTCGGCGACGGCTTGCGCGACGCGCTCGATCCGCGAATGAACATCCCATGATCTGCAAACCAGCGACGAGCCGAGCTGTCGCGATCGAATTGAATATCTGGAGTGTCCCATGTCCCCGCCGCTCACCCGCATAAACAGTGACGAACGCCTGCCGGCGCAGGTGGATGTCGTCGTCATCGGCGGCGGCGTGATCGGCGTTTCCGCGGCCTATCATCTCGCGAAAAAGGGCCTCTCCGTCGCCCTTGTCGAGAAGGGCCATGTCGGCGGCGAGCAGTCGAGCCGCAATTGGGGCTGGTGCCGCCAGCAGGGGCGTGCGCGTGAGGAGATACCGCTGGCCCGCGAGGCGCTGCGCCTGTGGGAAGACATGCAGAACGATGCCGGCGTCGATGCCGGCTTCCGTCGTACCGGCGTGCTGTTCCTGACCAAGAGCAAGGACGAACTCGCCAGCTGGGAGCGATGGGCCGCAACGGCGCGCGAGATGCAGGTCCACTCCACGGTGCTGACGCCGGCGGAGGTCGCCGAGCGCCTGCCCGGCAACGCCGAGACATGGGTCGGCGGCCTGCACACGCCGAGCGACGGGCGCGCCGAGCCCTCGATGGCGGTGCCGGCGCTTGCGACCGCCGCGCGAAAGCACGGCGTCACCATTCATCAGGGCTGCGCCGCGCGTGGGTTGGAGACGCAAGGCGGACGGGTGAGCGCCGTCGTCACCGAGAAGGGCATCATTCGCACGCAATCGGTGCTGCTGTCCGGCGGAGCGTGGTCGTCGCTGTTCTGCCGCCGCCACGGCATCGAGCTGCCGATTGGCCTCGTCAACGCCACCGCGTGCCGGACCACGCCGGGGCCGGAGATCACCTCCGGCGCGCTCGGCACCGACTTCTATTGCATCCGCCGCCGCCTCGACGGCGGCTTTACGCTGGCGCTACGCAACCGCGGCACGGTCGAACTGTCGCCCGATCTGTTCCGCTACGCGCGGACCTTCTGGCCGACCTATCTGCATCGCAAGAACGGGTTGAAACTGTCGTTCGGCAAATCCTTCTTCGACCAGCTCATGCGCGGCACGAGCTGGAGCCTGGACAAGCCGTCGCCGTTCGAGACCGAGCGCGTTCGCGATCCCGCGCCTGACATGTCGCTGGTCAATGCCGCGCTGGCTTCGCTGATCAGGTCGAATCCTGAATTGAAGGACATCGAGATCGCGGAAGCGTGGGGCGGCACGATCGACTGCACGCCGGATACCATTCCGGTGATCTCGCCGGTCGACGCCTTGCCCGGCTTCTTCCTCGCCACCGGCTTCTCCGGCCACGGCTTCGGCATTGGTCCTGCGGCCGGCAAGCTCGCCGCCGACATCGTGACGGGCGCGACGCCGCTGGTCGATCCCGCGGCCTACAGCCACAAGCGCCTGATCGACGGCCGCCGGCTCGCGCCGGTCAGCCCGTTCTGAGGGTTTGGCGGCATGACGGTTCTGTACAAGGCCAACATGGTTCGGGGCGCTGAGTGGGCGGGCTTCTTCGCCGAGCGCGCGCCCGATCTGCCATTCCGGCTCTGGCCCGACATCGGCGATCCCGCTGACGTGCGCTATCTCGTGGCGTGGGTGCCGCCGGACGACATCGCGACGACTTTCCCAAATCTCGAGCTCGTCTTCTCGGTCGGTGCGGGCGTGGACCAGTTCGACGCGTCAAAAGTTCCGCCGCACATTCCGCTGGTGCGCATGCTGGAGCCGGGCATCGCCGAGACCATGGTCGAATACGTCACCATGGCGGTGCTCGCGCTGCATCGCGACCTCCTGCACTTCATCGGCCAGCAGAAGGCGCAGGTCTGGCGCGAGATCCGGATCACGCCGGCGAAGCGGCGGCGCGTCGGGGTGATGGGCCTCGGCCAGCTCGGCCAGGCCGTGGTCGAACGGCTCAGAGCTTTCGACTTTCCACTTCTCGGCTGGAATCGCTCGCCGCGCGAGATCGAGGGCGTCGCCTGTTACGCGGGCATGGAGACGTTGCCGGATTTTCTCGCGCAGACCGACCTTCTCGTCTGCCTGCTGCCTCTGACCGATGAGACCCGCGGCATCCTGAATGCGGATCTGTTTGCGCGCCTGCCGCGCGGCGCGTCGCTCGTCAATGTCGGGCGTGGCCCGCATCTGGTCGAAGCCGATTTTCTCGCGGCGCTCGACAGCGGCGCGCTGTCGGGTGCTGTCCTCGATGTCGCCGAGCCGGAGCCGCTGCCCGCGGGTCACCCTTTCTGGAGCCATCCGCGCATCCTGGTCACGCCGCACAATGCCAGCATGACGACGCCGGACACGGCGGTCGATTTCGTGCTGGACGTGATCGCGCGCCACCGCCGCGGCGAAGAGTTGCCGGGGCGTGTCGACCGTAGTCGTGGTTACTGAGGATGCGATGATGATGGTGGCATCAGTGCAGCCACGAACTCGGTTCACCTCTCCCGCTTGCGGGAGAGGTCGGCACGAAGTGCCGGGTGAGGGTTCTCTCCTCGTTGGGGGGCAGGCGGGGGGAAGGACCCGCGCCCCAACCCCAGGCACATATAAAA
>NZ_JBVVPL010000051.1:22037-40348 GCF_055807615.1 Bradyrhizobium sp. MV1.5 | reverse complement strand
TCACCTTCAAAAACGGCCTCGAATACTTCCACGCCGTTGCAGCAGGATGGAGCCTTAGAGATATGTGCATGCCCTAGGGCGAAGGCCGGGACCCATTACCCCAGGGAGTAGTCGTGGCACGAGATGGTAACCACGAGTCTTCGCCAAACTGCTCCCGGTGGTTATGGGTCCCGGATCTGCGCTCCGCTTCGCTGCGCTTGTCCGGGACGGCGCCTGAGTGAACTCGCTTGTCCGGGACGACGGCAATCAATTCAGCAAGAATCCGCCGTCCACCGTCACCACGCTGCCCGTCATGTACCGCGAGGCCTTCGAGGCCAGCAGCAGGATCGCGCCGTCGAGATCGGATTCGGCGCCGATGCGGCGCTGCGGAATGCGCTTGGTCAGGCGCTCGCCCGGCGGCGTCGACCAGAACGCGTGGTTCATCTCGGTGTCGATATAGCCGGGTGCCAGCGCGTTAATGCGGATGTTCTGCCCCGCGAGCTCCAGCGCCATCGCCTTGGTCGCCTGGATGATGCCGGCCTTGGAGATCGCGTAAGGCGACAGCGCCTTCAGCACGCCGGTGCCGAGCACGGACGCGATGTTGACGATGTTGCCGTCCTGCTTGCGCGCGATCATGCGGCGCGCGATCTCGGTCGCGAGGAAATAGGCGCCCTTGAGATTGGCGCCGATCACCGCGTCCCAATCGGCCTCGGTCTGCTCGGTCGCGAGCTTTTCGATCGCGATGCCGGCATTGTTGATCAGCACCGTGACCGGGCCGAGCGCGGCTTCCGCTTCATCGACGGCCCTGGCGATCGATGCGGTGTCGGTGACGTCGAGCGCGACCGCGACGGCACGGCCGCCCTTGCCGCGGATCTCGTCTTCAAGGCTCTTCAGCTTGTCGGTCTGCCGCGCCGCGAGCGCGACCGCCGCGCCATGCGCCGCCAACACCCGGGCAAATTGCCGCCCCAGCCCCTGGCTCGCACCCGTGACGAGGATGGTTTCCTGACTGACATCGAATAGGTCTGACATGACGTTTTCCTTGACGTTTTCCTTGACGCTTTCCTTGGGCGCTTTCCCTGAGCTTTGGCGCCATCAATACAGACGATTTTAACGATCTGAAACCGGAATGATCGGTTCTGCGTTCACTCGTTCCATGGCAGGCTCCCGCGTATGAACAGTTTCGATCTCGCCGTCTATACGGCGCTCGCAATCGCGATCGGCTTCGGTTTCAGGACCGGCCTGCTCGGCAGCGCCATGACGATCCTGGCCTATCTCCTCGCCGCCCCCATTGCCGTCGCGCTGATGCCGCTGATCGTCCCGCAGGTCGCGGGCAATCCGAATGCGCCGCTGCTGCAGAACTGGATCTGGTTCTTCGGAATTTTCGTGGTGGTCGGCATGCTGTTTGGACATCTCGGCCGCCTGGCGCTGAGCGACACGATACGGCAGGCCGGCATCGGCGACCGGCTCGGCGGCGCAGCCCTCGGCGCCATCAGGGTCGGCCTCGTCGCCACCACCCTGGTGCTGGTGTTCGACCAGATCGTGCCGGCCAACCGCCAGCCGCCGTTCCTCGCCGGCTCGCACCTGCGACCGCTGTTCTCGACGGTCGGCCGGATGGGCTTCAAGTCGCTGCCGCCGGAGGCTGCCTCCGCGATCGACCGCCTCAAGCAGGAGCGGCGCATCTGATGAGGCGCATTTGCATCGCCGGGCAAGTGCGCATGCATTTTGATGCGAGCCGATCCCTTATCAGCGGTGCCAAGGTTGGCTAGAATGGCGGCTTCTTAAAAACCTGCATGACATTACGGGAGTGAAACAGTGGATCTTGGGATCAAAGGCCGCCGCGCCATCGTCTGCGCATCCAGCAAAGGCCTCGGACGCGCCTGCGCCATCTCGCTGGCCGAGGCCGGCGTTCACGTCACGCTGACCGCGCGCGGCGCCGAGGCCCTGAAGAAGACGGCCGACGACATTCGCAAGGCCTATCCTGATGTGACCGTGACCGAGATCGTCGGCGATATCACGACGCCGGCGGGCCGCGAGGCCGTGCTCAAGGCCTGCCCCGAGCCGGATATCCTGATCAACAATGCCGGTGGACCTCCGCCCGGCGATTTCCGCAACTGGACCCGCGACGACTGGATCAAGGCGATCGACGCCAACATGCTGACCCCGATCGAGCTGATCAAGTCGACGGTGGACGGCATGATGGCCCGCAAGTTCGGCCGCATCGTCAACATCACCTCGGCGGCGGTGAAGGCGCCGATCGACATCCTCGGTCTCTCCAACGGCGCGCGCGCCGGCCTCACCGGCTTCATCGCCGGCCTGTCGCGCAAGACCGTGATCAACAACGTCACCATCAACGGCCTGCTGCCGGGCCCGTTCGAGACCGACCGCCTGCGCAGCACCGCGAAGGGGGAATCCGAGAAGCGCGGCATCACGCCGGACCAGGTTCTGGCCGAGCGCGCCAAGCTCAATCCCGCAGGCCGCTTCGGCGATCCCGAGGAGTTCGGCTACGCCTGCGCATTCCTGTGCGGCGCCAGGGCGGGCTTCATCACCGGGCAGAACCTCCTGCTCGATGGCGGTGCCTTCCCGGGAACGCTGTGAGGGCGGTCTGGTACGAGGAGACAGGACCGGCGGCGGACGTCCTCACCTATGGTGAGATGGCGACGCCGGTCGCAGGTCCAGGCGAAGTTCGCATTCGCCTGGAAGCCTCCGGCGTCAATCCGGCCGATGTCGGCCGGCGCGGGGGCAGCTATCGCGCCAAGGAATTTTCGCGCGTCATTCCGAACAGCGATGGTGCGGGGTTTATCGACCAGATCGGCGATGGCGCGACGCGGTTCAAGATCGGCGACAGGGTCTGGCTGTTCAACGGCCAGCGCAACGGCCGCGCCTTTGGCACCGCGGCCGAACATATCGCGCTTGCCGAGCATCTGGTGACGCCGTTGCCCGACAATCTCTCTTTTGCGGAAGGCGCGACGCTGGGCATTCCCGCAATGACGGCGTGGTGCTCCCTGTTTGCGGACGGGCCGATCGTCGGCAAGTCGGTGCTGGTCACCGGCGGCGCGGGTGCTGTCGGGCATTACGCCGTGCAGCTCGCGAAATGGGGCGGCGCGCAGGTGATCGCGACCGTCAGCTCGGCGATGAAAGGCGAGCAGGCGCGACAGGCCGGTGCCGATCTCGTGGTCAATTACAGGGACGAAGATGTCGTTGCCAGGGCCATGGCCTTCACCGGCGGACGCGGGCTCGACCACTTGGTCGATGTCGATTTCGGCGGCAACATCACCACGACCCTGAAGCTGATGGCCATGAATTCGACAATCGCGGTCTACGCCACGAACGGCAACCGCACGCCGACCGTGCCGATGCGCGAGCTGATGGAGAAGTGCATCACGCTCCGCTCGCTCGTCTTGTTCGCGCTGCCGCCGGGGTTGCTCGCGGCGGCGCAGTCCGACATCTCGAAATGGCTGGCGGCGGGGCCGCGAATCCACAATGTCGCGGCGCAGTTTGCGCTGTCGGAGACGGCGCAGGCCCATGTCGCCGTCGAGAAGGGCGACAAGCTCGGCACCGTGATCGTCGACTGCACGCGCTGATATCGGCCGGGATCACCGCTGCTTGGTGATCTCGTCTTCGTCCCGCTGGCTGGGAGAGGATGAATCGGCGACTGGGTTTCCGTCGGTCCAATCGACGCCGAATTCATCGAGCCCGTCGGCGAGCAGGTCGCCCAGCATCGGCTCACCGAGCAGATAATGCGCCGTCTCGCGCCGGGGACTGCGATATTCGGCGCGCGCCTCCACGGCGCGTGCGCGCAGATCGTCCCAATCATCGATCGTGCCGTCGCCGCGGCCGAGCCAGGTCAGCGTAACGAGATCGATCTGCTCGTCCTCGTTCATGGCCACGATGAAACTTCCGAGTTCGTTGACGACCGGATCGGAGCCGTCATCCTCGAGGACGTCGACCGCATCGTCATCCGTCGCATTCGAGCCGGAATCCGGATCGGAATCCGCCTGCTTGACGTCGAATTCACGCGCCTTTTCGATGATGAAGGCGACCTTCTCCGCGGAAATCGCAAGCTCTGGCATGGCTGGCCCTTTGTCTTTCCCTGGGTTCCCGCGATAACGCCGCACCGCGTCAGATGATCCATTGCGCCTGACGGCGAAACTGCGCATGTTCCCCGCCAAAGCAAGAACATGAGGATGCGCCGGATGCAGTGGAAGGTCGGCAGGGTCAAAATAACCAAGGTCGTGGAATTGGAGACGGTCGGCTCGACCCGCTTCATTCTGCCCTTGGCGAGCAATGCAGAAGTCCAGAAGCTGCCCTGGCTGATCCCGCATTTCGCCACCGAAGAGGGCCGGCTGAAAATGTCGATCCATTCGCTGGTGGTGGAGACGCCGACGCGCCGCATCGTGGTCGATACCGGGCTTGGCAACGACAAGCAGGGCCGCAACGTCCCGACCTGGAACAATCGCACCACGCCGTTCCTGGAGACGATGATTGCGGCGGGCTTTCCGCCCGAGAGCATCGATACCGTGCTGTGCACGCATCTTCATGTCGACCATGTCGGTTGGAACACGAAATGGGTCGACGGCAAATGGGTGCCGACCTTCCCTAACGCGCGCTATGTCTTCGGCAAGACCGAGTATGAGCATTGGCGCGACCATTCCACCGAGCCGGACAAGCAGGCCGTGTTTGGCGATTCCGTGAAGCCGATCGTCGATGCCGGCCGGGCCGAGTTGATCCCGAGCGATCACCGGCTCAGCGACGAGATCAGCATGATCCCGACCCCCGGCCACAGCCCCGGACATATGAGCATTCTGGTCCAGTCGGACGGCGAGCAGGGAGTGCTGACGGGCGACGTCGCCCATCATCCCTGCCAGATGGCGCATCTCGGCTGGTCCTCGACCGCGGATTCCGATCAGAGCCAATCGGCCGCGACGCGGCGCGAATTGTTCGGCCGGTTTGCCGACACCCCGACGCTGGTGATCGGCGGGCATTTTTCGGCCGGGCATATCAGGCGGGACGGGGACGCATTCAGGTTCGAGGCGCTGGCCTAGGTCTCGTGCCCGGACGAACCTCCCGAATTGAGAGGGCTGCAATGCGCCCTCTTTGAGCGGTTGAATTTCCCGCCGCCCTGTTCCATGAAGCTGTTCAACCGATCGGTCCATTCCAGGGAGAAACGAGAATGAAGCTTGTTCGTTATGGCGAGAAGGGTGCGGAAAAGCCCGGCCTGATCGACAAATCCGGCCAGTTGCGCGACCTGTCGGCGCATGTGAAGGACCTGACCGGCGAGGCCTATTCGCCCGAAAGCCTGAAGAAGCTGGCGGCGCTCGATCCCGCCTCGCTGCCCGCCGTCTCCGGCAAGCCGCGGTTCGGCGCCCCCGTCACCGGCATGTCGAAATTCGTGGCGATCGGCCTCAACTACAGCGACCACGCCAAGGAGACTGGCGCGGAGATCCCGAGCGAGCCGATCATTTTCATGAAGGCCAACACCTCGCTGTCCGGCCCGAACGACGCCGTCGAGAAGCCGCGCGGCTCGACCAAGCTGGACTGGGAAGTCGAGATCGCTGCGATCATCGGCACGCGCGCAAAATACGTCTCGGAAGCCGACGCGCTCAACCACGTCGCCGGCTACTGCGTCTGCAACGACGTCTCCGAGCGCGCCTTCCAGATCGAGCGCCTGGGTCAGTGGACCAAGGGCAAGTCGCACGACACGTTCGGCCCGCTCGGCCCCTGGCTCGCCACCAAGGACGAGATCAAGGACGTGCAGAACCTGCCGATGTGGCTCGACGTCAACGGCCAGCGCCGCCAGACCGGCTCGACCAAGACCATGATCTTCTCGATGGCCAAGTGCATCTCCTATGTCTCGCAGTTCATGACGCTGCTGCCGGGCGACATCATCACGACAGGCACCCCGCCCGGCGTCGGCCTCGGCATGAAGCCGCCGACCTTCCTCAATGTCGGCGACGTCATCACCCTCGGCATCGAGGGCCTCGGCGAGCAGCGGCAGGAGATCGTCGCGGCGTAAGCCGCGGCCCTCATCCTGAGGAGCGTGCAACGCGCGCGTCTCGAAGCATGTGCCAAGACCACGGTCGCCCGACGTTCACGCCGGGTGACGAGAGAGCGCCTCCCGTTGCCATCCTTCGAGACGCACGCCAAGCGGCGCGCTCCTCAGGATGAGGACTGTGTGTCTGGATAAAGGTTATTTCCCATGAAGCTCACCTTCTCCCCCGCCTCACCCTTTGCCCGCAAGGTGCGCATTGCCGCGATCGAGCTTGGGTTGATCGACAAGATCGAGTTCACGCCGGCAGCAGTCGCGCCGGGCACGGCCAACGAGGACTATTCGAAGATCACGCCGCTGAAGAAGCTGCCGGTGCTGATCACCAATGACGGCGATGTCATCCTGGACTCCTACGTCATCGTCGAATACCTCAACGAGGTGGCCGGCGGCAGCCTGATCCCCGACTACGGTCCGCGGCGCTGGAAGGTCAAGACCAATCATGCCCTGATCAACGGCATGCTCGATTCCATGCTGCTGTGCCGCTACGAGAAGATGGTGCGGCCGCAGGGCCTGCAATGGCAGGCGTGGTCCGACGACCACTGGAACCGGGCCTGGACCGGCATGGCCCGCTTCGAGAACATGCCTGAAGTGCTGAGCGGCCCGTTCGACATCTCGCAGATCGGCCTGGTCTGCGTGCTCGGCTATGCCGACTTCCGCTTCGCCGATTGCGGCTGGCGCAAGGCCTATCCGAAGCTCGACGCCTTCCACCAGAAAATGCTGGAGCGGCCCTCGGTGAAGATCTCGGTGCCGCCCGCGGCGTAGTATCGCGACGGCGGGGAGAAGGATGATGCGCGATCGCTTCCCCGGCCTCGGCATTCTCGGCGCGAGCCTCGTGCTCGCGTTGACCGTCTCAGCCACTCCCGTGCGAGCCGACGGCACGGTGCCTGGACAGCGAAACTTCGCCTGCGAACCGCCATCGTCAACCGACGACGGCTGGACGACTGCGCCGCCCGACAGCGTCGGCATGGACGGCGCACAACTCTGCGGGATCGCCGCTCGACTCGAACAACGCGCGACTTCGGTCCATTCGGTTGTCGTCGCGCGCCACGGCAAGCTCGTCTTCGAGCAATACTTCGCCGGCTACGACCAACCCTGGGGACAACCGGAAGGCCAGCACGAGTTCACCGCGACGACGAAGCACGACATGCGTTCGGCGTCGAAGAGCGTCGTTTCGCTGCTCGTCGGCATCGCGATCGATCGCAAGCTGATCGAAGGCGTCGACGAGCCTGTGCTCAAGTTCTTCCCCGACCATCAGGCGGTGAAGCAGGCGGGCTGGGAGGCCATCACGCTGCGCCATCTGCTGACGATGTCCTCGGGAATGAAATGGGACGAGGCGCGGGCATGGACCGATCCGAACAATGACGAGCCGCATCTCGGCTTTGAAGTCGATCCGATCGGCTATGTGTTCGCAAGGCCGATCACCGCACCGCCGGACATGCTCTGGACCTATAATGGCGGCGGGACTGAACTGCTCGGCAACATCCTCGAACGCGTCTCCGGCAAGCCGCTGGAGACGTTTGCGCGTGAGGTGCTGTTCCAGCCGCTCGGGATCACCGATTTCGAGTGGAAGGCCTACTCGAAGAACGGCAAGATCGCGGCGGCCGCCGGCCTGCGCTTGCGTCCGCGAGATGCCGCCAAGCTCGGCCAGATCGTGCTTAATGGCGGGCAGTGGAATGGCCAGCAGATCGTCTCGGCCGAGTGGATCGTGCAATCGACGACGCCACGATTCCAGGCGATCGGCAATTTCGGCAGCACACTGTTCTATGGCTATCAGTGGTGGATGGGCCGCTCGCTGGCCGGCGGGAGGGAAATCAATTGGGTTGGCGCCTTTGGCTGGGGCGGACAACGCATTTTCATCGTGCCCGAGCTTGATCTCGTCATGATGACCACTGCTGCCCAATACGGCCAGCCGAAGGAAGGGCTCGCCGCGATCGACGTCCTCTCCAACATCGTCATTCCGTCCGTGCGTGACGCACGCTGAGTGCAAGGAAGCGAGCATGAGCCTCAAATACTTGGTCGGCGATCTCACCATCCATCGCATCATCGAGCAGGAAACCTCGTTCGTGCCGGCGCTGGAGATGCTGCCGGGACTGACACCGGAGCTGCTGGCCGAGAACCGCGCATGGATGCGGGAGGCGAAAGCCCTGGATGACAGCGATACATTGATGCTGTGCTTCCAGTCCTATGTGATCAAGACGCCGCACCACACCATTCTGGTCGACAGCTGCATCGGCAACGACAAGCCGCGGCCGCAGCGCCCGAAATGGAACATGAAGACCGACGACACCTATCTGAGCGGGCTCGCCGCCGCAGGTTTCTCGGTCAACGACATCGATTTCGTGATGTGCACGCATCTGCATGTCGATCACGTCGGCTGGAACACGCGGCTGGAGAACGGCCGCTGGGTGCCGACCTTCCCGAAAGCGCGCTACGTCTTCGCCAAGCAGGAATTCGACCACTGGACCGAGCAGAACGCGAAGGCGGAGGTGCCGCCCTTCGCCGACAGCGTGCTGCCGGTGGTCGAGGCCAAACGCCACGAACTCGTCGGCAACGATCACCAAATCGGCGATCACGTTCGCATCCTACCGACGCCGGGCCACACGCCGGGCCATATCGCCATCACGATGGGCCACGGCAAGGACGACGCCGTGTTCTCCGGCGACCTCATGCACTCGCCGATCCAGACGCTCTATCCGGAGCTGTCGGTCAAGTTCGACCTCGATCAGGCCAAGGCGGCAACGACGCGCCGCAGCTTCCTGGAACGCTATTGCGACACCGACACGCTGTGCTGCACCGCGCATTTTCCCTCGCCGTCGGTGGGGAAGATCCGGCGCAAGGGCAGCGGCTTCGTCTGCGCGGCGGTGTAGCGATTCCACCGAGTGGAGAGACACGATGACAGCGCTCCCCGACATCCCGCTCCCCGCCGGCATTCGCTCACGCTATGTCGACGATATCAACGGCCTGCGCATGCACGTGCTGGAGGCCGGCTTCGAGACCAAGGGGCGGCCCTGCATCCTGCTGCTGCACGGCTTTCCCGAGCTCGCCTTCTCCTGGCGCAAGGTGATGCCGGCGCTCAGCTCGGCCGGCTATCAGGTGATCGCACCGGACCAGCGCGGCTATGGCCGGACGACGGGATGGAGCGCGGAGTACGACGGCGACCTCGCGCCGTTTTCGCTCTTCAACCTGGTGCGGGATGCGCTCGGGCTGGTGTCGGCGTTCGGCTACAGGCAGGTCGATGTGGTCGGACATGATTTCGGCAGTCCGGTCGCCGCCTGGTGCGCGCTGATGCGGCCTGACGTGTTTCGTTCGGTGGCGATGATGAGCGCGCCGTTCGGCGGAGCGCCGCCGCTGCCGTTCAACACGATCGACACACCGGCAAAGCCACCGGCCGAAGACCCCGTGCATCACGAGCTCGCCGCCTTACCGCGTCCGCGCAAACATTATCAATGGTACTATGCGACACGCCCGGCCAATGCCGATATGCACCGCGCACCCCAGGGCGTGCATGATTTCCTGCGCGCCTACTATCATCACAAGAGCGCGGACTGGACCGACAACAAGCCATATCCGCTGAAATCGTGGTCGGCGAACGAGTTGGCGAAGCTGCCGACCTATTATGTGATGGACCTGAACGAGACCATGGCCGAGACGGTTGCGAAGGAGATGCCCTCGCCGGCCGCGATCGCGGCCAACCAATGGCTGCCCGATCGCGAGCTCGCCTACTACAGCGCCGAATATGGCCGCACCGGATTCCAGGGCGGCCTGCAATGGTATCGCTGCGGCACATCGGGTGCATTCAACAGCCAGCTCCAATTGTTGGCCGGCCGCAATATCGACGTCCCCTCCTGCTTCATCTCGGGCAAGCAGGATTGGGGCACCTATCAGCGTCCCGGCGTGTTCGAGGCGATGCAGGCGCGAACCTGTACGAAGCTGCTCGGCTGCCACCTCGTCGACGGCGCCGGTCACTGGGTGCAGCAGGAGCAGCCGGCCGAGGTAAGCCGCCTGCTGCTCGATTTCCTGGCGAAGAGCCGCGGCGTGATTTGACCCGGGAACTTCGGCGCCCTATATAGTTTAGAATTATTCTAAACTAATCAGACAGGGCCGCCGTGAAGAATTTTGCCGATCTGACCGAGCGCGAGGTGCTTGCTGTCGCGATCTCCTCCGAGGAGGAGGACAGCCGCATCTATATGAGCTTCGCCGAGGACTTGAAGGAGCGCTATCCGGACTCGGCCAAGATCTTCGAGCAGATGGCCGAGGAAGAGCGCGGCCATCGTCACATGCTGCTGGAAATGTACGAGCAGCGCTTCGGTCCGCATTTGCCCCCGATCCGCCGCGAGGACGTCAAAGGGTTCCTGCGCCGTCGTCCGGTCTGGCTCACCAAAAACCTGCCGCTCGACACCGTCCGCAGGGAAGTCGAGACAATGGAATTGCAGGCTGAGCGCTTTTACGTGAAGGCCGCCGAACAGGCGCAGGATGTCGGCGTGCGCCGCCTGCTCGGCGATCTGGCTGAGGCCGAGAAGGGCCACGAAGAGGTGGCGGCGAAGCTGACGGACCAGATCCTGAGTTCAGACGTGCGCGCCGAGGAAGACCGCACCAACCGGCGCATGTTCGTTCTGCAGTATGTGCAGCCAGGTCTCGCCGGCCTGATGGACGGCTCGGTTTCGACGCTGGCGCCGCTGTTTGCGGCTGCCTTCGCCACGCATCAGAACTGGCAAACGTTTCTGGTTGGCCTCGCCGCCTCGATCGGCGCCGGCATCAGCATGGGTTTTGCGGAGGCGCTGTCGGACGACGGCTCGCTCACCGGTCGCGGTTCGCCCTGGCTGCGCGGTCTCACCTGCGGCTTGATGACGACGCTCGGCGGGCTTGGGCACACGCTGCCCTATCTCGTGCCCGATCGCTGGGCCAACGCATTCTGGATCGCGACCGGAATTGCCGGAATTGTCGTGTTCTTCGAATTGTGGGCGATCGCCTTCATCCGCGCGCGCTACATGGACACGCCGTTCCTCCAGGCCGTGTTCCAGATCGTGCTCGGCGGCGCGATCGTGCTCGCGGTGGGGATATTGATCGGAGCGGCGTAGGCTTCCCTCTCGGTGTCATGCCCCGCGAAGGCGGGCATCCAGTACGCCGCGGCCTCTCCGTGTCCGATCGGCGCCGGTGGAATACTGGGCGATGACTGCGAGTGGTTGCTTGGCTCGCCGCGTTCCACCTTGCTCACACATCAATCGCGATCAAGCGGCGGTTGCGATGCTGGGCCAAACTGCGCATCATCGTTCGACAATAAGAACAGGAGATGCGCCATGGCCAAATCCGAATGGAGCTTCAAGAGCGCGGTCGAGCTGTCGGCCGCGTTGACCGCGAAGAAGGTCTCGTCGGTCGAGCTCACCCGCGATGCGATCGACCGCATCGAACGGCACGACGGCAAGGTCAGCGCGATCTGCATTCGGGATTTCGACCGTGCGCTGGGCGCCGCGCGTGAGGCGGACGCCGCATTGGCGCGCGGCGAGCGCAAGCCGCTGCTCGGCCTGCCGATGACGATCAAGGAATCCTTCAACATCGCCGGCCTGCCGACGACCTGGGGATTCGTGCCGCAGAAGGATTTCAAGCCCGCTGAAGACGCCCTGGCGGTCGCGCGTATCAGGCAGGCCGGCGGGGTCATCCTCGGCAAGACTAACGTGCCGGTGGGACTGGGCGACTGGCAGAGCTACAACGACATCTATGGCACCACGAACAACCCCTATGATCTCGGCCGCACACCGGGTGGATCCTCCGGAGGATCGTCGGCAGCCCTCGCCGCGGGCTATTGCGCGCTCGCGACCGGCTCCGACATCGGAGGCTCCCTGCGTGTGCCCGCTTTTCATTGCGGCATCTTCGCCCACAAGCCGACCATCAATCTCTGCCCCGCGCGCGGCGAGACCCCGCCGCCGTTTCCAGCAATTCCGCGCGAGGGCGACCTCGCCGTCATCGGTCCGATGGCACGCACGGCAGCAGATCTGTCCTTGCTGCTCGACGTCATGGCCGGACCGGACCCGCTGGACGCCGGTGTCGCCTACAAGCTCGACTTGCCCGTTGCGCGGCATCAATCATTGCGGGACTTTCGTGTCCTGATGATCGACAGCCACCCGCTGCTGCCAACCGACCGGGACGTCCGTGGCGCGATCGATAGGCTCGCCACCGATCTGTCGAAGGCCAGCGTGACGATCGCCCGCGAGAGCGTCCAATTCGTGGACTTCGCGGAGACGTCGCGGCTCTACATGCGCATGCTGCTGAGCTTTCTCGGCGCATTCTTCCCGCCGGAGGAGTTTGCGGATTCACAGACCCGGGCGAGTCAGCTTGCGCCCGAGGATCGCAGCCTCAGTGCGGAGCGGCTGCGCGGCATCACCGCGAGCCACCGCGCCTGGGTACTCGACGCTGGCGCCCGAGCTGGCCTGCGCGCGCAATGGCGCGCGCTGTTCAAAAGCTTCGACGCGGTGATCTGCCCGATCCTGCCGACGCCGGCCTTTCCGCATGACCATTCGCCGCAGCAGGACCTGCGACTCATCAGCATCGACGGCAAGGACTATCCATATTCCGATCAGCTCGCCTGGCCCGGCCTTGCGACGCTTCCCGGCCTGCCGGCAACGGCCGTTCCGCTCGGCCTGTCGAAGGACGGCCTGCCGGTCGGCGTGCAAATCATCGGGCCCTTCCTCGAGGACCGCACACCGCTGAAGCTCGCCGAGCTGATCGAACGCGAGTTCGGCGGGTTCGTGCCGCCGCCCCTATTCAATGACTAGTCCTTCGCGTCATTGCGAGGAGCACTTGCGACGAAGCAATCCAGAAATCCGCCCGCGGCAACAGTCTGGATTGCTTCGCTTCGCTCGCAATGATGGGAAAAACAACTACTGGATCTGGCGCGATGGTTCGCACGCCGCGAGGTCACCGCTCCAGATTCTTCAGCAGCAATTTCAGCGCTGTCGTTGCAAACATCTGCATATTGGCGAAGCGATCGTTGCCGCCCGTCTCCAGCGTCATCACCTCGACTGCGGGCCCGGCGACCGCCATGCAGCTGTGGCCCGCCGCATCGCCATAGCGATTACCAGTGGGACCGGCGGCGCCGGTCTCGGACAGACCCCAATCGCAATTGAAGCGGCTGCGCATCCGCTCGGCCAGCAATTGAGCGTAGGGCTCCGACGAAGAACGAAAGCCCTTCATGCCTTCGTCCGAAATATCCATCAGCACGCGCCTGGCATCGCGGGTGTAGACCACGGCGCCGCCGAGGAAATAGGCCGACGCGCCGGGCACCGCGAGAAGGCTGGCCGAGATCAGGCCGCCGGTCGAGGATTCCGCCACGGCAATGGTCTGTTTGCGCGCGATCAATTTCGCTGCGACCTGTTCCGCAATGCCGACGAGCTCTTTCATGTCCTGTACCTCTGATCCTCGCAACCGAGCTGTGCCTTCCTAGCATATGGCAGCGCCGTTGGCCGAGTTGCGGACGACGGGCAGGCCTGCTTCAATGGCAGGCGCAAGACAGCGCGGGCAAGCGCTGCGCAAACCGCAAGAGGAAACGTAAAAGGGAGACGTCATGGCGTCCCTGATCGCCGGCGGGGTGGATTGCGATGTGCATCCGGCCGTGCCGCATCTGACCAGCCTGCTGCCGTACCTGAACGACTATTGGCGCGATCAGGTGACGACGCGCGGCATGGTCGATCTCATCTCGCAATCCTACCCGCAGAACTCGCCGATCACGGCGCGGCCCGACTGGCGCCCCGAAAGCGGCAAGCCGGGCGAGAGCCTTGCGGACATGCAGCGCCATGTGCTCGATCCCTTTCAGCTCTCCCATGCCATCTGCAATCCGCTCTATGGCGTGCAGATGGTGTTTTCCGAGGATCTGCAGGCCGCGTTCTGCCGCGCACTGAATGACTGGCTCGTGAAGGAATGGCTCGATCGCGATCAGCGGCTGCGCGGCTCGATCGTGATCCCCACCCAAAGCGTCGAGAAGGCGGTCGCCGAGATCGAGCGCTGTGCGACCGACCGCCGCTTCGTGCAGGTGCTGATGCTGGTGATGGGCGATACGCCGCTCGGCAAGCGCGCGCTCTGGCCGATCTACGAGGCGGCGGAACGGCTGGACCTGCCGATCGGCATTCATGCGGGTTCCGCCTATCACAATCCGCCGACCGCCGTGGGCTGGGGTTCCTACCACATCGAGGATTATGCCGGTCAGGCCCAGGCGTTCCAGACCCAGCTCACCAGCCTGATCGTCGAGGGCGTGTTCGCCAAATATCCGTTGCTGAAGATGGTGATGCTGGAGTCCGGAGTGTCCTGGATCTCCCCCTTTCTGTGGCGCCTGCACAAGTTCTGGCGTGGGGTGCGGATGGAGACGCCGTGGGTTGATCGCGCGCCGCTGGAGATTGTGCGCAGCAACATCCGCTTCTCGTTACAGCCGTTCGATGCGCCGCCCGACGAGGCGACATTAATTCGCCTGTTTGATCATATGCAGTCGGACGAATTGGTCCTATTCTCCACCGACTATCCGCACTGGCAGTTCGATGGCCAGGAGGCGCTGCCCGCAGGTCTCACCCCCGATCTCGTGCGCAAGATCATGATCGATAATCCGCATGCGACCTATCCCCGCCTGACTTAGCCGCTGCCAAAGGAGGCAAGGCGATGAATATTCAGTTCCGCGAAAGCTCCGAAGCCGCTTCCCCCCTGGCCGTCAAAACCGCGATCGCGGACTGCGACATCCATCCGGCACGCGCGACCCGCGCCGAGCTCTATCCCTATCTGGCCAAACGCTGGCAGCATCATCTCGAAGTCTACGGCGTCCACGCCTATCAGGGCATGATGGAAGGTCCGCCCTATCCGAAGGCCCAGCCCAACGCCTCGCGCCGCGACGCCTATCCGCCGGAAGGCGGGCCGCAGGGCTCCTCGCTGACCTTCATGCAGAAGCAACTGCTCGATCCCAACAACGTGCAGCTCGGCGTGCTCAATCCGCTCAACACCGGGCAAGGCATCCGCAACCACGAGCTTTCGGCCGCCTTGTGCTCGGCGATCAACGATTGGCAGATCGACAAATGGACCAGCAAGGACAAGCGGCTGAAGGCGTCCATCGTCGTCGGCAATGAGGACGGGCTGTCGGCCGCAGCCGAAATCCGCGAGCGCGCCGGCGACAAGAATTTCGTGCAGGTGCTGCTGCTCAGCCGCAATGTCGAGCCGCTCGGCCAGCGTCGCTACTGGCCGATCTATCAGGCCGCGGAAGAGGCCGGCCTTCCCGTCGGCGTCCACGCCTTCGGCTTCGGCGGCAACCCGATCACGCCGTCGGGCTGGCCCTCCTATTACATCGAGGAGATGGTCGGCCATTCGCAGTGCCAGCAATCGGCGCTCGCGAGCCTCGTGCTGGAGGGCGTGTTCGAGCGCTTCCCGAAGTTGAAGATGGTGATGATCGAGGCCGGCTTCGGCTGGGCACCGTCGCTGGCGTGGCGGCTCGACAAGGTCTGGCAGCGGCTGCGCAGCGAGGTGCCGCATGTCAAACGGCCGCCGTCCGAATATATCCGCGAGCAGGTGTGGTGGACGACGCAGCCGATGGAGGATCCGGAGCGGCGCGAGGATCTGTTCGATGTCATCAAGTGGATCGGCTGGGACCGGCTGCTGTTCGCCACCGACTATCCGCATTGGGATTACGACGAGCCGTCGCGCGTGCTGCCCCCAGGCGTCAGCGACGATGACCGCGAGGCCTTCTATCTGGGCAATGCGAAGAAGCTGTACGGGATCAGTTGATGGCGCGGCATGTGATTGCCGCGGTCGATGAGCTTCCGCCCGGCACGCGAAAATTTCTGGAGATCGACGGACGGCCGATCGCGGTCTTCAACATCAAGGGTGAATATTTCGGCCTGATGAACCGCTGCCCGCATCAGGGCGCGGCGCTGTGCGAGGGACCGCTGATCGGGCTCGCGCAATCGAAGGATCCGGGCGAGATCGAATACACCAAGCTCGGCGAGATCATTCGCTGCCCCTGGCATGGCTGGGAGTTCGACATCCGAACCGGCCAGTCCTATTGCGACCCCCGCCGCTTCCGCGTGAAGGCCTACCCGGCCCATGTCGAGCCGGGTACGAGCGTGGTGAAGGGGCCGTACGTTGCCGAGACAATTCCGGTGAAAGTCGAGAGCGATTACGTCGTGGTGGACCTGTAGCGAGAAGCAGGTGGCGCGGACATGCGCCGGCACGATCTCAGGCTTTATTCTGCGTTGCAGCGATCATCCAGTCGCGGAATGCGGCGAGCTTCGGCGCCTCGCGGCGGCCCTCCGGCGCGACCAGGTAGAAGCCGGCATCGGCCGGCAGCGCGATCTTGAAGGGGACGACCAGCCGGCCCTTTGCGATGTCGTCCCGGACGTAGGAGGTCCGCCCCATCGCCACGCCGATGCCGTCGATCGCAGCCTGGATGGTCATGAAGATCATGTCGAAGGTGATGCCGGGCTGCCTGGCGATGTCGGCCGGCTGACCCGCCGCCGTCAACCACAGCCGCCAGTCGTCGCTGTTGGCGTTGGAGGTGTGCAGCAGCATGTGGCTCTTGAGGTCCTCGGGACAGCGCAACGGCTTGTCACCGCGCAAGAGAGACGGGCTGCAGACCGGAAACAGCTCGTCCGCCATCAGCCAGTCGGCGCGCAGACCCGGCCATTGGCCGCGGCCGTAGCGGATCGCGGCATCGACATTGTCGCGCTGGAAGTCGACGAGGCCGGTCGAGGTGGTGATGCGGACGTCGATGCCGGGATGGTGCTCCTGGAAATCGGTCAGCCGCGGCAGCAGCCATTTTGCGGCAAGCGAAGCCAGCGTCGAGACCGTCAGCACCTTGTCGTCGTCCTTGCGCAGCAGCCGGTCGGTGGCGAGGCGAAGGTCGTTGAAGGCGGCGCGGACGCCGGGCAAATAGTCGCGCGCCTCGGCCGTCAATGCCAGCGCACGGTTCTGCCGGACGAACAGGCGGATGCCGAGTTCCTCTTCGAGCCTGCGGATCTGATGGCTGATCGCGGTCTGGGTCACGTTCAGCTCGGACGCGGCCAGCGTGAAGCTGAGATGGCGCGCGGCGGCCTCAAAGGCCCGCAATCCGTTCAGGGAGGGCAATCTGGCAGTCATCTGGCAGCAGGATACATGACGTTATTTCATGCGAAAGAGTACAAATTGTCGTTTGTCGCAGCGCATCAGCAGGCAGATATTAGCGGTCAAGTTAGCTCAAGGAGCTGAAATTGTCTACTTTGACCCAGAATTCGATGACAAATCATCATGCGCCCGGCCTGATCCACCAGATCGGCGAGACCCTTCACGTCTGGCACGAGCGCTACCGGACCCGCCGGGAGCTTACCAACTGGTCCGCGCGTGACCTTCAGGACGTCGGGCTGTCCTGGAGCGACGTGGCCTACGAGGCCGACAAACCCTTCTGGCGGGCCTGATTGGCCGCCAGGCCGGCGCCGCCTGACTGTGGGGCGCCGGCGGTCCCTTTTCCCTTTGGTCCCCTTGGGGCGCGTGTCATGAGCATCCTTCGCCCGGAAGATCTGAAGCAATATTCGGACACGCTGCGCACCCGACAGGGCGAGGCGCTGGGCGTTCGTTTCGTGGAGCCGCGCGACACCGAGGAGCTCCAGCACTATTTTCGCTCGCTCTCGACGCGGTCCCGCTACAACCGTTTCTTCGGCGCGATCAGCGAACTGCCGCAGGGCCTGCTGCACGAATTCCTCCAGGTCGGCGAGCGCGAACGTTTTACCGTGGTCGCGACCATGATGGTCGACGGCTTCGAGACCATCGTCGCCGAAGCGCGCTACGCGCTGCATGCCGAAACCGCGACGCTTGAATTCGGCTTGTCGGTTGCCGACCGCTGGCAGGGCCACGGCATCGCCACCGTGCTCATGAAAAATCTCGAATGCCGCGCCGCCGCGCTTGGCGCCGACCACATGTTCGGCGACACGCTGCGCTCCAACGCGGCCATGATCTCGCTCGCGCGCAAATCGAGCTTCGCCTTCGTCAATCATCCGGACGACTGGAAGCTGGTGCGCTTCGACAAGGAGATCTCGGTCGCACCGAAAGACATTCCCTGCGCGAGCTGGCGCCTCGTCGCCCTTTCCCGTCAGGCCGATAGCCCCTCAGCCTCGGCCTGACACCACTCGAACCCGGCTCTAGTCAAACGAGCCGGGTTCTTTTTTATTCTTCGTAGCCCGGATGGAGCGAAGCGCAATCCGGGATTCGGGCCGCAGTTGAAGCGTGCCCCGGGTAGTTTTAGTGCGAACCCGCGGGGACGGGCGCCAAAACCCCCACGACACCCCCGCGC
>NZ_JBVVPL010000051.1:13469-22027 GCF_055807615.1 Bradyrhizobium sp. MV1.5 | reverse complement strand
TTTTTTTTTTTTTTTTCCCCCCCCCCTCGCCCCCCACCCCAACGCGGGTTGGGGGCCCCCTTTCCCGCGGCCCCGGATTACGCTTCGCTCCATCCGGGCTACAGGTCCCTACTTCCCCGTGAACACCGCCTTGCGCTTCTCGATGAAGGCCTGCACCGCTTCCTTGTGATCGGCGGTCGTGGTCAGGCGCACCAGACGTTCGGCTTCGTGGTCGCGCGCGGTCTCGAAATCGAACAGCAGGGCCTCGTCGAGATTGTCCTTCATGTAGCGCAGCGCAAGGCGCGGACCCCCGGCCAGGGACTTCGCCAGTGCAAAGGCCTCGGCCTGTAATTTGTCGTCGGGCACCACGCGATTGACGAGGCCGATGGCCTCGCACCTGACGGCATCGACCCGATCGCCGGTGAACAGCAGCTCGCGCGCCCGCGCGGTGCCGACGAGGCGCGTCAACAGCCACGCGATGCCATAATCGCCGCTGAGCGCAATGCGCGCATAGCCGGTGGCCACGAAGGCGGATTGCGCGGCAATACGGATGTCGCAGGCCATGGCGATGGCGAGCCCCGCGCCGACCGCCGGCCCCGGCAGCGCGGCGATGGTCGGCTTGCGCACCGACACCAGCGCGCCGGTGAGCAGTCGCTGCCGCTCCTGGAGATCGGCGATGCGATCTTCCAGCGACATCTCCAGCTTCTTCGGGTCGCGATGCGCGCCCATGCCCTTGACGTTGCCGCCGGCGCAGAACGCTTCGCCCGCGCCGGTGATCAGCAGCGCGCCGACATCGGGGTTCTCGCCGCAGGTGCGGATCATCGTGCGCAGCGCCGGGGTCAGCGCGTCCGACAGCGAGTTGCGCGCCTCAGGCCGGTTCAGCGTGATCAAAGCGACGCGATCGCGGATCACGCAGAGGAGTTCACTGGTGCCGGTATCGATGATGGTTTCCGTGGTCATGCCGCTCCCTCTGTTTCGTCATTGCGAGGAGCGAAGCGACGAAGCAATCCAGCCGTTTTCAGTGGAGGCATTTCTGGATTGCTTCGCTTCGCTCGCAATGACGGTCGTTGTGAATTTATCGCCTCAAAACTTCTCCACCCAGGGCCGCAGCTCCAGCTCCCAGCTCCAGGCGCTGCGCGGCTGCTGCAGCACGTTCCAGTAGCTCTCCGCAATGGCATCGGGATCGAGCATCGAATCCGGCTTCTCCGGCGCTTCCGTGCGCGCTGCGCTCCTGATGCCGCCATCGATCACGAAATGCGCGACATGGATGCCTTGCGGCGACAATTCGCGCGCCATGCTCTGCGCCAGCCCGCGCAGTGCGAACTTGCCCATCGCGAACGGCGCGGACTGCGCATAGCCCTTGACGCTTGCCGAAGCGCCGGTGAACAGGATCGCGCCGTGCTGGTTCGGCAGCATGCGCCTGGCCGCTTGCTGCGCCACCAGGAAGCCGCCATAGGCGCTGACCGCAATGGCATTCGCCACGTCGGCCGGAACGAGATCGACGAACGGCCCGCGCGCGCGGCCGCTGGCGTTGTAGACGACCAAATCGGGCGTGCCGATCTCGCGTTCGACCAGGCCGAACAGACGCTCGACTTCATCGGGCTCGGTGGCGTTGCAGGCATAGGCCTTGGCGCCGGTCTCGCTGCAGAGCGCGCCAAGCTTCTCGATTTTTCGCGCGGCCAGTGCGACGCGGATGCCCTGGGCGGACAACAGCCGCGCCAGCGAGGCGCTCAGGCCTTCGCCGGCGCCGACGATGAGGGCAATTTTGTATTTGGGGTGTTCCATGACGTGATCTCTCGAAGACGGGAAGCCGCTGATCTATGCACGGTCCGCGCGGACAACCACCCGGGACGATCACAATTCCGCAGGGCCAATTGCTCCCTCACGGCGATCATGCCTCCCTGACAATTTGCGGCTTTATCCGCTTTCGCGACTGGAGCATGATCGACATCATCTCAAGCGGCAAGCGCCAAATCGGCGCAAAATGACCGCAAGGCGGAAACGAAGAGGACGATCATGCACAAGCCGGCCCCCGCGCAGGCAAAACAGGTCGCGGCCGCACCATCCGGACTGCTGGCTCCCGACACCACCGGCATGAATTTCTACCGCGCCGACCAAGCCCTCACCGATCTCCTGCGCATTCATCTGCCGGAGACGCTATTCCGTCACATCGAGCCGCATCTCGATCGCCTGGGTGAACTCGCCGGCGGACATCTCGACGACTGCGCGCGGCTCGCCGACCGGCACACCCCGGTGCTGCACCAGCGCGACAAGTTCGGCCGCGACGTGCAGTGGATCGAATACCATCCCGCCTATCGCGAATTGGAGAACGCGGCCTTCGGCGAGTTCGGCATCCACGCGCTCTCGATCCGCAAGGGCATCATGGGCTGGCCGGACAAATATCCCGTCGTCGCCAAGCACGCCTTCACCTTCCTGTTCAACCAGACCGAATTCGGCATGGGTTGCCCGATCAACGTCACCGATGGCTGCGCCAAGCTGCTCGCGAATTTCGGCAGCGACGCGCTGAAGGCGAAATATCTCGACGGCCTGACCCAGACCGACATGAGCAAGCTGACGCAAGGCGGCCAGTTCATGACCGAGAAGGAAGGCGGCTCCGACGTCGGCACGCTGACGACGACGGCGGTGCAGGACGGCGACCATTGGCGCCTCTCCGGCGAAAAATGGTTCTGCTCCAACGCCGACGCAAAAGTCGTTATGCTGCTGGCGCGCCCCGAAGGCGCCGGCCCCGGCACGCGCGGCGTCGGCCTGTTTCTGATGCCGCGCTTCCTCGACGACGGTTCGCAGAACCACTACCGGATCGTGCGTCTGAAGGACAAGCTCGGCACGCGCTCGATGGCCTCGGGTGAGATCAAGCTCGAAGGCGCGATCGCCTACGCGGTCGGCAAGCTCGACCGCGGCTTCGTGCAGATGGCCGAGATGGTGAACTCGTCGCGGCTTTCAAATGGTGTCAAATCCACCGCACTGATGCGCCGGGCCTACCATGACGCGATGACGGTGGCGAAAAACCGCGTGGTGTTCGGCAACCGCATCATCGACCTGCCGCTGGGCCGGCGCCAGATGCTGAAGATCATGTTGCCGGTCGAGCAGGCGTTGTCGATGAGCTTCCTCACTGCGGACACGCTCGACCGCGCCGAGGCCGGCAGCCAGGATGCGGCCGCACTGCTGCGCATCCTGACGCCGACCTTGAAATTCCGCGCCACCCGCGATGCGCGAAAGGTCTGCGGCGATGCGCTCGAGATGCGCGGCGGCATCGGCTATATCGAGGAATTCGCGACCGCCCGCCTGCTCCGCGACGCGCATCTCGGTTCGGTCTGGGAAGGCACCGGCAACATCGTCGCGATCGATGCGCTGAGGCGCGCGGTCGGCCGCCACGGCGCCGAATCCGCGCTCGCCGCCGATCTGCACGCCCGCCTCGATGACAGCCCCTCGGTGCCGCAGGCCTGGCGCGACCGGCTGCACACCCTCACCAACCGCGCGGTCGGCTTCGCACGCGAGGTCGCGGGAAAGGCCGACAACGAGGCCGATGCGCGCCGCGCCACGAGCCTGCTCTATCATGTCGCCAGCGCCGTCGCGCTCGCTTGGGAGGCGCATCGCATTCACGACATGCGCGGCGATGCGCGAAGGCTGTTGTTGTCGCGGCTGGTCATCGATCACCGGGTGTTGCCGAGCGATCCGTTCCGGCTGACGGAAAATGCCGCGCAGCAGAAGATCGCCGCGCTGCTGCTCGGCGATCGTGATGCCGGCATGAGCGAGGTTGGCGAACTGGTCCTGGCAGCGTAGGCTGCAGCCGCGTTCGAAGCAAAAAAGCGATAGGGAGTGCTCGATGAAGGCCGCCGTCCTCCATGAAGTCAACAAGCCCCTGGTCATCGAGGATGTCAGCCTGCCGAAGCCCGGCCCGCGCGAGGTCCTGATCCGGACCTCGGTCGCAGGTCTCTGCCACTCCGATCTGCACTTCATGGAAGGCCTTTATCCGCATCCGCTGCCCGCGGTGCTCGGGCACGAATCGGCGGGCGTCGTCGAACAGGTCGGCTCCGACGTCACCTATGTGAAACCGGGTGATCATGTCGTGACCTGCCTGTCCGTGTTCTGCGGCACCTGCGACAATTGCACCACGGGCCGCACGGTGCTCTGCACCGACACCACGGTGAAATTGCTGCCGGGGGTGTCCAATCGGATGCAGTGGGCCCGCTCCGAGAAGCTGCATCAGTTCCTCAACCTCTCGTCCTTCGCCGAGCAGATGCTGGTGCACGAGAACGCGATCGTCAAAATCCGCAAGGAGATGCCGCTCGATCTCGCGGCGCTAATCGGCTGCGGCGTCATTACCGGCTACGGCGCGGTCGTGAACACGGCAAAGGTGACGGCCGGTGAGACAGTGGCCGTGATCGGGTGCGGCGGTGTCGGCATGGCTGCGATCAACGGCGCGCAGATCGCGGGCGCCGGTCGCATCATTGCCATCGACACCAATCCGGCCAAGCTCCAACTCGCGACCAAGCTGGGCGCCACCGATATCATCAGCCCCGCAGACGGCGACGTCGTGAAGCAGGTGCGCGATCTCACCAATGGCGGCGTGCATCATTCCTTCGAGGTACTCGGCCGCAAGGAGACCGCCGAGCAGGCCTTCGGCATGCTCGCTTCGGGCGGCACGGCCACCATCGTCGGCATGATTCCGTTCGGCCAGAAAATCGAGCTGCATGGCTTCGATTTCCTGCGCGAGCGCAGGATCCAGGGCTCCTCGATGGGCTCGAACCATTTTCGCGTCGACATGCCGCGGCTGGTGGATTTCTATCTGCGCGGCCGGCTGCACCTGGAAGACTGGATCTCGGCCAAGCTCAAGCTCTCCGAGATCAACGAAGGCTTTGCCAACATGAAAGCCGGCAAGACGCTGCGCAGCGTGATCATCTTTGACAGCTGATGGCTGGATGAAGCGGGACGCTCAGGATTGAGGCAACTGGTCCGGACCGGCCAAATCGCAACGCGACTGTTTCAGGAGCAGCAGCGCCGCAGCTGTGACGAGACCCGTGGCGAGCAGGTACAGGGGCGATACGCTCAAACCGGGCCCTTCGAAGACCAGATACGAGAACAATCCCGCGGTCGACACGATGAAGCCGAGCCAGACAAGCCTCGGAAAGCGAAATCCTCGTTCGCCGCGCCAAAGATCAAGCACGAGGTAGTACACGAGGAAGGTGTTGCAGAGTGCCGCCGGCAGCACGCCCAGGACGATTCCGGCTTCGAACGCGAGATAGGATAACACGCCATCAACCTGAGCAATTACCGCGAAGGGCAAATAGCGCGGATTGAGGCAGGCCAGGGCGATGGACGCAAGCTCGAACGCGTAGAAGTACCGCTCGTGCATCTTCGGGAGCAGATACGGCATGAGCATCAGCGATACACACGCGGCGAGCAGAATAAACTCCGGCCCCGTCCGTCGAGAGCGCGCGATGAAGATCGACAAGGCGAGCCCGCTCGCCGCCGCGAGCACCATGCCGACGGCAACTCCGATCGCGTACGGCATACCCCCGGCCAACACCCAGATGTTCGCTGCGTTCATGGTGAGGCGATCGAATGTATGGGCTTGGTCCAAATAGACCGCGAGCACGGACGCCAAGGATCTGCCGGCGACGACAACCGGAATGGCGAGAACCAGATAGATCCCGGGAACGGTGGCGAGCCATGCCAGGTGGATCCTGCGGCGCAGAATCATGCCGAGCACGAAGGGTCCCAGGAACACGCCCTGAGCCTTCACCGAAAAGGCCATCGCAAATGACGCAACGCCATTTCGGTCACGCATGAACAGCGCCACGGAAACCAACGTAAAGAAGGTCCAGATCGAATCACTCTCCGCCCACATTGCGCCGTTGAAGATCACCGTCGGTGCGAGCCAGATAGCGCAGAAGGCCAGGGAGGCGCGCAATGGTAGCCTTGTCGCGCGCCAGACGATCTGGGCCACAACGGTCGCGCAGCCCAACTCGAACACTGCCGAGATCGCTTTCACATGGGAAAGTGGCTCGCCTAGCCAATCAAATCGGGCGGCAATCAGCAGGAGATAGCTGTAGAACGGCGTGTAGTTGGTAAAGGCCTCGGCCAGCCCGGCGACACCGTGATCGCGCGCAAAGACATACCAGGGGATCAGATGCTGAATGGCGTCGTCGGTCGCGTGCTTCCGGGCAAAGTAGCGGAGCGCAAGGCCCACGAGTCCGCATCCGATCGCTACGGCAATTGCGAGCCGCCAACTGTTTGGCGGCGTCTTGTCCGGGTTGACGTCATGACCGGGCCCGCGGATCGCGTCGATTCCAACAATGTCCTTTGTCACGCGATCACTCGTGAGGCTCCATTTTCGTGACCTAATCTCTACGGGTCATCAATTCATAGTCGTATAACGTCTGGTTTCGCAGGTCTTAAGATTGCCGCGAAAAGCTTGCTTGGTTAGCGAATGCTTTAGAGAAATTGACGATCATCGGAATGGCTGCCGGCGGGAAGGCAAGCCGGCAGGACCAGATCTTGACCACCCGATGAACTGCTCCGGGGCATAACGGCGGAGACTGGAGCGGAACTACCGCTGCAAATGTCGCGTAAAGATCCGCACCACATGTCCCCTGACCCGCGGCGCCTCGTCGTAGAGGTCTGAGGCGAGCCGCTCGATGGTCTCGCGCAGCGACAAGAACTGGGCCTGCCGCGCGCTGCTTTCGGTGCCCTGCATGCCCGCAAGCCCGTCCATCGCGGCGTCGCTGATCTGGCACTGCACGACCTCGCCGTCGTTCAGCATGGTGAAGCGAAAGGCGAGCCGTTCGAGATCATGGCCAATGATCCTGTCGCGCATGAGTGGCATCAAGTCGTCCCGGTCGACCCCCGCGCCGAAAATGCCGAAAATCCCGCTGCTTGTCAGCAGCAAAGGCGACCCTTCGCCTACTGGAACGCAACTTCGGCGAAACTGCGGAGCTTTCTCGAGTGCAGTCGCTCGGATTCCTGCTGCTTGAGCCGTTCCAGCGCCTTCAAGCCAATCTCGAGATGCTGGCCGACGCGGCGGCGGTAGAATTCGCTAGCCATGCCTGCGAGCTTGATCTCGCCGTGCAGAGGCTTGTCGGAGACGCACAGCAGCGTGCCGTAGGGGACGCGAAAGCGGTAGCCGTTGGCGGCAATCGCGGCTGATTCCATGTCGAGCGCAACCGCGCGCGATTGCGACAAGCGGCGAATGACATCGGGCCCGCTGATCTCCCAATTGCGGTTGTCGACGCTCGCGACGGTGCCGGTGCGCATCAGGCGCTTGAGCTCGAACCCTTCGAGCCCGGTGACGTCCTCGACCGCCTCCTCGAGCGCCACCTGCATCTCCGCCAGCGCCGGGATCGGCACCCACAGCGGCAATTCACGATCGAGCACATGGTCCTCGCGCACATAGCCATGGGCGAGCACGTAGTCGCCGAGCCGCTGCGTGTTGCGCAGGCCCGCGCAATGGCCGAGCATCAGCCAGGCATGGGGCCGCAGCACGGCGACATGGTCGGTGACGTTACGCGCGTTCGACGGACCGGTGCCGATGTTGATCAGCGTGATGCCGCGATAGCCGGGCGCGACCAGATGGAAGGCTGGCATCTGCGGCGTGCGCGCGGGCGGAACGCCCGTCGTCGTGCCGCCGCTGCGCGTGATCACGTTGCCTGGAGCAACGAAGGCATCGAGGCCGGCCTCGCCAGCCTGAAGCCGCTGCTGGCAGAGCTGCGCGAACGCGTCGACATAGAACTGGTAGTTGGTGAAGATCACGAAGTTCTGGAAATGCTCTGGATCCGTGCCCGTGTAGTGGTAGAGCCGGCGCAGCGAGTAGTCGACACGAGCTGCCCGAAACAGCGACAGCGGCTCGGGCGCGCCGGGCTGAAGCTCGAAAGTGCCGTCGGCAATGGCATCGTCCATGGTGGCCAGATCGGGCACGTCGAACGCATCGCGCAGCGACCGTGTGACGGGCGAGTTCTCGCTGGTGGTGATGGCGGCTTCGATGTTGATGTCGCGGCGATAGGCGAAGTGAACGGGGATCGGTTCGCTGGACTCGCCGATTTCGACCGGGACGCCGTGGTTCTGGATCAACAGTCCGATCTGCTCGGTGAAATAGGTCCGGAACAGATCCGGGCGCGTAACGCTGGTCTCGTGCACGCCGGGCCGCGCGACGAAGCCGTAGGCGAGACGCGAATCCAGCCGCGCATGCGTCGCGGTGGTGACACGGACGAAGGGGTAGAAAGCCCGCACCCGCGTCGTGATCGCCTCGCCGTTGACGTAAGCTTCGAACCGGTCACGCAGGAATTTCGTGTTGCGCTCGTAGATCTCTTCGAGGCGAGAGACGGCGAGGCCAGCGTCGGAAAAGGACTCGGTCGCGACGGAGGGTGGGGATTGGATGGATTGCATTGTTCGACGCCGGGTTGCTGGGGCTGAATCGAACTATAGCAAGAAAACCAAAGCAAGAAAGAAGCCGCCCGTCATTTGGGGGCGTGGGCGAGAAAAAAAAAAAAAAAACCCCGGGGGCGACAGGTTTTTTGGTGGGAGGCGGGCAGAAAAGGAAATAGGGGGGGGGGGGCCGGGGG
>NZ_JBVVPL010000051.1:0-13459 GCF_055807615.1 Bradyrhizobium sp. MV1.5 | reverse complement strand
CGTCTTGCACTTGTCCTCCGCGGGGTGGGGGGCGATAAAACCACATAAACCAATAAAAAAAAACCAACACCCACCCCGCCCGTCATTGCGAGCGTAGCGAAGCAATCCAGAAATCTCGCCGCGGAGGCAACCTGGATTGCTTCGCTACGCTCGCAATGACGAAAGGAGGCGCGGATGCGCCTTCGCGCGTCACTTCTCCCGGAACGCCCGCATGAACTGGTCGTGCAGCGGCTTCATCAGATAGGACAGCATGGTGCGGTCGCCGGTCTGGACGAAGGCTTCCGCCGGCATGCCGGGGATCAGCCTGGAGTCTCCGAGCTTGGCGACCTCTTCTGCGGACAGCGAGACGCGGATGGTGTAGTAGCTCTGGCCGGTGCGCTGATCGGTGGTGACGTCGGGCGAGACGCGGCTGACGACGCCGTTGAGCTCCGGGGTGGTGCGCTGGTTGAAGGCGGACAGGCGCAGCAGCGTCTTCTGGCCAATCTGGAGCTTGTCGATATCGACCGGATTGACCTTGGCCTCGACCTGGAGATCGTCGGCCTGCGGCACGATCAGCATGAGGGCGTCGCCGGCGGTGATGACGCCACCAACGGTATGCACGGTCGATTGCAGCACCATGCCGTCCTGCGGTGCGCGGATGTCGACGCGGCGAAGCTGGTCCTCGGCGGCGACCTTGCGCTCGATCATTTCGCCGATCTTGTCGTTGGTCTCGCGCAGATCCTTGGAGACCTCGCTGACCATATCCTTGTCGACCTGGATGATCTGGAGCTCGGTCTCGGTGATCTTGCCCTTGGCCTGCGCGCGCGAGGCGATGTATTGCGCGCGCTCGCCGTTGAGGCGGGCACTATCGCGTTCGAGCGTGGTCAGACGGGAGATCTGCACCAGGTGTTTGTCATAGAGATCGCGGACACCGATCAGCTCCTGCTGCACCAGCGAGATTTCCCTGTCCTTGGCCCGCTCCTGCGCGGAGAGGCCCTCGATCTCCTCGTTGAGCTGCTGGATGCGCTCGCGCAGCTGCGCCTTCTGGCCGGCGCGCCCGTTGACGCGGACGTCGAACAGCTTGGTTTCGGCCGAGAGCAGCGCCTTGACGTCGGGATCGTTGCCGCGATCGAGCAGCGCTTGCGGGTAGTCGATCCTGTCGATCCCGCGCTGCTCGGCCTGGAGCCGCGCCGCACGCGCCTGCGCGGCGTCGAGATTCTTGGTGACGATGGCGAGGTTGGCCTTGGTGACGGTGTCGTCGAGCCGCACCACGATGTCGCCGGCCTTGACCACGTCGCCGTCGCGGGCACGCACCTCGCCGACAACGCCGCCGGTCGGATGCTGAACCTTCTTGACGTTGGATTCGACCACGATCTGACCCGGCGCGATCAGCGCGCCGGAAATCTGCACCGTCGAAGCCCAGCCGCCGAGGCCGACCAGGAGGACCAGCACGATCCCAAGCCCGAGCATCAAGTGGAACCGGATCGACTGCCGTACGGTCCGCTTCGCGGCAGGCTTTGCGCCGCCGAGCGCCATCGTGCTCATGCCTTGGCTCCGCCTTCGCTGACGATCTTGATCGGCGCCGGCGGCGTCACACGCGGCTGGAGCACCTGGGCGAGCACCTGTTCCTTCGGCCCGAAGGCCTGCATGCGGCCGTCGCGCAGCACCAGGATCTGGTCGACCGCTTCCACGCCGATCGGGCGGTGCGCCACCACGACGACGATGGCGCCGCGCTCGCGCGCCGCGCGGATGGCGCGGGTCAGCGCCTCGTCGCCTTCGGTGTCGAGATTGGAATTCGGCTCGTCGAGCACGATCAGGAACGGGTTGCCATAGAGCGCGCGCGCCAGCGCCACGCGCTGCGCCTGGCCCGCGGAGAGCGCCGTGCCCTGCTCGCCGACCTGGGTGTTGTAGCCCTCGCGCATCTTGATGATCATCTCGTGCACGCCGGCTTCCTTGGCGGCGGCGATGATGCCATCGGAGGTGGCCTCGGGATCGAAGCGGCTGATGTTCTGCGCGATGGTGCCGCCGAACAATTCGACGTCCTGCGGTAGATAGCCGATATGGCGGCCAAGCATGTCCGACGACCACTGGTCGAGCGCCGCGCCGTCGAGCCGCACCTTGCCGCGGACCGGCTGCCAGACGCCGACCAGCGCCCGGATCAGCGACGACTTGCCGGAGCCGCTCGGTCCGATCACGCCGAGGCCGTTGCCGGCTTCGAGCGCGAAGGTGATGTCCTGCACGATGAGGCGCTGGTCGCCCGGCGGCACCATGGCGACGCCTTCGACCGAGAGGCGGCTGGTGGGCGCCTGCAGCTGGGTCGGCATCGTCTGCGCCGGCATCTGCTCCAATAGGCGGGTCAGGCGGTGCCAGCTCTGACGTGCCGCGACAAAGGATTTCCAGTGCGCGATCGCGAGGTCGACCGGCGCGAGCGCACGGGCCGAGAGGATCGAGCCGGCGATGATGATGCCGGCGGTCGCCTCCTGGTGGATGACGAGATAGGCGCCCACCGCGAGCACGGCCGATTGCAGCATCATGCGCAGCACTTTTGCGACCGCACCGAGACCGCCGGCGACGTCGCTCGCACGCTGGTTGCCGTCGAGATATTTTTCGTTGGCCTCGCTCCAGCGCGCGTTCATCCGGCCGGCCATGCCCATCGACACCATGACTTCGGCGTTGCGGCGGCTGGCTTGGGCGAGATCGTTGCGCTGGGCCGCAAGCCCCATCGCCTCGCGCGCCGGCTGGCGGGACATGAACTCGGTGACCAGCGTCAGCCCGACCAGGATGACGGCGCCGACCAGCGCGGTGACGCCGATCATGACGTGGAAGGCGAAGCAGATGGCGAGATAGAGCGGCAGCCAGGGCAGGTCGAAGAACGCGCTCGGGCCCATGCCGCCGAGGAAGGAGCGGACATTGTCGAGATCGCGCAGCGGCTGAAGCCCCTCGTTGCGGCTGCCGACCAGCAGCGGCAGGCGCACGATGGTGTCGAACACCCGCTTGTTCAAGGCTTCGTCCAGGGCGGTGCCGACCCGGCCCAGGATCCGGTTGCGGATCATGTCCAGCACGCCCTGCGCCATGTAGAGGAAACTGGCGAGGACGATCAGGCCGACCAGGGTCGGAATGCTGCGGCTCGGCAGCACCCGGTCGTAGACCTCCAGCATGAAGATCGACCCGGTCAGATAGAGCAGGTTGATCATGCAGCTCATCAAGCCGACGCCGACGAACGCCGTGCGACAGGCGCGCAGCGCATCACCGAGCTCTGAGCGGCGGACGCCGGGAACGGCTGCCATCAGTCTGATCTCTTTCGGGTAGGGGCCAAAGCCCCTGATTTCAAAGGCAAATTCAGGAGTAATTGACCCGGATTAACATCGCGTTTGCGCTCATCGCCCAACGCAGTCGAACACCCGGGACCCCTATGGCCCACATCACCCCCGACCGACCTTGCACGCAAGTCCGGAATCTCACGATCTTGCGGCTTTTTCTTGCAGACATGTCACCTCTCCCCGGGCGGGGAGAGGTCAAAAGTTCGATCAAT
This sequence comes from Bradyrhizobium sp. MV1.5, assembly GCF_055807615.1. Classification (NCBI taxonomy): domain Bacteria; kingdom Pseudomonadati; phylum Pseudomonadota; class Alphaproteobacteria; order Hyphomicrobiales; family Nitrobacteraceae; genus Bradyrhizobium; species Bradyrhizobium sp. MV1.5. Next base: position 9,948 of record NZ_JBVVPL010000051.1, on the reverse strand, counting down.
TGAACCCGGGCGCCATTAGAACCGGCCGCCGCCGCGGACCAGCCGCACCACCAGCAGCAGGATGACCGCGCCGATGGCGGAATAGATGATCTCCGATATCAGCCCGGTGCCGATGTGAATGCCGAGCTTCGGAAACAGGAAGCTTGCCACCAGCGCGCCGGCGATGCCGATCACGATATCGCCGATGATGCCGAACCCGGTTCCGCGCACCACTTTGCCGGCCAGCCAACCAGCGACGAGGCCGACGAACAGGATGACAAGCAAGCCTTCATTCGAAATGTACATAAGCGAGGTCCCTCTCCATGAACGGTTCCATGGAAGCGGAACCGGGATGAACGAGGTCTGAATGCTGTTCCCCCGTTCCCCGCTTGCGGTCCAGGTATCACGACAGCGTGGTGACCGGCTCCGCCAGCACGCACCGGGCCGCCCGGCCCGGCCCGACCTCCACATTCCCTGGCAGCTGCTCCAGGCAGCGCGGCTGGGCAGCGGGGCAGCGGGGCGCAAAGGAGCAGTTGTGCGGCCTCTCGCCAAGCGACGGCGGGGTGCCGGGGATGGTCTCGAGCCGCTGTCCCCGCTTGGCCCCGTGGACGGTCGAGGCGAGCAGGCCCTTGGCATAGGGATGCACCGGCGAGCGGACGATGTCGCGAAGCGTGCCCTGCTCCACGATCTGGCCGGCATACATCACCGCGACCCGGTCGCAGATCTCGATGGCGACGCCGATGTCGTGGGTGACGAAGATGACGGACATGCCGAACTCGCGCTGCAGCTCGCGCAACAGCAGCAGGATCTGGATCTGGACGGTGGCATCGAGCGCAGTGGTCGGCTCGTCCGCGAGCAATATCTTGGGACGACACGCGAGCGCCAGCGCGATCATCGCGCGCTGACGCATGCCGCCGGACATCTCATGCGGATAGGCATCGAGCCGGCGTTTTGCGGAAGGAATGCGCACGACCTCGAGCATTTCGAGTGCGCGCGCCCTGCCCTCCGCATACGACTTGCCTTCGTGACGCACCACGCTTTCGGCGATCTGCGCGCCGATGGTGTAGACCGGATCGAGCGCGAGCGCCGGCTCCTGAAAGATCATCGACACGGTCTGGCCGCGGAACGACGACAGCTGCTCGTCGTTCATGGCGAGAACGTCGCGGCCCATGACGTTGACCTTGCCCGTGATCTGCGTGCGCTTCTTCGGCAACAGGCGCATCAGCGCACGCAAGGTCACGCTCTTGCCCGAGCCGGACTCTCCGAGCAGGCCCAGCACCTCGCCGTCGCCGAGCGAGAGGCTGAGATCGTTCACGGCATAGACCGTGCGCTCGCCGGTGAAGCGGATGTTGAGGCCTGAGATCTCGACGAGCTTTGTCATGACGAAAGTTTCGGCAGCCTGTCGTGGTAGTCGGTGGCGCGCTGGAATGCGGCGCCGATGGTGAGCAGCGTCGCTTCATCGAAGGATCGGCCGATCAGCTGCATGCCGATCGGAAGGCCGCTTTTGGTGAAGCCCGAGGGCACCGTGAGCGACGGCAGGCCTAGGTAATTCACCGGACGGGTGAACAGCGTCAGCCGCTGCAACAGCGCCGGCGCATTCGGCCCGCCGCCGACGTCGCTCTCCTCGATCGTCGGCGCCGGCACCGGGGACGCCGGTGCGATGATCGCGTCGACGCCAGCCGTTGCTGCATTGTGCGCGGCAAGTGCCGGCCCGCGCCAGCGCATCGCCTCGAGATAGGTGATGGCGGGAACCGCGAGCCCGTTCTGGAGCCGCATCAACACCTGCGGACCATAATTCTGCGGCCGCTCGATCATCCAGCGCTTGTGGAAGGCGGCGGCTTCGGCTGCAAGCACGAGCTGGCTTGCCGAGGACAATTGCCGCTGATCGGGCAGCTCGACCGTGACGATGTCGGCGCCTTCGCGCTTGAGCACCGCAATGGTCTCGTCCAGCACGCGCGCGACCTCGCCGTCGAGATCGTCGACATAGAAGGACGAGGGGACCCCGACCTTGAGGCCCTTCAACGAGCCCTTGGTCGCGCCGACATAGTCAGACAGCGGCTCATGACTGCAGGTCGAATCCTCAGGATCGGGGCCGGCCATCAGCGCCAGCAGCAGCGCGCAATCCTCAGCGGTGCGGGCGAGCGGGCCGACTGTGTCGAGCGACTGCGACAGCGGCATCGCGCCGGCGCGGCTGACCCGGCCAACGGTGGTTTTCAGTCCCGTGACCCCGCAGAAATGCGCGGGCATGCGGATCGAGCCGCCGGTGTCGGAGCCGAGCGCGGCATAGGTCAATCGCGCCGCGACCGCCGAGCCGGAGCCGGACGACGAGCCGCCAGTGATATGCGCGACGTTCCAGGGATTGCGCACCGGACCGTAATGGGCGTTATGGCCGGTCGGGCCATAGGCGAATTCGGCGAGATGCAACGTGCCGAGGCGAACCTGGCCCGCATCCTTCAGCCGCTGCAAGGCGGTGGAGGTCACTGTCGGAACGAAATCGCGGCGGATCAGCGAGCCGCAGGTCGCGATGTGGCCTGCGTCGTAGTACATGTCCTTGTGCGCGAGCGGCACCCCGTGCAACGGACCGCGGACTTCGCCCTTGGCGAGTTCGGCGTCGGCGGCTTCGGCCGCCTTCAGCGCCGCCTCTGCCTCGATCGACATGAAGGCGTTGAGATGCGGCTGCCACTGCGCGATGCGATGCAACAGCGCGCGCGTCACCTCATGCGAGGACACCTGCTTCATCGCGATCGCGCGCGCGACCTCGGTGAGCGTCATCAATGCGGGCTCGGTGCTCATTTCGAGAGCTTCGCAGTCTGCACGATCGGATAGAGCGCGGGCTCGAGATCGAACGGCAACGTGCCGGCAATGGCCGCAAAGCCCTCGAAGGCTGATCCGATGGAATTGGAGATGCGCGCCGCGATCTCGTCGTCGACGGGAACGCCGGCGACCTGTGCCGTCGCCTTGATCTCTTTTGTCGTCGGTCTCGTCATGCGGTTTCCTCCTTCGGCGCGCGGCTATGGCCTGACCCCGGGATCGCCATGTAGCACGCGGCCTCGTGGCCCATTCTATCGAGCGCGGTGAGTTTTGGTGTCGCATTTGCGCAGAGCGGCTCCGCAAACGGACAACGGGTGTGGAAGCGGCAGCCCGAGGGCGGATCGATCGGATTGGGCGGATCGCCCGTGATCGGCGGCGTCTCGGTGCGACGGTCCGGATCCGAGGACGGCATCGCAGCAAGGAGTGCGCGCGTATAGGGATGTGCCGGCTGGTCCCAGACCTGGTCGACCGGGCCGAGCTCGACGACCTCGCCGAGATACATCACCAGCACACGATCGCTGATATAGCGCACGACGTTGAGATCGTGACTGATGAAGAGATAGGTCAGGCCGAACTCGCGCTTGAGATCGGCAAGCAGATTGAGCACCTGCGCCTCGACCGATTTGTCGAGCGCAGAGACGGCTTCGTCCAGAATCACCAGACGCGGCGACAGCGCCAGCGCCCGCGCGATATTGACGCGCTGGCGCTGGCCGCCGGAGATCTCGTGGGGGTAGCGGTTGGCGAAGTTTGCGGGAACCAGGCCCACCTTGCCCAGCAGCTCGCGCGCCAGCGCGCGCGCGGCGCCGTCGGCCATGCCATGCACCTTCGGACCGAAGGCGATCGATTCCTCGATGGTCAGGCGCGGATTGAGCGAGGCGTAGGAATCCTGGAACACCATCTGCATGCCGCGGCGCAACTCGCGCAAGGAGAGCGACTGGCCGACGCTCATGCCGTCATAAATGATGTCGCCGGTATCGCGCGGCATCAGATGCATGAGCAGCCGCGCGGTGGTCGACTTGCCGCAACCGGACTCGCCGACGATGCCGACGGTCTCGCCCTTTGCGACGGTGAACGAGACATTGTCGACCGCACGCACGGTACGCTTTGCGGCAAACAAGCCGCCACGAACCGGGAAATGCTTGGTCAGGCCGTTGACCTGAAGCAGCGGCTGCGCGACGCCGCCGCGGTCCTCGACCGGTTCCAGCATCGCGACGGAGGCGTTGGTTTCGCTCATGGCTAGTTCCTGATGTCCATGGCGCTGCGCAGGCCGTCCGAGAGCAGGTTGAAGCAGATCGAGACCGCGAAGATCATCGCCCCGGGGAGCGCGGCGACCCAGGGGTTGACGTAGATCGCGGTCCGCAGGGTATTCAACATCAGGCCCCATTCCGGCTCCGGCGGCTTGGTGCCGAGTCCAAGGAAGGACAGGCCTGCCGCAAGGATCATCGAGACCGAGATCAGGCTGGTCGCGTAGACGAAGATCGAACCGAGCACATTGCCGAGGATATGAACGCGCATGATGGTGAACGGTCCCGCACCCGAGGCGCGCGCGGCATCGACGAAGTCCATGTTGCGCACGCCGGTCGTGACGCTTTCGGCGACGCGGGTGATCTGCGGCACGAACACGACGGTCAACGACACGATGGAATTGAGGATGCCCGCGCCCAGCGCGCCGGAGATCGCGATCGCCAGCAGCACGGACGGAAAGGCGTAGAACACGTCGATCGTGCGCATGATCGCGGTATTGAGCTTGCCGCCGACATAGCCGGCAACGAGGCCGAGCGACGTGCCGATGCAAAAGGCGAGGATCACCGGCAAGATGCCGATGAGAAGCGACAGCCGCCCGCCATAGATCAGCCGCGCCAGCATGTCGCGGCCGAGCTCGTCGGTGCCGAGCGGGTAGCCTGATGTGCCGATGTGCCGAAGGCGGCGGATCATCGAGCCCTTGTAGGGATCTTCCAGACCGAGCCACGGCGCAACGATCGCGGACAGGAAGATCAGCAGCAGCACCAGTGCGCAGACCATGCTGACCTTGTCGCGCCGGATACGGCGGCCGACGGTCGCCCAATAGCCGCGCGCCTTGGTCGCGGGCGCGGACTGAAGCGCCGCATCGCTGGCGACGGACAACGGAAGCTCGGTCATCAGCGAGCCTCCGTTAAGCATCGCCGAATTCGATGCCCATCAAGACGGCGGAGCACCTCTCCCGCGTGCGGGAGAGGTCGGCGCGCAGCGCCGGGTGAGGGTTCTTTCCTCTTGGGGGTTCTCGATTGAGGAGACACCCTCTCCCCAACCCTCCCCCGCAGGCGGGGGAGGGAGCGCACCTTTTTCACGGTTCCAGCCTCGCTCATCGCTAGCCCCGCTTGATGCGCGGGTCGATCGCGGCTTGCGCGATGTCGACCAGCAGATTGAGGAAGACGAAGAACAGCGCCAGGATCAGGATCGTGCCCTGGAGCAGCGGCAGGTCGCGCTGGAAGATCGCCGAGTTGAGCAGGAAGCCCGAGCCCGGCCAGGAGAACACGGTCTCGATCAGGATCGAGCCGCCAAGCATGTAACCAAGCTGAAGTCCCATCACCGCGAGCGCGGTGGGCGCGGCGTTCTTGATGACGTGACGGAACACGCCGCGCTCATGCAGGCCTTTTGCACGCAGCGCCTCGACGAAGTCCTGGCTGAGAATGTCGCCGGTCAGCGCGCGCACCGTGCGGGTGACGATGCCCATCGGGATCACCGAGGTCGTGATCGCCGGCAGCACGAGATATTGCAAATGCGCCCAGTCCCAGGCCCAGGCGGCGGAGCCGCCGGATCCGGCGCCGACGGCGGGCAGCCAATTCAACTGGACCGAGAAGATGATGACGAGCACCATGCCGAGCCAATAATGCGGCACCGAAACGCCGGCGATGGCAAAGGATGTCGCCAGCTTGTCGATCCAGGTTTCGCGGAAATAGCCGGCGATCAGGCCGAGCAGGACGCCCATAGTAAAGCCGATGATGGCCGCCGCAATCGCCAGCGTGACGGTGTTGCTGACCGCGCGCATGACTTCGGCGAGCACCGGGCGGCCCGTGGCGATGGAATTGCCGAGATCGCCATGAAGCGCGCGGAGCAGCCAAAGCCCGAACTGCACCGGCAACGGGCGATCGAAACCGTAGGCGGTGCGGAGCTGGGCGGCGAGCTCCTGCGAGGCATCGGCCGGCAGCACGGCCACCAGCGGATCGCCCGGCGTGATGTGCACGAGCAGAAAACACACCAGCGCGACGCTGATGACGATCGGGACGACGTAGACGATGCGTCTGGCGATATAGGCGAGCACGTTGTTTCTTTTCTTCCCTTCTCCCCTTGTGGGAGAAGGTGGCGCGAAGCGCCGGATGAGGGGTTGTTTCCGCGAATGATACTGCGTCAGTTGAGAGGTCCGCTTTCGCGGAGACAGACCCCTCACCCGGCTTCGCTAAGGCGAAGCCACCCTCTCCCGCAAGGGGAGAGGGTGCACTGCGTATGCGGCGCGAACTATTGCATTGACACCAGCGAGAAGTCGATGAACCAGCTCTTCGGCTGCACGACGCCTGTCACCTTCGGGCTGATGGCGCGGGGACCGACGTCGTGGGCGACGTAGAGGAAGGCCGCGTCGTCCACGGAGGCCGCGTGCAGTTCGGCGAGCGCGGCGTCACGCGCGGCGGGATCGAAGGTCTGCCGTGCCTTCTTCACGAGCTCGTCGAACTTGGGGTTGTTGATGAAACCCCAATTGTTCGAGACCGGCGGGGCCATGCCCGATTGCAGGAAGCGCACCAGTGCGAAGAACGGATCCATCGCCGCGTAGGTGACGTTGGTCGCGTTCGAGCCGTTGGCGCTGGGATCCTTGGCACCGCGGCGCCAATTGGTGAACAGCGTATTCCATTCGATGACGTCGAGCTGCACGTCAAAATAGCATTCGGCCAGCGCCTGCTGCAGATATTCGTTCATCGGCAGCGGCTGCATCTGGCCCGAGCCGGACGCCGAGGTCTGGGTCTTCACCGTCAGCTTCTTGTTCGGGCCGAAGCCTGCCTCCTGCATCAGCTTCTGCGCAGCCGCCTTGTCGTACTTGATCTCGAAGGTCGGCTTGCCGCGCCAGGGATGGCCGACCTCGAAGGTGCCGGTCGCCGGCACCATCAGCCCCGCGAGCAGGCCGTCCTTGAGGCCTTCGCGATCGACGCAGAGGTTCGCGGCCTTGCGGACGCGGATGTCGTTCCAGGGCGAGCCCTCGACGCGCGAGAACTGCCACGGCCAGACATGCGGCTGCTCGTTGGCGTAGAGCTTGAAGCCGCGCTGCTTCAATTCAGGCAACGCGTCCGGCGCCGGGGCTTCGACCCAATCGACCTGGCCGGAAAGCAGCGCTGCGGTGCGCGCATTTGCTTCCGGCATCGGCAGGAGCACCATCTTGTCGACCTTGGGCACGCGGTCCTTGTTCCAGTAGCTCGCATTCTTGACCAGCTCGAGCCGCTCGCGCGGGGTGAACGCGGCCATCTTCCAGGGACCGGTGCCGGCTGCATCCTTGGCGAACGCGGTCCAGGCCGCCTGCGACTTCGCCTTGGCGTCAGCGCCCTCCGCCTTGTCGTAGAAGTGCTGCCATTTCGCCGGGCTCGCCATGAAGAGGTTGGTGAGGTTGATCGGCAGGAAGCTGTCGGGCTCCTTGGTGGTGAGCTCGACCGTCATGTCGTCGATCTTCTTCGCGGACGCCAGCGTCGGCATGCGCGAGGCCGTGACGCCGACCTGGCTCGGATCGAATTGCGGCGCATCCTGCTTCAGCACCTTCTCGACATTCCACACCACGGCGTCTGCATTGAACGGCGAGCCGTCATGGAAGGTGACGCCCGGCCGCAGCTTGAAAGTCCATTTGGTCTTGTCGGCATCGTCGACCTTCCACTCGGTGGCAAGGCCGGGGATCACCACGCTGGCCTTGTCGGCCGAGGACAGGTCCCAGCCGGTGAGCGCGTCGTACATGGTGAGGCCGGTGAAGCGGTTGCCCTCAAAGCCCTGATCGGGCTGGCCCAGCGTGCGCGGAATATCGGCAGCAGTCATGGCGATGCGCAGCACGGTTTCGGCACCGGCCGCGCGCGGCCACGCAGCTGCGCTACTGAGCGCCAGCAATGCGATCAGCGCCGCGCGGGTCTTGTTTTTGTTGATCAGCATTGCCTCAATCCTTTTTCCGGCTTCGATGACTAATTTTGATGCAAACGTATGCAATGGCTATGCCAATGGGGAAACTTTTTCTGCAAATTGCCCCTGCGACGACAAGTCCTTGTGATCGCACGTCGGCGAGGGCAACGCACTGCCTATTCTGGCATCAAGATTGCAGGTTTGGCTCCGATTGTCCTTGAAGTCTTCCTTGGAGCTTTGACCTATGCGTATCCGACTATCGACCTGTTTCGCCGTGCTTGCACTGGCGTTGTCCGCGCTTCCGGCGGGCGCCGAAACGGTGCTGCGCTACGGCATCTCGATGGCGGACATCCCGCTGACCACCGGCCAGCCCGATCGCGGCGCTGGCGCCTATCAGTTCACGGCCTACACCATCTACGATCCGCTCGTCGCGTGGGAGATGGACGTCGCCGACCGCCCAGGAAAGCTGGTGCCGGGACTGGCCACCGAGTGGAAGGTCGATGACGAGAACAAGACCAAATGGCGCTTCACCTTGCGCAAGGGCGTGAAGTTTCACGACGGCAGCGAGTTCAACGCCGATGCCGTGATCTGGAATCTGGACAAGGTGCTCAACGACAAGGCACCGCAATTCGACAAGCGCCAGAGCGCCCAGGTCAAGACCCGCCTGCCTTCGGTCGCGAGCTACGCCAAGATCGACGACTCCACAGTGGAGATCACCACCAAGACGGTCGATTCCTTCTTTCCCTATCAGATGTTGTGGTTCCTGGTGTCGAGCCCCACGCAATACGAAAAGCTCGGCAAGGATTGGGACAAGTTCGCGAGCCAGCCTTCGGGGACTGGCCCGTTCAAATTGACCAAACTGGTGCCGCGCGAGCTCGCCGAGCTCACGAAGAATCCGGATTATTGGAACAAGAAGCGCATTCCAAAGGTCGACAAGCTCGTGCTGGTGCCGATGCCGGAAGCGCTGACGCGCACCAATGCGCTGCTCGCCGGGCAAGTCGATCTGATCGAAACGCCGGCCCCGGATGCCGTGCCGCAGCTCAAAGCTGCCGGCATGAAGCTCGTCGACAACGTCACGCCGCATGTCTGGAATTATCATCTGAGCGTGCTGCCGGGTTCGCCCTGGACCGACATCCGCCTGCGCAAGGCGCTGAACCTTGCGGTCGATCGTGAAGCCGTGGTGGGCCTGATGAATGGGCTTGCAAAACCCGCCAAGGGACAGGTCGATCCGTCGAGCCCCTGGTTCGGCAAGCCGAGTTTCGAGCTGAAATACGATGTCGCCGCCGCCAAGAAGCTGGTCGAGGAAGCCGGCTACTCCAAGGCGAAGCCGTTGAAGGCCACCTTCATCATCGCACAGGGCGGCACCGGCCAGATGCTGTCGCTGCCGATGAACGAATTCTTGCAGCAGAGCTTCAAGGAGATCGGCATTGACATCGATTTCAAGGTCGTCGAGCTCGAGACACTCTATACGCACTGGCGCAAGGGCGCGGCCGACGAGATGAACGCCGGCATTACCGCCAACAACATCGCCTACGTCACCTCCGACCCGCTCTACGCCATCGTCCGCTTCTTCCATTCGAGCCAGATCGCGCCGGTCGGCGTCAACTGGGGCGGCTACAAGAATCCGAAGGTCGACGCGCTGATCGACGAGGCCAAGCAGACCTTCGACAGCACCAAGCAGGACGAGCTGCTGGCGCAGGCGCACGCGTTGATCGTCGACGACGCCGCGCTGGTGTGGGTGGTGCACGACACCAATCCGCATGCGCTGTCGCCCAAGGTCAAGCAGTTCGTCCAGGCCCAGCACTGGTTCCAGGATCTGACGACGATCGGGGGGGAGTGAGGCTCAAGGCCGGCACTCAGCTTCCGCAAACACCACTGTCGTCCTGGCGAAAGCCAGGACCCATAACCACCGGCTTTGGTTTGACGACGACTGGTGGCTAGCAGCGCGGCGCCGCAACTGCTCCCTGGGGTGATGGTGTGGACGGCCCCTTACGGCATCAGTGTGCCAGAATGAGGTTGTCAGAAACTCATTCACAG